>CBIHPE010000144.1:0-10591 GCA_966212015.1 uncultured Frankiales bacterium | reverse complement strand
GCCCGCTGAGCGTGACGGTGACCGGCGGAGGCTCATCGTGCTGCTCTGGCGTCACGGCGGCGCGTGCTCTGACGCAACGGCAACAGCCTGGGGCCCACCCACGCCCGTGAGCGTGGCCAACCCCGCGCCCGACCTCAGGGTGTTGCAGTGACGTCAGCCGGGCCGTGCAGAGGGGCGGTTCGGGGGTGTCGGCGATCTGACAGACGGGATGATCACTCAGGGCGACAGTTGTCGGCAACAACCACGAACTGAGGAGCCCCCTGATGAGCCTGCTCGCCCGCAAGCACAGCTACGACAAGCTCGCCGACCTGCCGTTCTTCCACGGCTGGACCAAGGACGAGCTCGCCGCCGTCGACCGCGTCGCCGAGTGGGTCGAGTACGCGCCGCTCGAGCACCTGATCAAGCAGGGCACGACCGGCTACGAGTTCATCGTCATCCTCTCCGGCGACGTCGACGTGATCATCGACGGCCACGTGATCGCGAGCCTCGGTCCCGGCGACCACGTCGGCGAGATGGCCCTGCTCGACGGGTCACCGCGCAACGCGAGCGTCATCGCCAAGAACGAGGTGCGGGCGCTGCTCGTCGGCTCGCGCGAGTTCCGCGCGCTCGTCGACCAGGTGCCCTCGCTCGACCGCAAGCTGCTGATCAGCCTGACCCAGCGCCTGCGGTCGAACGAGATCCACCTGCCGGAGCAGTAGCCGTCAGCGGCGGAAGGCGATGCCGTCGATGATCGCCTTGCCGCCGCGCGCGACGAGCTTCACCGTGTACGGCCCCAGGCCGAAGTTCACGGTGGCGAACCGCATCAGCTGACGGCGGTCGTAGTGGTAGCCGGCCGGCATGTCGATGTGCGTGTGCGCCAGGGCGACCCGACGACCGTTGACGTACATGTCCACGCTGCCGCACGTGCCGCACAGCGCGCCCATCACGGTGATCAGGTTGCTCCTGGGTCCGGTGAAGGTCACGGACGACCCGTCGAGCAGCACGTGCTCCTTGCCGAGGAACGCCTGAGCTGTGGTGATGAGCTGCGTCGCCCCGGTGTAGGTGAACGACGCGTCGTCGAAGGGCACGCTGGCGGGGGCCTGGAGGGTCACCGGCGTGCCGTTCCCGTAGTCGTCGAAGACCTGCACGCGGAAGGTGTAGCTGTCGCCCGCCTTGCTGGTCGTGCCGTAGTCGCTGCCGAACACGAAGCTGCCGGTGCCGCCGGTGGCGATGCGCACGAACGGGCCGGTGCCGTTGGTGCGCACCGAGAGGTTGTAGGTGCCGACGGGCATGTGCACCGGGAACGGCGCCGTGCTCGACGCCTGTGATGTCGGGCTGCTGATCACCATGTTGGCGAGCCGCGTCTGGAGCGTCAGCTGCGTGCTCGAGATCGACGTGTGCCCCGATCGGTCCACGGTCGTCAGCGTGTAGGTCCAGGTCTTCTTCGGGTCGAAGGGGAGCGTGAGGTCCTGGTAGCTGGTGAGGGGCGCCGGGACGTAGCGGGCGACGGACTGCCCCTCGGCGGTGCGGGTGAGGCTCACTCCGGACAGGTCGGTGTCCGCGGGCAGCGTCCAGTGCAGGGCCGGCGCGGCACCGAGGGTCGCCGTGAGGTTCGTGACGGACCCTGGAGCCGCCGGCGTGTCCTCGAGGTGGATCCCCACGACCGCGGACTCGTCGGGCGTCGTGCCGTCCTTGGTCAGGTTCGTGGGCGTGCCGCCGGTCACGGGCATCGTGAGGATGTCGCCGCCCTGCGACCAGTAGAGCGCGGTGCCGTCGTGGGAGAACGCAGGCGCCGACGGGAGGTAGTGGTCGACCAGGAGGGTCGACGGCCCGGCGGAGTAGCTGGGGTACGTGCCCGGCGTGAGAGTGGCGATCGAGAGCTGCCGGGAGCCGCTGCTCGTGTGCTCGTAGGCGACCTTCGAGCCGTCGGGCGACACGGAGAAGCTGTTGATGCTGCCGGCCGGCAGACCGGTCACGACCCGACGCGTGCCGATCGGCGTGAGGCTCACGAGAGTGCCGTCCTTGAGGGCCATCATCGTGAGGTTGTTGTTCAGAGCCACCGGCGACTCGAGCCCCTTGCTGTTGGGGACTCCTGAGACACCGAGGCCGGGCGTGGCGATCAGGCCGCGTCGCAGTGACGGGATCCCGCGCGTCCGGATGGTCCAGACGGCTTGGTTGCCGTCGGGCGTGAGCGACGGCGTCTCGAGGAAGCTGCCGCGGACGTCGTCTGCCGCGACGTACCCGGTCTGGCCGTCGAGCGTGCGCACCTGCCGTGCGCTCGCGTCGCGGACGACGATCCGCGTGGTGGACGTGAAGTCCGCACCCGTCGGCTGGCGCAGGACGTAGGTGAAGCGGGTGCCGTCAGCCGAGGCGCGGAAGTCGCTGAGAGCCGCGTTCGCAGGCGTGACCGAGTAGGCGGTCGCGGAGGTGCTGGAGAGATCCGCGTTGCCGAGGTACGCCACACCGTCGCGGACGACGAGCAGGGCATCACCAGAGGACGGCGCCGCGGCACGAGCCGCTCCTGCGAACGGCAGGAGCAGCGAGGGCGTGAGCAGAGCAAGGACGGCCAGGCGGCGCATGAGGGACTCCCGGGACGGTGTGTGTCGGTGACGCTACGGAGGTACACGCACGGACCGCGCGGGAGGTTGCGTCCTACAGGCCACTTGTTTCGGGCAGCAGGTCGGGGAACTTCGCCTCGCGCTTCTCGGCCTTGGCGGAGAACGACTCGACCATGTCGCCGGGCTGGAACATGCCGGACTGCCAGGTGGCGATCTGGTCCAGCGACTCGGCGACGGAGTGGTCGCGGGCGAAGTTCATCGCGACCTTCGTGCCGTGGATCGCGAGCGGGCTCTTCGACGCGATCTCGCGCGCGGACTCGAGCACTCCGACGACGAGGGCGGCGTGGTCGGCGTACACCTGCTGGACGAGCCCGACCTCATAGGCGCGCTGCGCTGGGACGCGGCGGCCGAGGTAGGCCATCTCGCGGGCGAAGCCCTCGGGGACGCACGTGCCGAGGCGCTGCAGGGTGCCGATGTCGGCCGTCATCCCGATGTTGATCTCCTGCACGACGAAGAAGGCGTCCTCGGTGCAGTAGCGGAGGTCGGCGGCGGTCGCGAGGTCCAGTGCACCGCCGATGCAGCCGCCCTGCACGGCGACGAGGACCGGCATCCGCGCCTCCTCGAGGCACGAGGCGGTGCGCTGCAGCGTCTTGACGGTGCCGCGGAGGCGGGCCTGCTTCCGGCCGAGCTCGACGTCGCCCTCGTCCTGCTGACCGGCGAAGACCGCGAGGTCCATGCCGGCGCAGAAGTGCTTGCCGGTGCTGGACAGCACGATGGCGCGGGCCGAGGCGTCGCGGCTGATCCCGTCGACGATCTCCGGCAGCTCCCGCCAGAAGTCGGCGGTCATCGAGTTGTACTCGTCGGGCCGGTTCATGCGGATGTGCGCGACGGAGTCGGCGATCTCGACGTCGAAGCAGCGGTAGGTCATCCCACGATCCTGCCAGCCCGCTGAGTACGGTCGATCAGGTGAGCGTCCTGTCGATGTCCGGCGTGACCGTGGTGCGCGAGGGCGCCACGCTGCTGGCGGGTGTCGACTGGGTCGTCAACGAGGGTGAGCGGTGGGCGCTGCTCGGACCCAACGGCGCCGGCAAGACCACCCTGCTCGCTGTGGCGAGCGCCTCCCTGCTCCCGACCCACGGGTCGGTCGAGCTGCTGGGGGAGACCTTCGGCCAGGCGGACCTCGGCGAGCTCCGCACGCGCGTCGGCCTGTCGAGCGCTTCCCTCTCGGACCGGGTGCCGCCGCACGAGCGGGCCGGCGACGTCGTCGTGACGGCGGCCTACGGCGTCATCGGCCGCTGGACCTCCGGGTACGACGAGAGGGACGTCGCACGAGCTGCGGAGCTGCTCGGGCGGGTCGGCCTGCGGGCCTTCGCCGACCGCCGCTACGGCTCGCTGTCCGAGGGCGAGCGCAAGCGGGTGCTCCTCGCCCGGGCCCTGATGACCGACCCCGAGCTGCTGCTCCTCGACGAGCCGGCCGCCGGCCTCGACCTCGGTGCCCGAGAGGCGCTGCTGCGGCTGCTGTCCCGGCTGACCCTTCCCGGGCCCTCGCCGATGGTGCTGGTGACCCACCACGTCGAGGAGATCCCCGTCGGCACGACGCACGCGCTGCTGCTGTCCCGCGGCAGGGTGGTCGCGGCCGGGCCGATCGCTGACGTCCTCACGGGCCCGCTGCTGACGCAGGCCTTCGGGATCCCGCTGCAGGCCGCCTCGGTCGACGGCCGGTGGATGGCCAGGTTCGCCCCGGCGTAGACAGCAACGGCCGCCTCCCTCGCGGGAGACGGCCGTCGGACGTGCTAGGGGTCAGGGCTCGACGACAGCCGCGTCGATCGTCGAGGTCTCGTCGACCCACTGGAGCGCTCGCTCGCGCAGCGTGGGCTCGAAGGCCTTGGCGTGGTGGGCGCAGAACAGGAGGTCGCCGGAGGCCAGGACGACGCGGACGCGGGCCTGGGCACCGCAGCGGTCGCAGCGGTCGGCGTTGGTCAGAGTGGCGGGGGCAGTGGGTGTCGCAGTTCCGGTCACGTTCATCACAACACCACACTTCGGTCGATCGTTCCCACTCGGGGCAGGATGTGCGGCGTGTCGCAACATGCTGTTCACGGGCCGCTGACGGGGCTGACCGTGGTCGACTTCTCCCGCGTCCTCGCCGGGCCGTTCGCCACGATGATGCTCGCGGACCTCGGCGCACGCGTGATCAAGGTGGAGAAACCGGACACCGGTGACGACTCGCGCAGCTACGGGCCGTTCCTGGACGAGCGGTCGCTCTACTTCGCCCGGGTGAACCACGGCAAGGAGTCCGTCGCCGCCGACCTGCGGTCACCTGACGACCTCGCCCTCGTGAAGCGGATCATCGCGAGGGCCGACGTGCTGGTCGAGAACTTCCGCCCCGGAGTGATGGCCCGCCTCGGTCTGGGCTACGAGGACGCGCGCGCCCTCAACCCGGCGCTCGTCTACTGCTCGATCAGCGGCTTCGGCCACACCGGGCCGTGGTCGCAGCGGCCGGCCTACGACGCGGTCGTGCAGGGCATGAGCGGCCTGATGGCGATCACCGGGTCGCCGGACGGCCCGCCGGTGAAGCCCGGCTCGCCGGTCGCGGACCTGTCCGCCGGCCTCTACGCCTTCGGGGGCATCTGCGCTGCGCTGCGCGGCGGTCAGGGGACGCACCTCGACGTCGCGATGTACGACGCCACGGTCTCCCTGCTCGAGGGCGCGGCCCTGCGCTGGCTCGCCACCGGTGAGGAGCCCGGCCGGATCGGCAACGCGCACTTCGCGATCGCGCCGTTCGACACCTTCGCCTGCCGCGACCGCGACATCACGATCTGCGCCGCCAACGACCTGCTGTTCGGTGCGCTGTCGTCCGCCGTCGGGCTGCCCTCCCTGCTGACCGACGCGCGGTTCGCCACGAACGCCCTGCGGCACGAGCACCGCGGTGAGCTCAAGAAGGAGCTGGAGTCGGCCCTGGCCGCCGGCACCGGGTCCCACTGGCTCGAGGTTCTCGAGGCCGCCGGCGTCCCCTGCGGCCCCATCAGCGACGTGGCCGAGGCCGTGGGCTCGGAGCAGTCCGCGGTACGGCAGATGGTGGTCGACGCGGGCGGGGTGCCCGTCCCCGGCAACCCGCTGAAGCTGTCCGCGTTCCCCGACCCCGGTCACCGGCCTGCCGAGCCGCGGTTGGACGAGCACGGTGACAGGATCAGGGCCGAGTTCGCCTAGGAGGCACCGGATGAGGGTCGTCGTCGACTTCGACAAGTGCGAGAGCAACGCCGTCTGCATGGGCATCGCGCCCGAGGTGTTCGAGGTGCGGGACGACAACTTCCTCTACGTGCTCCAGGAGGAACCACCCGAGTCCGACCGGCCCAAGCTCCAGGAGTGCGTCCACCAGTGCCCGACCGGAGCCATCTCCCTCGTTGACTGACTGGCGGGCCTGGCACGAGCCGTACGCCGACCCGGCTTCGCCGCTCTCGCGTCGACGCGCCGTGGTGCAGGCGCTCCTGGCTGACGCGCTCTCGTCGTTGCCGCCGGGAGCGATCGCGCTCACGAGCGCCTGCGCCGGAGACGGCCGCGACGTGCGCGGCGTCCTTGCGGCGCACCACCGAGGAGGTGACGTCACCGCCGCCCTGGTCGAGCAGGACCCGGTGCTGGCGGCCGCTGCGGGTGCACTCGTCGGAGATGCGGGGGAGCTGTCGACGTACCGGGAGATCCCGCCCGCCGACGTGCTCCTGCTCTGCGGCGTGTTCGGCAACATCAGCGACGAGGACGTGCGAACGACGATCGAGAACGCCTCCCGGCTCTGTCGTCCGGGCGCCCGGGTGGTCTGGACCCGCGGCCGCCGGGAGCCGGATCTCACGCCGACGATCCGGCGCTGGTGGGGCGGTGCCGGATGGCGGGAGACGTCGTTCGTCACAGGAGCGCCGACAGCCGAGTGGGCGGTGGGGGCGGCCTACCTGACACGAGATCCCTTGCCCTACGAGCAGATGCGGCTCTTCAGCTTCGTGCGCTGATCACTCGACCAAGCGGACCAGCGCCCGGACCCGGCGGCGCTCGAGCTGGTCGGCCATCGTCGTGCGGCCGCTGACGAGGTCCTGCAGCAGCGGCCACAGCGGCTTGGTGCGCATGACGCGGTGCACCGTCCCCGGCCGCTTCGTGAAGACCCCGAGGGCTCGTCGGCCCGCCGCGACCTCCGCGCCGAGCTCGGCGTCGATCGCCTCCTCGTACGACGGGATCGCCTGCACCGCAGCCATGCCCGCCAGCCGCCCGGAGCGGAGCGCGAAGGAGATGCCCTCGCGGGTCCAGGGCTCGAGCAGACCCGCCGCGTCGCCCGCGACGAGGACGTTGCCGCGGCGCAGCGGAGACGTGGCGGTGCGCACGCGGGTCTGGTGCCCGCCGTCGACCAGGGCGGTCGCGAGGTCGAGACCGAGTGAGGCGACGAAGGACCGGTAGTAGTCGCGCATCGCCGGACCGGCGTCGCGGGACCCGATGACGCCGACAGTCAAGGTGTCGCCCTTCGGGAACACCCAGCCGTAGGAGCCGGGGACCGGCCCCCAGTCGAGCAGCACGTGCCCGTCCCAGTCCGACCCGGGCGGGCGAGGGAGCTCGGACTCAAGACCGATGTCGACCAGGTCGCAGTCCACGCCGACGTAGCCGGACGCGCGGGAGGCGGAGCCGTCGGCGGCGACCACCGCGCGGGCCCACACCGGGCCCAGGGAGGTCCCGAGGGTCACGACACCGTCCGCCTCGTCGTACGCCCCCACCGTGACGCCGGTGCGGAGCTCCGCGCCGGCTTCCTGCGCGACGGCGACGAGCGCAGCGTCGAGGGCGGAGCGGAGCACCATCGGCAGGAACGGCTCCGCGGAGCGGGTGAACTCCTTCTCCCCGCCGTGGGTGAACGTGAACCGGCCGCAGACGTCCTGGGCCAGCGCGGCGACCTCGACGCCGCTGTCGGCCAGCACGCGCTGCGAGGGGCCGATGAGGCCGCCGCCGCAGCGCTTGTAGCGGGGGACCTGAGCCTTCTCGAGCAGCAGCACCCGCGCTCCGGCGACGGCTGCGGCGCGGGCCGCAGCGGCCCCCGCGGGGCCGGTGCCGACCACCGCGACGTCCCAGACGTCCTTCATGTCGAGGTTTTGGTGGGACAGTGGTGGTAACACCTCAGAAACCCGGTCGTCGCGTCCGCGCCCCGACCACAGGCCGTCACGTCCGCCCAGCCCCGCTCGTTGAGCACACCGGACTGACTACCACCTCAGGAGGATCGCCGAGCTCATGCGCCCGACGCTTCCCCGTGCTGTCCGTGTCCCCGCGCTGGTCGTGACGACCCTCGCGCTCGTCTCCGGCGGAGCCCTGGCCGCGAACGGCGGCTTCAACCGCGGCCGGACGACAGCGCCCCAGTCCGCCTCCGCGCCGTCGCCGATCGCTCGCAGCGTGCCCGTCCAGGCCTCCCGCGACCGGGCACCGCTGCCCGTGAAGCCGCTGCGGACGCTGGCGAAGCCGGACCTGATGCTCACCACGAAGGCGCCGCTCACCCCGCCCATGCTCGCGAAGCTGCGGCGGCTGCACGGCCTCACCTGGACGGCCGTCATCAGCACCGGACCGGTGCGGGTCGGCCACCGCGCGGTCAACGCGATGGGCGTCGACCCGTCGAGCTTCCGTGCGATCACGCCGAGGTCGACCGCTTCCTCCGACGCCCTCTGGGCTGCCGTGGCTCGCGGTGACCTCGCCGCGTCGTACGCCGCGAAGCTGCCGCTCGGGTCCGACGTGCACGTCTTCGGCAAGCGGCCCCTCGACGCGCGCATCGGCGCGGTCGCCTCCTACGACCTGCCGGCGTCCGCCCTCGTCATGAACCGCGACCGGGCCCGCACGGTCGGACTGGTCACGAACACCCTGGTCCTCGCCGCCCCCGACCGGAGGCTCAGCCGCCTGGAGAACGAGGTCCGGGACATCGTCGGAGACGGCGTGGTGTTCACCGAGCTGCGGCCGGTGCAGGTCGTCAACCGCCGCCCCGCGACGTACCTCGAGCTCTACAAGCTCTCGGCGACGTACTGCCCGGGCCTGTCGTGGAAGGTGCTCGCCGCGATCGGCCAGGTCGAGAGCGGCCACGGGCGCAACGTCGGCCCGTCGAGCGCCGGTGCTCTCGGCCCCATGCAGTTCCTGCCCTCGACCTGGGCCGAGTACGGCGTCGACGGCGACGGCGACGGCAAGGCCGACATCATGAGCCCCTACGACGCGGTCCCGGCCGCCTCGCTCTACCTGTGCCGCAACGGCGCCGGACGCGGGGGGCAGGCGCTCTACGACGCGATCTTCAACTACAACCACGCGGACTGGTACGTCCGTGAGGTGCTGGCGATCGCGGCTCAGTACCGCTGACGCACCCGCCGCCGCAGCAGTCCGGCGGCGCCCAGGACGGTCAGGGCCAGTGTCGCGAGGGTGAGGGAGCCGCCGGTCGCGGCGAGCCCGGACCCGTGATGGCCCGGCGTCGTGGGGCGGACCACGGGCGGCAGCCTCACGGGCGGCACCGCACCGGCGGGACGCTCGGTGACGAACGCGGTGAAGTTGTCGACCCGCTTGCCGGTGGGCTGGTCGCTGCTGAACACCGTCGTCAGGCGGTGCGTGGTCGGGCTGAGAACGGCCCCGAAGTCGTCGAGGAAGTCGCGGCTGCCGTCGCCGGCGCACGCTCCTCCGTAGGTGCACAGCGCCCCTCGGTGCACGACGTCGCTGACTGCGGTGGTGCGGAAGGTCCGGCCGCTGTCGTCGCTGCGCGCGTCGACGATCCGCCACGCGGCGGACTCCGCCTTACCGGGCTTGCCGAACACCTTGGCGTTGTTGCTGTCGCCGGCGCTGTCGGTGCCGACGTAGAGGACGTCGACGTGGCCGGCCCGGTCCGCGGCGACGGTCGGGTAGACCGCCGCGGTGGTGGCGCCGTCCAGCCGGATGCTCGGGCTCCAGTGCTGGCCGCCGTCCTTGCTGACGTTGAGATAGCTGTGCTTGCTGTCGTGCCAGGCGAAGTAGGCCGTGCCCGCGTCGTCGACGGCCATCGTGGCCGGCCAGATCGAGAGCGTCTTCTCCGGCGAGGTGGCGACGTGCACGTCGGTGAAGGTCGCGCCGCCGTCGCTGCTGATGCCGACGATCAGCTCGGCCTTGCCGGTGCACGATGGCGAGCTGCTGTTCTCGTAAGCCACCGGGGCCTGCACGATGTCGTCGTAGAAGCACTGCTCCATGGGGAAGTAGATGCGGTGGGCGTACGGGGATCGCGGGTGCGTGTCGACGACGAGCTTGCCGATGAGGTTCGACTCGAACGGGACGGTGCCGGCGAGGAAGCGCTGCGTGTCGGCAGGTGAGAGCGCCGACGACTCGCGGACCTTGGTGCCGTTGCAGACGTCGAGCGTGGAGACGAACGGGATCTGGGTGCCCGGGTTCTGGTGGTAGCCGACGTAGACGGTGCACGGCCCGTCAGCAGCCAGCCACTCGCGGTCCTGGGCCGGCGTCCCGTCGACGGGCAGCAGCGTCCATGAGCCGCCGCCGTCCGTGGAGTAGGCCACGGAGGTGTTCCCGATGTAGAGGCTGCCGGCGTAGACCGTGTAGTGGTCCTGGCTGTTGCGCACCGGGGCCACGGCGATGTCGGTGTCCTCGCCGCCCAGCCCGGGCGTGCGGCTGGTGCTGCCGAACGGGTCCGCGACGTAGCGGAAGGTCACGCCGTTGTCGGTGGACGTCCAGATGTCGGTGCCCGACACGGCCTCGGCGACCCGGGGGTCGTCGGTCCCGGGGTCGACGTCGCTGGCGATCCAGATCTGACCGTCCGGAGAGGCGCCGATGCCAGGCTCGGCGTCGGAGTTGTGCTTCAGGCCGAGCCCAGGAGCTGGTGGCAGAGCTTTCGTGCGGCCGAACACCGGCCTCGGCACGGTCGACACGGCGCGGGCGGGAGCCGCCAGCGGCGTGGCGATCACAGGGCCGAGGGCGAGGAACAGCACGAGGGCTGGGAAGGGCCTCATGGCCGACACCCTTGCATCTCGACGGGTGGCCCGCGCTGTCGGCTGTCCGACAGCTGCCCGGGTCAGGCGCAGCCGTCGAAG
>CBIHPE010000143.1:0-10596 GCA_966212015.1 uncultured Frankiales bacterium | reverse complement strand
CCTCGTCGGCGATGATCAGGGTGCGCTCGAACTGGCCCATGTTCTCGGTGTTGATGCGGAAGTAGGCCTGCAGGGGGATGTCGACCCTCACGCCCTTGGGGACGTAGATGAACGAGCCGCCGGACCACACCGCCGTGTTGAGCGCCGCGAACTTGTTGTCGCCGACCGGGATGACCGAGCCGAAGTACTCGCGGAACAGGTCCGGGTGCTCCTTGAGCGCGGTGTCGGTGTCGAGGAAGAGCACGCCCTGCTGCTCGAGGTCCTCGCGGATCTGGTGGTAGACGACCTCGGACTCGTACTGCGCGGCGACACCGGCGACGAGGCGCTGCTTCTCCGCCTCAGGGATGCCGAGCCTGTCGTAGGTGTTCTTGATGTCCTCGGGCAGCTCCTCCCAGGAGGTCGCCTGCTTCTCCGTGGACCGCACGAAGTACTTGATGTTGTCGAAGTCGATGCCGTCGAGGTCGGAGCCCCAGGTGGGCATGGGCTTCTTCTCGAAGAGCTTGAGGCCCTTGAGGCGGAGGTCGAGCATCCACTGCGGCTCGGACTTCTTCGAGGAGATGTCGCGGACGACGTCCTCGTTGAGGCCGCGCTTCGCCGCGGCGCCGGCCGCGTCGGAGTCGGCCCAGCCGAACTTGTAGTTGCCGAGGCCCTCGAGCTGGTCCTGAGTGGTGGTCATGCGTCGACCTTCCGTGGGATGTACGTGGTGCACACGCCGTCGCCGTGGGCGATGGTCGCGAGTCTCTGGACGTGCACGTCGAGGACGCGGCCGAGGGCGGCGGTCTCGGCGTCGCACAGCTGCGGGAACTCCGCAGCGACGTGCTGGACGGGGCAGTGGTGCTGGCAGAGCTGGACGCCGAGGCCCTGCTCGGTGACGGAGGCGGCGTAGCCGTCGGCAGACAGCGCGGCGGCGAGGTCCTCGGGGCACGAGGTCGCGGCGTACCGCTCCTCGAGCTCCTTGCCCTTCGCGTCGGCAAAGGCCTGCACCTGCGCCGGCGTCATGAACCGCAGGGCGCTGACGGCCAGGTCGTCGTAGGCGCTGGGACCGGCGGCGTGACCCGCCTCCGACAGGGCGTACAGCTTGGCGGGACGGCCGCGGGTGACCACGCGGCGGCGCGGCTCACGGGTCGTGATCGTGCCGTCGGCGAGCAGCGCGTCGAGGTGCCGCCGGATCCCGGCAGGCGTGACGTCCAGTCGCTCGGAGAGAGTGGCAGCCGTGGCCGTGCCGAGCTCGAGGAGCAGCCCGAGGACACGCTCGCGCGTGCCCTGGTTGTCTCCCATGCTTTTCACAACACCAGTGTGTCGAAAATCCTGCCCCGGGTCGAACGGGAGCCCGGTGACGGCCGCCACGCAGGTCACCCTTACCTATCCCTCGTCACTAGGATTCGCCCGGTGACCGCCGCCCTGGAGGTCGTCGACCTCGTCAAGCGGTACGGCGATCGCACTGCCGTCGACGGGCTGTCCCTGTCCGTCACCGCGGGCTCCGTCGTGGCCCTGCTCGGCCCGAACGGCGCAGGCAAGACCTCGACCGTCGAGGTGTGCGAGGGCTTCCGCACGGCCGACGGCGGCACGGTGCGGGTCCTGGGCGGGACGCCTGCAGAGGCGCGCGCCCGGGTCGGCGTGATGCCGCAGGGCGGCGGCGGCTACCCCGGCCTGAAGGCGCGCGAGCTCCTCACGCTCTTCAGCCGCTTCTACGCGCACCCGCACGACCCCGACGCCCTGCTGTCGCTCCTGGGCCTGGAGGAGGTGGCCGGCACGTCCTACCGCCGCCTGTCCGGTGGCCAGCAGCAGCGCCTGTCCCTCGCCATGGCCGTCGTCGGGCGCCCCGAGCTGGTCTTCCTGGACGAGCCCACCGCCGGCCTCGACCCGCAGGCCCGCCGTGCCACCTGGGACCTGGTCGAGCACCTGCGCGCCGAGGGCGTCTCGGTCCTGCTCACCACGCACCTGATGGACGAGGCCGAGCACCTGGCCGACGAGGTCTACGTCATCGACCACGGCAAGGTCGTCGCCGAGGGCACCGTCCCTGAGCTGACGGCGTCGACGCAGGCCTTCGTCCGGTTCACCGGACCGGAGGGGCTCGACGTCGACGACCTGCTCCGCTCGCTCGGCCCGGACGCCGTCGGCAAGGAGTCCCCCGCCGGCACCTACCTGGTCGAAGGGCCCGACGGACCGCAGCTGCTCGCCGGCGTCACCGCCTGGTGCGCCACCCGCGGCGTGCTCCCCCAGGGGCTGCAGACCCGCCGCACCCTCGAGGACGTCTTCCTCGACCTCACCGGCCACGAGCTCCGCCCATGACGGTCTGGCCGTCGCTGGCGCCTGACGGGGTGGCCGCCCCGCGCGCCCAGATGCTGCGGGCGCAGACGCGGGCCGAGCTGACGCTGCTGCTCCGCAACGGGGAGCAGGTCCTGCTGACGCTGGTCATCCCGCTCGGCCTGCTCGTCGTGCTGTCGCAGGTGCCGTTCGTCAACGTCACCGGCCGGCGCATCGACTTCTTCGTCCCGGGCGTGCTGGCGCTCGCCGTCATGAGCGCGGCCTTCACGGGGCAGGCGATCGGCACCGGCTTCGAGCGGCAGTACGGCGTGCTGAAGCGACTCGGGGCCACGCCCCTGCCGCGCTCGGTGCTGCTGCTCGCGAAGACGTCGGCGGTGCTCCTCGTCGAGGTGCTGCAGGTCACGCTGATCTGCCTCGTGGGCGGCCTCCTCGGGTGGCACCCGCACGGGTCGGCCGTCGGAGTGGTCGCCCTCCTCGTGCTCGGGACGGCGGCGTTCTCCGGTCTGGGGCTGCTGCTCGGAGGCACCCTGCGCGGGCTCACGACGCTGGCTGCGGCGAACCTGCTCTGGTTCGTGCTGCTGTCCCTGGGTGGGGTGCTCTACCCGCTGTCCGAGCTCGGGCCCGGCCAGCAGGTCGCCCGGCTGCTGCCGACCGCCGCGCTGTCGGACGGGCTGCGCCAGCTGCTCCAGCACAGCACCTGGTCCGGTCAGGACCTGCTCGTGCTGGCGGCATGGGCCGTCGTGAGCCTGACGGCGGCCAGCAAGCTCTTCCGCTGGGAGTAGCGCGCAACGGAAGTGCCGGGGCGGCAGCGCAGGTTGTGAGGACGCAAGGTCAGGGGCGGGTGGCCGCGACGACCAGCCCCGCGTACCGCCGCCAGACGGCGGGGTCGCTGACGCCGGCCGCAGCGAGTTGCGACGTGAAGCCGTTGAACAGGACCGTCACGTCCTCCGACGTCACGTCTGCGCGGACGCCGCCCTGGGCCGCGGCCGCGTCCATCAGCGCCTGCATGGCTGATCGGCACTGGGCGCGCTTGGCGGCCAGTGCCGGCGTCTCGGAGGCGAGCCCCTCGTGCAGCAGCCGGTTGCCCGCGCTGGACTCGGCGGCCTCGAGCAGCAGCCGGGCGAAGGCCGCGGTCGCATCCGGCTCCTCGATCGCGGCCACGACCCGCTCGGTGAAGGCGTCGACGCGCGCCCCGGTGACGGCGGCGACCAGGGCGTCCTTGGTCGGCCAGCAGCGGTAGACAGTGGCCTTGCCCACGCCTGCCCGGGCCGCGATCTCGTCGATCCCCGCAGCCAGCCCGCGCTCGGCGAGCACCTCACGCGCCGCCGTCAGGACCCGCTCGTCGTTGCGGACGGCGTCGGCGCGCGCCCTCACGCCGCCACCACGCCCTCGGCGCCGAGCTCCTCGCCGATGGGCAGGTGCGGCGCCACGGTCCGCGGGATCAGCAGCGTCAGCACGCAGCTGACCGCAGACACCCCGGCACACAGCAGGAAGGCGTTCCGGAACCCGGAGTCGGTCGCGATCTGCGTACCCACCGCGGACGAGGCCACGACGACGGCCGTGACCTGCGTGCCGACCGAGTTGCCGACCGAGCGCACGACGGCGTTGAAGCCGGTGGCCTGGCCCGTCTGGTCCGACGGCACCGAGGCGACGATCAGGTTGGGCATCGCCGCGAAGGCGAAGCCGATCCCGATGGTGACCACGAACCACAGGGAGGCCACCTGCAGGTCGCTGTCGTGGAGCTCGGCGATCGTGGCGAGGCCGACGGTCGACAGCACGCAGCCGATGAGCAGCGACCACCGGTGGCCGAAGCGGCTGCCGAGCGATCCGGACAGCGGCCCGAACAGCAGCATCGAGAGCGATCCGGGCAGGATGAGCAGACCGGCGTGGGTGGCGCTGCCACCGTGCCCGTAGCCGGTGCTCGTGGGGGCCTCGATGATCTGCGGCACGAGCACGTAGGCGCCGAACATGCCGAAGCCGATGAGCAGCGTCGACAGGTTCGTCATGAGCACCGCGGGGGCGCGCAGGGTCGCGACGTCGACGAGGGCGTCCCTCGTGCGGGCCTGCAGCGGCAGCCAGAGCGCGAGCACGACCACGCCCCCCGCGATCAGGCCGAGGACCCGCACGCTCCCCCACCCCCAGGTCTTGCCCTCGGACACGCCGAACAGGACCAGCACCATGCCGACGCTGAGGACCCCGGCGCCCGCCCAGTCGACGCGACCGGTGGCGCGGACCGGGGACTCCGGTACGAAGATCGCGATCGCGACGACCGACACGAGGGACGCGGCCGCTCCGAGCCAGAAGATCGCGTGCCAGCTGTAGGCGTCGACCAGCACGCCGCCGAGGAGCAGCCCGACGCCGCTCCCGATGCCGAGCGTCGACGACACCAGCCCGATGCCGCCGCCGACCTTCTCGCGCGGGAACTCGTCGCGGATGATGCCGAACAGCAGCGGGAACATGCCGCCGGCCGCGCCTTGCACCACTCGGCCAGCGATGACCACACCGACGTCCTGGCCCAGCGCGGAGATGACGTTGCCGACGGCGAACGCGCCCACCGACACGAGCAGCATCCGGCGCTTGCCGAACATGTCTCCCAACCGCCCGAAGACAGGTGTGCAGACCGCCGCGCTCACCAGGTAGCTCGTGAGCAGCCAGGTCACCAGCACCTGCGTCGTGTGCAACGACGTGCGCAGCTCGGTGAGGGCGGGGACGAGCATCGTCTGGGACAGCGAGTACGCCATCGCGGGCAGGCTGATGACGGCGAGGGTACGGCGGGGATCGGGGTGCACGGCGCGACTCTAGCCAATCCGGACTCATCGGTCCGTTTCTCGGCAGGACACGCCGCCTACGCTGATCTCGTGTCCCTGGTCCGTCGGCTCGCGCTCCTTGCCCTGGGGCTGCAGATGCTGCTGGTCGTGAGCGGTACGGCCGTCCGGGTGACCGGTTCCGGCCTCGGCTGCCCGACCTGGCCGCGCTGCTCGGGCGGGTCGCTGACCAACACCGCTGAGCTCGGGTCGCACGGCTACATCGAGTTCGGCAACCGGCTGCTCGCGGTCGTCATGGAGGCGGTCGGGGTCCTGCTCGTGCTCGCGGTCCGCAAGCACGCGCGCGAGCACACCCGGCTGGCTGCGGTGCAGGCGCTCGTGGTGCCGATCCAGGCCGTGATCGGGGGGCTGCTCGTGCTCAGCGGCCTCAACCCGTACGTCCTGATCCTGCACTTCCTGACCAGCTTCCCCCTCGTCCTCGCGGCAGCCGCCCTCGTCTCCCGCGTCCGCGAATGGACACAGCGCTTCGCAATTCAGCCCGAAGACCGCAGCGCAGTGTCCATTCGCGGGCTGGCGTGGGGGGCTGTCGCGGCCACCTCCGTCGTGCTGGTGCTCGGGGCGCTCGTCACCGGGACCGGGCCGCACGCGGGCGACGCGAAGAAGGTCGAGCGCCTCCCGTTCGACCCGCGCGACATCACGCAGCTGCACGCCGACGGGGTCTGGCTGCTGAGTGGGCTGGTGCTCGCGCTCGTCGTGGTGGGCTGGCGCACGACGTACCGGCCGTGGACCCTGGCCCTGCTGGGGCTGCTCGTCGCGCAAGCCTCTGTCGGCTACTGGCAGTACTTCCACGGCGTGCCGGCCGCTGCCGTCGCCCTCCACGTCGCGCTGGCGACGTGCGTGTTCACCGCTGCGAGCTGGCTCGCTCTGTCCACCGCAGCACGGCCTCCGCGTAGCGAGCAGCCGATCCCGGGGCGTGCACGAGGAACAGCGACGGTTCGGTGACCTCGAGCTCGACCACGACCGGCCCCGGCAGGATGTCGACCCGGGCGTAGAGCAGGTCGTGGCCCCACGACTGCGCCACAGCGACGGTCCGCTCGGCGAGCGCGATCTCCTCGTCGGACGGGTCCCGCGGGCCCATCTCCCAGCCGCCGAGCGGCGTCTCACCGGCGCCCTTCACGAGCACGGCCGACTTGCGCGCCCCGTGCGAGACGACGCCCTCGAACACCAGCACCGAGGTCTCGCCCGCGGTGTCGACCGCCTCGACGTACGGCTGCACCATCACGGCCTTGCCGCGCGCGTGCAGGTCGGCCACGTGCGCGACCGCAGCGGTCGCGCCGGCCTCGTAGGCGGCGGTGTCGCGGGCGCCGGCACTCACCGAGGGCTTCACGACGAACGGGTACGCCGGGGGCGCGAAGTCCTCGCCGGGGCTGACCCAGACCGTCGGCACCGTGGGGATGCCGGCGTCGGCGAGCCGCTTCAGGTAGGTCTTGTCGGTGTTCCACGCGACCACGTCCGGGTGGTTCGCGAGCCGCGGCACGCGACG
Source organism: uncultured Frankiales bacterium (assembly GCA_966212015.1). Lineage (GTDB taxonomy): Bacteria > Actinomycetota > Actinomycetes > Mycobacteriales > SCTD01 > RYN-111. The sequence goes on along the minus strand of CBIHPE010000143.1, from coordinate 4,020 downwards.
GGTCCAGTCGAGGTAGGCCTCGTGCTTGCCCCAGTAGTCCCAGGTGTTGCGGATCACGACGAGGTCGTGGGCGTCCCAGTCGACAGCCGGGTCGTCCCAGACGCACGCGGCTACGTCGACCCCTCGGGCAAGCAGCTCGGCCGTGAGCAGCTGGCCGTCCTCGTCCAGCTCCGGCCACGCCGCGCAGGTCGCCAGCGCCACCCGCACCTGATGCCTCCCTTGCGTCCGCCCACCTGGACCTCGCCAGGGCTCATCTCGAGCGGACGCTATCGGTCGACGAGCGCGGGTCAGACCAGCTGGTCGACGGCGACGGCGAGGAAGAGCAGCGCGAGGTAGGTGATCGAGAAGTGGAACAGCCGCATCGGCCTGAACGCGGCCCCCGACAGCACCTGGCGCTGCAGGCCGTGCGCCTCCCAGAGGAAGACGGCACCGAGGACGACGGCGGAGGCCAGGTAGACGGGGCCGGAGGCGTCGAGGGCCAGCAGCAGCGACGTGCCGACCATCGCCCACGAGTACCAGACGACCCGGCGCGCGACCGTCTCGGGCGTGGCGACGACCGGCAGCATCGGGACCGAGGCCCGGGCGTAGTCGTCCTTGAACTTCATGGCCAGCGCCCAGAAGTGCGGTGGGGTCCAGAAGAAGATCACCGCGAAGAGCACGACAGCGGCCCAGGACAGGCTGTCGGTCACCGCGGACCAGCCGATGAGCACCGGCATGCAGCCCGCGGCACCGCCCCAGACGATGTTCTGCGAGGTCCGGCGCTTCAGGACCATCGTGTAGACGCAGACGTAGAACGCGATCGCGGCGTCCGCCAGCAGCGCGGACAGCACGTTGGTCGTGAGCGCGAGCTCTGCCGTGGCGAGCACGCCCAGGACCAGTCCGAAGACCAGCGCTGCCGTCGGCGTGACCGTGTGCCGGGCCAGCGGGCGGCGCGACGTGCGGTTCATGACGACGTCGATGTCGCGGTCCCACCAGCAGTTGAGCGCGTTGGCGCTCCCCGCGGCGAGTGAGCCGCCCACGAGGGTGGCCGCCGTCAGCGACCAGCCCGGCCAGCCGTGGGCGGCCAGCACCATGGTCGGAACGGTCGTGACGAGCAGCAGCTCGATGATCCGGGGCTTGGTCAGCGCGACGTAGGCGCCGACCGTCGCGCGCGCACGGGCCAGGCCGGTGGTTGCGGGGACGGCGGCAGGCGTCAACTCCACCAGGCCTGTCACAGGGCGAAACTCTAGCCGTAGGGAACCTGACCGTCCTTCCCCGACCCGGTGTGACCGGCCACAGCCCGGGCAGGTCCCAGCGATAGGGTCGACAGCAAGATCAAGCACCGAGGGGAACCGCGTTGAGCACGCTGGAGTGGACCGAGCTGGACAAGCGCGCCGTGGACGTCGTCCGCGCGCTCGCGATGGACGCCGTGGAGGCGGCCGGCAGCGGTCACCCGGGCACCGCCATGAGCCTCGCGCCCGCGGCGTACCTGCTCTTCCAGCGGCACCTGCGGCACGACCCGAGCGACCCGCAGTGGACCGGCCGCGACCGGTTCGTGCTGTCGTGCGGCCACTCGAGCGTCACGCTCTACATCCAGCTGCTGCTGAGCGGCTACGGGCTGACCATCGAGGACCTGAGTCACCTGCGCCAGTGGGGCTCCCTCACCCCCGGCCACCCGGAGCACGGGCACACGGCGGGCGTCGAGACCACCACCGGCCCGCTGGGTCAGGGCGTCGGCAACGCGGTCGGCATGGCGATGGCGGCCCGCCGCGAGCGCGGCCTGCTCGACCCGGACGCGCCCGAGGGCGAGTCGCTGTTCGACCACGACGTCTACTGCATCGCCTCCGACGGTGACCTCGAGGAGGGCGTGAGCGCCGAGGCGAGCTCGCTGGCCGGCACCCAGCGGCTCGGCAACCTGCTCCTCCTCTGGGACGACAACCACATCTCGATCGAGGACGACACCAACATCGCCTTCACCGAGGACGTCTGCGCGCGCTACGAGGCCTACGGCTGGCACGTGCAGCGGGTCGACTGGGTCAAGAAGGACGGCTCCTACGAGGAGGACGTGCAGGCCCTCGAGGACGCGATCAACAAGGCCAAGAGGGTCACCGACCGGCCGTCGTTCATCGCGCTCCGCACGATCATCGGCTGGCCGGCCCCGACCAAGCAGAACTCCGGCAAGGCGCACGGCTCCGCCCTCGGCGCCGAGGAGATCGCGGCGACGAAGGAGATCCTCGGCCTCGACCCGACGCAGAGCTTCATCCTCCCTGACGACGTGCTCGCCCACACGCGCGAGGTCGTGGCCCGCGGTCGCGCGCTGCACGCCGAGTGGGACGAGAAGCAGGCGGCCTGGGCGACGGCCAACCCGGCCGGGGCCGAGCTGCTCGAGCGGCTCAAGACCCACACCCTCCCGACCGGCTGGGCCGACGCGCTGCCGTCCTTCCCCGCCGACGAGAAGGGCATGGCCACCCGCAAGGCGTCCGGCGAGGTGCTGAGCGCCATCGCTCCGGTGCTCCCCGAGCTGTGGGGCGGGTCGGCCGACCTCGCCGAGTCCAACAACACGACACCCAAGGGCGCTCCGTCGTTCCTGCCGGCGGACCGCCAGACCAAGGAGTTCAGCGGCGGGCCGTACGGCCGGGTGCTCCACTTCGGCATCCGCGAGCACGCCATGGGCGCGATCATGAACGGCATCAGCCTGCACGGCGGCACCCGCGTCTACGGCGGCACGTTCCTCGTGTTCTCCGACTACATGCGCGGTGCCGTCCGCCTCGCGGCCCTGATGAAGCTGCCGGTCACCTACGTCTGGACGCACGACTCGATCGGCCTCGGCGAGGACGGTCCGACGCACCAGCCGATCGAGCACCTGTCGGCGCTGCGCGCCATCCCCGGCCTCGACGTGGTGCGGCCCGCCGACGCCAACGAGACCGTCGCGGTCTGGGCGCAGGTGCTGCGCAACACCGACCGGCCCGCCGCGCTCGCGCTCACGCGCCAGAACGTGCCGACGCTGGCCCCTGACCGCGTCAAGGACGCCGTCAAGGGCGGGTACGTCCTCGCGGACGCCTCCGACGGGCAGCCCCGCGTGCTGCTGATCGCCACGGGCTCGGAGGTCCAGATCGCCCTGGCGGCAAGGGATCTGCTCGAGGCCGAGGGCACGCCGACGCGGGTCGTGAGCATGCCGTGCCTCGAGTGGTTCGAGGCGCAGGACCAGGCCTACCGCGACACCGTGCTCCCCCGCGACGTCAAGGCGCGCGTCACGATCGAGGCCGGGATCGCGCAGTCCTGGTGGAAGTACCTCGGCGACGGCGGGGTACCGCTCTCGATCGAGCACTTCGGCGCCTCGGCGCCCTACCAGACCCTCTACGAGCAGTTCGGCCTCACGGCCGACCGGGCTGTCGCCGCGGCGCACGCCTCGCTCGCCAAGCTCGGCCAGACCAAGGGCTCGACCACCGGCAACTGAAGGAAGCTCCCGCTCATGACTGACGCACTCGCCGACCTGTCCGCCGCTGGTGTGGCGGTGTGGCTGGACGACCTCTCCCGCGAGCGCCTGCGCTCCGGCAACCTCGCCGACCTGGTCTCGACGCAGCACGTGGTGGGCGTGACCACCAACCCCTCGATCTTCCAGAAGGCGCTGTCCGACGGTGCCGCCTACGACGCGCAGGTGAAGGACCTCGCGCTCCGCGGTGTCGACCTGGGCGAGGCGGTCCGGGCCCTCACCACCTACGACGTCCGCTGGGCCTGCGACGTCCTGCGGCTGCGCTACGACGCGAGCGGTGGCGTCGACGGGCGGGTGTCCATCGAGGTGGACCCGCGGCTCGCCGCCGACACCGACCGCACGGTCGCCGAGGCCGAGGCCCTGTGGTGGCTGGTCGACCGGGAGAACCTCTACATCAAGATCCCGGCCACCCTCGAGGGCCTGCCGGCCATCACCGAGGTGCTGGCGCACGGCATCAGCGTCAACGTGACGCTGATCTTCAGCATCGAGCGCTACCGAGCCGTCATGGACGCGTTCATGGCGGGCCTCGAGCAGGCGAAGGCCGGCGG
>CBIHPE010000142.1:0-10767 GCA_966212015.1 uncultured Frankiales bacterium | reverse complement strand
CTCTGGGCATCGGCACACGGCCACACGCCGTTGAGCGGCCGGCTCACCGTCATGCACACAACCCAGCCATCGAGGAAGCCAGCCTGTCCTCCGCTGTACAGCGCCGACTCCCGGGCGGCCGCACGCCTACCAGCGGGCGTCCGGATCGTCGACACCCGGCCCCTAGCACCCCCACGGGTCGCCAGGATCAGGGTGCACGATGCCCGTCCTGGCGTCGTCAAGACCCGCAGTTCGTTCAGCACGGTCGAGCTCATCGCTCGACGTGACGACTTTCACGGCATGCGACAAGGCGTTGAGAAGCGGCTCCCCTCTGTGTCAAGAAGCGCGCTTGACCGGTCGGGCGAGGGTGGGCGTAGCGTCCGGCTTGGCGGGCCCGGTGAGTGATTTTTCCGAAGGGCTGACCTTCGGGGTTGGGTCAGACGCGCTGGAATCGAGAGTCGCCCCCGAGTGTCCTTCCGGGTCCGCCGCCTACTGCCTCACGTAGTCGTCGACGAGGTGTCGGTAGACGTTGTCGGACAGTCGCCTCTTCACGCAGCGCAAGGCACCCTTCTTGCCGTTGCCGGCTGCGAGCTTGCGTCCGTAGTAGGCGATGCCCGCTTCGTCGGTGCGCTTGTGGCTCATGGCCGCGTGGTGCAGCGCGCTGTTGAGCTTGCGGTTGCCCGCTCGGGACAGGCGGTGGCGTTGGACCTCTCCCGAGGACACCTCGAGTGGCGCGGTGCCGGTGTAACTGGCGAAGTGGTGCTTGGTCGGGAACCGACGGATGTCGCCGACTTCGCCGAGGATGCAAGCCGCGGTCGTGACGCCAACGCCCTTGATGCCAGTGATGGTCGTGTGGGTCGCTTCGACGGCGATCTTGAGGCGGCCGTTGATGTCCTTGAGCTTGCGATCGAGGATGACCAGGTCGTCGAGCAAGTCCAGCGCGAGCTGCTTGCGCGCTTTGCCCGCGGCCTGGCGCGGACGGACCGAGGCCAGCAGCGCCTTGGCCTTGGCCGCCGTGAGGTTCGCCTCTGCGCCAGAAGGGATCAGCTCCATCAGCATCTGGTGCAGGTGGTTCACCGTCTTGGTGCGCGACCGGACCAACTCGCGACGCCGCTCCGACATCAAGCGAAGGGCAATGCGGTCGTCGTCAACCGCCAATACGGACACGCGCGACAGACAGCGGACGGGCGAGCCTCATGCGGTTCCTTGGGACGGGAGCGCTCACCGTAGGCGGGTCTTTGTCAGGAGGAAGACGCTTTGGCCGTGGCCCGTCCGCCACTTCTTGCAGGCGGGCGACCACTTTGTCCCGAATGCTCGCGACCGCTCAGGCCAGAGCGTCCGCCTGCTCAAGCCGCTGCGCCCGGAGGGTCTCGAGGAGCGTGATCCCGACGGCGCCGGCGCAGATCGACAGCGTGATGCCGACGATGAGCCAGGGACGCGCGACCCAGCTGCCCTCGTAGTGGTCGCTGATGCAGGTGGTGGCCTGCTTCGGCGCCTTGCAGGGATGCGCGACGTGGACCAGCGTGCGGGGGCCCTCGGCGATCCGGACGGCGCCGAGCAGGACGGTGGCGCCGACGACGAGCCCGCAAAGCGCGAGGCCGAGCCACGCCAAGATCTTCTCCACGTCCTCACCCTATGGTGCGCAGGTGGTGCTCCCAGCCCTCTACCCGGGCTGTGCGGCTGGCTCCGCCGCACCTGACGTCCCGCGCGGAGCAGCCCTGCCGCGTCGTACTTTCGCCGCATGAGGAAGGTCGTCGCACTCCAGCTCCTCACCGGAGTGGTCTTCTCCGTCGTCCTCAACCTCCCGGTGCTGCTGGTCCGTGGCGGCACGGGCCGAGCGGTCGCAGTGGGCGTCGTCGTGCTGCTCGTCCTCGGTGTCGCGATCGGCGCTGCTCGTCCCCGTGGCGGGAACCGGACGGTGACCATCACCGGATCAGGGATGGTGACGGGAACCCTGCTGCCCAGCTCCCGGCCGTTCGACGCGGCTGCCGTGATGGCGCGGCTGCACCGGAGGCGGCGGCTGGCGAACCTTCAGCTGCCGGCGCTGGCCGGTGCGCTGGTCGCCGGGTCGGTAGTGGGTGCTGTGTCGGGTCCGTGGTGGGCCGAGGTGCTCGGGGGAGCGGTCGGCTTCGGGCTGGCGGTCGTCGTCCTCTTCCTCCTCCTCTTCCCGCGCGAGGCCTGGACCCGCTGACGTCGCTGGAGCAGCCGTCCTGCGCCCCATGGCTCAGCGGGTGCCGAGGACCTCTGCCGCCAGGAGCACCAGGGCCTCCGTGACGTGCACCAGCTCGGCGACGGGGACGGACTCGTCGGGGGCGTGCGCCTGGCGGACGTCGCCGGGGCCGTAGTGGACGGTCGGGATGCCGGCGGCGGTCAGCAGGCGCAGGTCGGACCCGTAGGGGACGCCCTGCACGACCGGCACCTCGCCGGTGAGGGCGACGTGGATGTCGGAGACCTGCTGCAGCAGCGGGCTGCCGGCGGGCAGCATCCCTGGCGCGAACTGGCCGCCGTACCAGGAGACCTCGACGAGGTGACCGACCCCCGCGAGGCACTGCTCGAGCTCGCGGCGGGCGTCGACGACGTCCTCGCCCAGCGCGACGCCGAGCCGCCCCTCGGCGACCAGCAGGTCCGGCACCGAGGACGGCCAGTCGCCGGCGCGGAGGGTGCCGACGGAGAGCGGGTACGGGATGGGCCGGTGCGCCATGAGGGGGTGGGCGTGCTCGTTGCGCCGGGCCTCGAGGTCGCGCAGGGCCTGGTGGACCCGCACGTAGACGTCGAGGACGTCGACGCCCTCGTCGCGCACGGAGGCGTGGGCCGCGACGCCGCGGATGGTGAGCCGGAAAGTCAGGGCGCCGGCGCAGGCCGGGATGACGGCGAGCGAGGTCGGCTCGGGGACGACGCACGCGTCACCCGTGTGGCCGCGCCGGAGCGTGGCGAAGGTGCCGAGCCCGCCGTCCTCCTCCCCGACGACGCTCCACACCGACAGCCGGCCGCCGAGCTCGACGCCGGCCTCGGCGAGGACGGTGGCGGCCATGACGGCGCACGCGAGCCCGCCCTTCATGTCGCAGGCGCCTCGGCCGAGCAGGTTCCCGTCCTGCACCACCCCTCTCCAGGGGTCGACGCTCCATGCCGTCGGATCACCGCTCGGCACCACGTCGATGTGCCCGTTGAGGACGAGCGTGGGCCCGGACGCGTCGTCCGTGGAGGTGGCGACGAGGCCCCAGGCGTCGACCCGGTCGACCTCCATCCCTGGGAAGGCCGGGTCCGCCGTGACCGTGGGCAGGTCGATCTCCCACAGGTCGGTGTCCATGCCGATGGCTTCGAGGCGCTTGGCGAGCAGCTGCTGCGCCTCGCCCTCCGCCGCCGACCCGGTGACCGACGGGACGCTCACGAGCTCCTGGACGAGGGCCGTGAGCCGTTCGGGTGAGATCGCCGCCAAGGCGCTAGCCAGGGCACCTCCGGGGGCACCGGCACGTTGTCGGAGAGACACATCGCACAGCCTGCCGGATCACGGACGCGCGTGAGGGGGGATCGAACGGGAAAGGGGCGCGCTATGGGGAGCGAGTCCGTCGAGCAGTCCGAGGACCGGGCGCAGCGCGCGCGGCAGAGCATGTCGGTCCTGTCGGCCAGCGCGGACGTCTTCGAGACCTTCTTCGACCGGGCACGCATGGGGCTCGCCCTCGCGGACCTCGCGACCTCCTACGTCCGCGTCAACGACACCTACGCCGAGCTGCTCGGCCGGGCTCCAGAGGACCTGGTCGGCGTCACGTTCACCGAGGTGCTGCACCCGGACGACCGGCTGCCCGAGCTGATGCGGGTCGACGACCTGCTGAGCGGCCGCGAGGAGAGCCTGTCCGCCGAGGAGCGCTACGTCGCGCCGGACGGCCGCGTCCTGTGGGTGCTGCACGGCGTCTCGCTCGTCCGCGACGCCGACGGCCAGCCGGCGTGGTTCGCCGTGAGCGCGCAGGACATCACCGAGCGGCGCAGAGTGGAGACCGAGCTCCGCGCCCTCACCGCGACCCTCACGGAGCGGGCGGTCCGCGACCCGTTGACCGGCCTCTCGAACCGCACCCTGCTGCTGGAGCGGCTGCGCGCGGTGCTGGCTCGCGACGCTCGCACCGGGCAGTCGACGGCCGTCCTGTTCCTCGACCTCGACGGCTTCAAGGCGGTGAACGACAAGTACGGACATGTGACCGGCGACGAGGTCCTGCAGGTCGTCGCGAAGCGGCTCGCGGGTGCGGTCCGCCCCTCGGACACGGTCGCCCGGATCGGCGGCGACGAGTTCGTCGTCCTGGTCGAGGGGGCGTCCGACCAGGTCGTCGACGCGGTCGTCGAGCGGCTCCGGGCAGCCGTGGTCGAACCCCTCCCGACCCTCGACCTCAGGGTGGGGGTGAGCATCGGCGTCGCGCTGTCCACGAGGGGAGAGGCGGAGCCGCGCGCGCTCATCACCGCGGCGGACAAGGCGATGTACGAGGAGAAGTCCGTCACACGACGGCGCTGATCCCTGCGGGGCCAAGAGCCCGGTCCGGGCGAAAACGGCGCACGCCGGTTGACCTCGCCGACGCACGCCCCTAACGTCACGCGGCACGACAGGTTGACATAACTATAAGGGTCTACCTGAGGGTGAGAGTACGCGGCGACTTCCCTGCGCCACGGGCTACCCGATCGGACGAACCGCTGAAGAACCGCAAGACGAAGGTGCAGGACAGTCCTGCACGCGCGTGACACGAAGGGCACCTCAGCACCGTGGCTGCACCCCAGAACTACCTCGCCGTGATCAAGGTCGTCGGCATCGGCGGCGGCGGCGTCAACGCCGTCAACCGGATGATCGAGGTCGGCCTCAAGGGCGTCGAGTTCATCGCCATCAACACCGACGCGCAGGCGCTGCTCATGTCGGACGCCGACGTGAAGCTCGACATCGGTCGCGAGCTCACGCGAGGCCTCGGCGCGGGCGCTGCCCCCGAGGTCGGACGGCAGGCCGCTGAGGACCACCGCGACGAGATCGAGGAGGTGCTCAAGGGCGCCGACATGGTGTTCGTGACGGCCGGCGAGGGCGGCGGCACGGGCACCGGTGGTGCCCCCGTCGTGGCCTCGGTGGCCCGCTCGCTCGGTGCACTCACCATCGGTGTCGTGACCCGCCCGTTCTCCTTCGAGGGACGCCGCCGCGCGAGCCAGGCTGAGGAGGGCATCGAGGCGCTGCGTGCCGACGTCGACACCCTCATCGTCATCCCCAACGACCGGCTGCTGTCGATCAGCGACAAGCAGGTCTCGGTCATGGACGCCTTCAAGAGCGCCGACCAGGTGCTGCTCTCCGGTGTCCAGGGCATCACCGACCTCATCACGACGCCGGGTCTCATCAACCTCGACTTCGCCGACGTGAAGTCCGTCATGAGCGGTGCCGGCTCTGCCCTCATGGGCATCGGCTCCAGCCGCGGTGACGACCGCGCCATCGTGGCCGCCGAGATGGCCATCGCGAGCCCGCTGCTCGAGGCCAGCATGGACGGCGCCCACGGCGTCCTGCTCTCCATCGCCGGTGGCAGCGACCTGGGCCTGTTCGAGATCAACGAGGCCGCGCAGCTCGTCGCCGACGCCGCGCACCCCGACGCCAACATCATCTTCGGCGCCGTCATCGACGACGCCCTCGGCGACGAGGTGCGGGTCACCGTCATCGCCGCCGGCTTCGACGGCGGGGCGCCCGCCTACAAGAAGGTCGAGCCGCGTCGCGTCGCTGCCCCGGTCGTGGCCCCCGAGCCGGAGCCCGAGCCGGAGTGGGAGGAGCCGGTCGTCCGTCGCTCCGCTCCCCAGCCGACCTACACGCCGCCACCCCCAGCTGCCCCCCAGCGTCCCCGTCGCACAGTCGGCTTCGAGGACGCCCACCACGTGCCGGACTTCCTGAAGTAGCTCGTGCTTGACGCGGGTCTGCCCCTCCCCGCGCACGGCGTCTTCACCACCCGTGCCGGTGGCGTCAGCCTCCCGCCGTGGGACAGCCTCAACCTGGCCGTGCACGTCGACGACGCGTTCGCCAAGGTGCAGGCCAATCGCGACCTCGTCGTCGAGAGGCTCGGCATAGACGGCCTCGCCTTCGGCAAGCAGGTGCACGGCAGCGGGGTGAAGGTCGTCCGCGGCCTGTCGAAGAAGACCAGCCGCGGCCTCGACGACACCGACGCGCTCGTCACGTCGGTGCCAGGCATCGGCCTCGCGATGATGGGCGCCGACTGCCTGCCGGTCCTGCTGGCTGCTGACGGCGTCGTCGGCGCTGCACACGTCGGGCGACCAGGGCTCGCCAAGGGCGTGCTGCGCGAGGTCGTGCGCGTCATGCGCGACGAGGGTGCCGGCGAGATCACCGCTGTCATCGGACCCGGCATCTGCGGCCTCTGCTACGAGGTGCCGCCCTCGATGGCCGGCGAGGTCGAGAAGGCGGTTCCCGGCAGCCGGGGCACGACCCGACAGGGCACGACCTCCGTCGACCTGACCAGGGGCGCCACGTCGCAGCTCGAGGCCGAGGGCATCACGGTCACGACGGTCGGCGGCTGCACCCTCGAGCAGCCCGACCTCTTCTTCTCCTACCGCCGAGACGGCCAGACCGGCCGGCACGCCGGCATCGTGTGGCTGTCAGGAGCCGGCCCGTGAGCAGACGGGAGGAGCTGGCGGCCAACCTCGCCGACGTCGAGGCGCGGATCCAGAGGGCGTGCACGGCGGCCGGGCGCGCCCGCGACGAGGTGACGCTCATCGCCGTCACCAAGACCTGGCCGCTGGCGGACTGCTGCCTGCTGAAGGAGCTGGGGGTGAGGGACCTCGGCGAGAACCGCGACCAGGAGGCCGCGGAGAAGGCCGCCGCGCTCGACGGGGTCCGATGGCACTTCGTCGGGAGCGTGCAGACCAACAAGGCGCGGTCCGTCGCGTCGTACGCCGATGTCGTGCACTCCGTCGACCGTCCTTCGCTCGTGTCGGTGCTGGGTGACGGTGCCGTCCGGGCCGGGCGGGTCGTCGAGGTGCTGCTCCAAGTCAGCCTCGACGGCGACCCCGACAGGGGAGGGGCGTCCGTCGACGACGTGCCCGAGCTCGCCGAGCAGGTCTCGCTCACGCCGGGCCTGCGGCTCGGCGGCGTGATGGCGGTCGCTCCGCTCGGGGCCGACCCGGCCATTGCCTTCGCGCGGCTCGCCGAGGTAGCGGGACGACTGCGGGCAGACCACCCCGAGGCGACGGCGATCAGCGCCGGCATGACGGGGGACCTCGAGCAGGCCATTGCGGCCGGCGCCACCCACCTGCGTGTCGGCACGGCCGTGTTGGGCGCCCGACCGGCCCCCCTCCGGTAGCATCCGACTCACGTTCCCCACTCGTTCTCAAGGAGCTCGACATGCCAGGCACCATGCGCAAGCTGGGGCTGTACCTCGGCCTGGTCGAGGACGACGAGCACGACGCCTACGACCACTACGACGAGGACGAAGAGGCCTACGAGGAGCCGCAGGCCGTTCGCCGCTACCAGCCGAGCGCTGCCGCGGCCGGTCCGACGACCGCCGCCACCCGCCGCTCGTTCGACACCCGGCCCTCCGTGGGGGCCGTCGCTCTCGACACCGCGCCCCGTCCGCAGGCCGTGCACGCGCCCGAGGGGCTCGACCGCATCACGACGCTGCACCCGCACAGCTACAACGACGCGCGCGCCATCGGCGAGCACTTCCGCGCCGGCACGCCCGTCATCATGAACCTGTCGGAGATGGACGACGCCGACGCCAAGCGGCTCGTCGACTTCGCGGCCGGCCTCATCTTCGGCCTGCACGGCCGCATCGAGCGGATCACCAACAAGGTGTTCCTGCTGTCGCCGGAGCACGTCGAGGTCACGGCGGAGGACAAGGCCCGGATCGCCGAGGCCGGGTTCTTCAACCAGTCCTGACCCGCGACCCGCCTCCCTGCTGGAAGACTGCAACCTGTGATCGTCGGTCAGATCGTCCACTTCGCGCTGCTGGTGTTCCTGGTGCTGCTGATCTTCCGGCTGGTGTTCGACTACGTCTTCCAGCTGGCCCGGCACTTCCGGCCCCAGGGGCCGCTGACGATCGCGCTCGAGCTGACCTACAGCGCGACCGACCCGCCGATCAAGGCGGTCCGTCGGGTTCTGCCCCCGCTGCGCGTGGGAAACGTCTCCCTCGATCTCGCCTTCATGGTGGTGTTCTTCGTGACGATCGTGCTGATGAACGTGGTGCCCACCTCATGAGCCTCTCCAGGACGGTGTGACGATGGCTGTGACCCCACAGGACGTGGTGAACAAGAAGTTCACCGAGCGCAAGGTCGGCGGCGGGTACGTCCAGGCCGAGGTCGACGAGTTCCTGGACGAGATCGAGCAGGAGCTCATCCGCCTGCTCACCGAGAACGCCGCGCTCCAGCAGCGCCTCGCCGCGGCGCCGCCCCCTGCGCCCGTGGCCGCCGCCGCCCCCGAGCCGCCCGCGGACGCGCCGATCGCCCCCGGCGAGCCGCAGGAGGCTGCCCTGCGCACGCTGCTCATGGCGCAGCGGACCGCCGACCAGGCCATCGCCGAGGCCCGCGCCGAGGCCGACCAGCTGCTCGCCGAGGCCAAGGTCCGGCAGTCGCAGATCGACGCCGAGATCAACGCGCGTACGGCGAACGCGATGGCCGACCTCGAGGTCCGCCGCAGCGAGCTGGAGGCCAGGATCGAGGACCTCCGCGCCTTCGAGCGCGAGTACCGGCTCCGCCTCAGGGCCTACCTGGAGAGCCAGCTGGCCGACCTGCAGGGCCGGTCGCCCGCCGACGACGGTCCCGGCACCGGCGTACCCGCTGCCGCGCGCAGCGCCGCCATCGCCCCGTCGCCGCCGCCCGCCGCCACCCCTCGGACGGCACCCCCTGCCGGACCCCCTGCTGGACCCCCTGCTGGACCGTCTGCTGGATCCCCTGCACCCCCAGCGCCGCCCTCTGCTGCCCCGGCTCCGCCGGTGGCCGCGCCGCCCGCCCCGCCGGTCGCTGCCCCGCCTGCGCCCGAGCCCTCCGCCGCGTTCGAGCTGCCGCAGATCGAGCTGCCCGCGGAGTGGTCCGAGCTGCACGAGGGCGCCGAGCCGGCCCTGCCCCCGACGCCGTCCGGTCCGCCCCTCGAAGCACCACCGCCCACGCTGCGCGCGGTGCCCCCGCTCAGCACCGACCCCGAGCCCATGGGCCCGTTCACGGTCGTCCCTCCGCCGTCGCAGGTGGAGCAGGTCGACGACGGTCCCGAACCTCCCACCGAATCCTGACCGCCCCACCCACCCCGCCGTGGAACGGGCCGAAACCGGGCATCAGTAGGATGCCCAGGCTGCTCGTTCCCCCGTCCCAAGGACTCTTCACGTGATCGTCATCAGCGGTGCGCTCGTCGTCGTCGCCCTCGTCCTGCTCGTCATCGGTCTCATCGCCGGCGGGATCAACCTCGTCTACGCGTCGATCGGCGTCAGCCTGCTGTCGTTCGTGTTCCTCGTGGTCGGCATCCTCCAGCGCCGCAAGGAGGTGCCGGCGGCGGAGACCCCGCTCCCGACGGCCGTCCCTGTGCCTGCTGGGCGGGCGCTGACCGACGAGCCCACCGTCAGCACGGTGAAGGCCGCCACCGCGCCGCCCGCCGCCGACACCGCGGCCCTGCCGGCCGTGGCTGCCGGGGGCCAGGTCCTCGTCGTCGAGGGGCGCCCGCGCTACCACGTCGAGGGCTGCCGCTACCTCACCGGCAAGGACGCCGAGTCGGTCGACGTCACCGAGGCGCAGGCCCAGGGCTTCACCGCCTGCGGCGTCTGCAAGCCCGACGCCGCCCTCGCCGCAGCACCCGAGCCGGTCGAGGAGGTCGAGGAGGTCGAGGAGGTCACCGTGGTCGCCGCGCCGGCCCGCCCGCGCACCGCCGCTCCGCGCACGGCCGCCGCCAAGGCTCCCGCCAAGAAGGCACCTGCCAAGAAGGCCGCCCCGGCGAAGAAGGCCGCCGCTCCCGCCAAGGCCGCGCCGGCCAAGAAGGCTGCTGCGCCCGCCAGGGCCGCCGCGCCCGTCAAGAAGGCGGCTCCGGCGAAGAAGGCTGCCGCTCCTGCCAAGGCCGCTCCCGTGAAGGCAGCCGCCAAGAAGGCGCCCGCCAAGAAGGCCGCTGCGAAGAAGGCCCCGGCCAAGCGGGCCTGACCCTCGCTCCGACGACGAAGGCCGCCCCCCCACACGGGGGGGCGGCCCGCGGCGGCCCCGCGGGCGCCCCCCCACAATCCGGGGCCGGCCCCGTCGCCCCTCCACTCGGGAGGACGCCCTCACGCGGTGCCCGCGCGAGAGCGGTGGAGGGTGCCCGGAGCACAGGGGGGAGGCCCCGGGCACCCACCGAACCGCGAGCCAGCCCTGCCCGCGGGTTCGTGGGGTCGCTAGAGGCGACCGCGGAGCGCCGAGCTCCGGAAGGGGTCCCGCGGCGGCGGGACCGGAAGGGTGAGGATCTCGCCGTTGGCGTCGAGGCCGCACAGGCCCAGGACCCGCGAGAGCAGTGAGTGCGTCGTCTCGCCGGCGCGGACGCCCTCGGCGGTCAGGAACACCCGGTAGATCGTGATGTAGTGCCGGACGGGGGTGTCGTAGCTCCAGTCGATGGAGCCGTAGTGCAGCGACTCGCCGCGGCTGCCGCTGGCGCCGTCCCACGGGGCGGACCAGATCTGCACGCCCGCGGGACCCGCGCTGTAGAGGCCGCCCGACGACACGTCCTGCGCCTGCGCAGCGGCGAGCAGCGCACGGCCCTCGCGCTCGGGCAGCACCACGGCCGGGCGCACCAGCGCCTGCAGGGCCACCGCCGAACCGGGCGGGGTGAGGCGG
>CBIHPE010000141.1:0-10783 GCA_966212015.1 uncultured Frankiales bacterium | reverse complement strand
TGTTCGCCGAGTCGGCGATGAAGGGCGCGCACTTCATCGAGCTCTGCGACAAGCGCTCGATCCCGCTGCTGTTCCTGCAGAACATCACCGGTTTCATGGTCGGCCGCGAGTACGAGGCGGGCGGCATCGCGAAGCACGGCGCCAAGATGGTCACCGCTGTCGCGTGCGCCCGCGTCCCGAAGCTGACCGTCGTCGTCGGCGGCTCGTTCGGCGCTGGCAACTACTCGATGTGCGGCCGGGCCTACTCGCCCCGCTTCCTCTGGATGTGGCCGAACGCCCGCATCTCCGTCATGGGCGGCGAGCAGGCGGCGTCGGTGCTCGCCACCGTCCGCCGCGACGGCATCGAGGCCAAGGGCGGCAGCTGGAGCGCCGAGGAGGAGAACGCCTTCAAGGACCCGATCCGCGAGCAGTACGAGGCGCAGGGCCATCCCTACTACTCGACCGCCCGGCTCTGGGACGACGGCGTCATCGACCCGATGGACACCCGCACCGTCGTGGGTCTTGCCCTGTCCGCCTGCGCCAACGCGCCGCTCGAGGACGTCTCCTACGGCGTGTTCCGAATGTGATGAGGGACGAAGAGCATGAGGAACCATCAGCGCGGCCGGATGTGACGCCGTGACGTCCTCAGAAGTGGCGCGGCAGTCAGGCTCAGAAAAAAGGACACAAGGAATGTTCAGCACCGTTCTCGTGGCGAACCGCGGCGAGATCGCGGTCCGCGTCATGAAGACCCTGCGGTCCATGGGGATCCGCACCGTCGCCGTCTACTCCGACGCCGACGCGGGTGCTCGGCACGTCAAGGAGGCCGACGTCGCGGTCCGCCTCGGCCCGGCGAACGCGCGTGAGTCCTACCTGTCGATCGAGCGGGTCGTCGCGGCCTGCAAGGAGACCGGTGCCGAGGCCGTCCACCCCGGCTACGGCTTCCTCGCCGAGAACGCCGAGTTCGCGCAGGCCCTCGCCGACAACGGCATCGTCTTCATCGGGCCGCCGGTCGCTGCGGTCGAGGTGATGGGCGACAAGATCAGCGCCAAGCAGGCCGTCGCGAAGGCCGGCGTGCCGGTCGTGCCGGGGCGCACCGAGCCGGGCATGACCGACGCCGACCTCGTCGAGGCCGCGGAGGAGGTCGGCTACCCGGTCCTCGTGAAGCCGTCGGCCGGCGGTGGTGGCAAGGGCATGTTCCTCGTCGAGAACGCGAAGGACCTGCCGGACGCGCTCGTCAGCGCACGGCGCACTGCGCTGTCGAGCTTCGGCGACGACACCCTCTTCCTCGAGAGGTACGTCAAGACGCCGCGGCACATCGAGGTGCAGGTGCTGGCCGACACCCACGGCACGACCGTGCACCTGGGCGAGCGCGAGTGCTCGCTGCAGCGCCGGCACCAGAAGGTCGTCGAGGAAGCGCCGAGTGCGCTGCTCGACGAGGCCACCCGCGCCAGGATCGGTGCGTCGGCGGTCGCGACGGCCGAGGCCGTCGGCTACGTCGGGGCCGGCACGGTCGAGTTCATCGTCAGCGCCGACCGCCCCGACGAGTTCTTCTTCATGGAGATGAACACCCGCTTGCAGGTCGAGCACCCGGTCACCGAGCTCGTGACCGGCGAGGACCTCGTCGCCCAGCAGGTGCGCATCGCCGCCGGCCTGCCCCTCGGCTTCACCCAGGACGACGTGCAGCTGCACGGCCACTCCATCGAGGTCCGCACCTACGCCGAGGAGCCCAGCCGCGGCTTCCTCCCGAGCGGAGGCACCGTCCTGCAGCTGCGCGAGCCGACCGGCGAGCACGTCCGCGTCGACAGCAGCCTCCTCGAGGGCACGGCGGTCGGCAGCACCTACGACCCGATGCTCAACAAGGTCATCGCCTGGGGTCCGGACCGCGCGACCGCGATCAAGGTCCTCGACCACGCCCTGTCCGAGCAGGTGGTCCTGGGCGTCCCGACCAACACCGCCTTCCTGCGCAAGCTCCTCCAGCGGCCGGAGGTGCAGGCCGGCGACCTCGACACCGGCTTCATCGAGCGGCACCTCGAGGAGCTCACCGTCGACGACGTGCCGGTGGAGGCCCTTGCCGCCTACGCGCTGCGCGAGCCCGGCGACGACCTCTGGCAGTCGGCGTGGCGACCGGTCGGACCGGCGGCGCGGCGCTGGTTGCTCGCCCTCCCGGGGGGACGGACGGCGAGCGTGTCCGTCCAGGGCGACCAGCTCGTCGTCGACGATGGCGACCCGATCACGGCCACGGCGACCACCGGCGACGGGGTCGTGCACGTCACGACCAACGGCCGGACGACGACCTGGAACGTCGCGGTCGACGGGGGGACCACGTGGGTCGGCGCCCAGGGCGCCGCCTGGCCGATCTCCGAGCAGCCCCGCACACTCAGGGCGGAGGACGCGCACGCGCACGACGGCGACATCACGAGCCCCATGCCGGGTTCGGTCATCGCCGTCCACGCGGAGGTGGGTGCCACCGTCACGAAGGGCCAGCCACTGGTGGTCGTGGAGGCGATGAAGATGGAGCACACCCTGACGGCGCCGATGGACGGCACCGTCGGTGAGGTCCTCGTCCGGGTCGGCCAGCAGGTGAAGGTCGACGAGCTGCTCGCCACGGTGACGTCGTGAGCTACGGCGTGACCCCGATCAGCGGGCTGCCGAAGCGCGTCACGGTCTACGAGGTCGGCGCCCGCGACGGCCTGCAGAACGAGAAGGCCCTCATCCCGACCGAGGTGAAGGCGGAGTTCATCCGGCAGCTCCTCGCCGCCGGCCACTCTGCTGTCGAGACGACGAGCTTCGTCAGCCCGCAGTGGGTGCCGCAGCTCGCCGACGCGAGCGAGCTGCTCGCGATGCTCAGCGAGACGGGCACAGCCCCCGACGGCGTGCGGATGCCCGTCCTCGTCCCGAACGACAAGGGCCTCAACCGCGCCCTCGACGCCGGGGTGAAGGAGATCGCGGTCTTCGGCAGCGCCACCGAGACGTTCGCCCAGAAGAACCTCAACCGCTCCGTCGCCGAGTCGCTCGAGATGTTCAAGCCGGTCGTCGACCGCGCCCGCAGCGCGGGCCTGATGGTCCGCGGCTACCTGTCGATGTGCTTCGGCGACCCCTGGGAGGGCAGCGTCGACCCGCACGTCGTCGCCGGCCACGCCCGCACCCTGTTCGACATGGGCATCACCGAGCTGAGCCTCGGCGACACCATCGGCGTCGCGACGCCCGGTCAGGTCACCGCGCTCCTCACGTCCCTCGGTGAGCAGGGGATCTCGGTCGACCAGCTCGCCGTGCACTTCCACGACACCTACGGCCAGGCGCTCGCCAACACCCTCGTCGCCCTGCAGCACGGCATCACGGTCGTCGACGCCAGCGCGGGGGGCCTCGGCGGCTGCCCCTACGCCAAGAGCGCCACCGGCAACCTCGCCACCGAGGACCTGCTCTGGCAGCTGCACGGCCTCGGCATCGAGACCGGCGTCGACCTCGACGCGCTGGTCGCCACCTCCGTCTGGATGGCCGAGCAGCTCGGCCGCCCCTCACCCAGCCGCGCCGTCACCGCGCTCAGTGCAAAGGAATGACCCACTGTGTCTCTTGATACCCGTCTCACCGACGACCAGCTCACCCTCAAGAAGGTCGTCCAGGAGTTCGCGAACGAGGTGGTCGCGCCCGTCTCGTACCACCACGACAAGACGCACACCTTCCCCTACGAGGTCGTGCGGCAGATGGGGGAGATGGGCCTGTTCGGCCTGCCGTTCCCGGAGCAGTACGGCGGCATGGGCGGCGACTACTTCACGCTCTGCCTCGCCCTCGAGGAGCTCGCCAAGGTCGACCAGTCCGTCGCCATGACCCTCGAGGCGGGCTGCTCTCTCGGGACCATGCCGGTCTTCCGGTTCGGCACGGAGAAGCAGAAGGAGGAGTGGCTCCCGATGCTGACCAGCGGGCAGGCCCTCGGTGCCTTCGGCCTGACCGAGCCCGGCGCGGGCAGCGACGCCGGCGGCACCCGCACCACCGGTGTCGTCGACGAGACGCCGATGGACGACGACGCGACCACGGGCACGCTCGAGGGCGGCCAGTGGGTCATCAACGGCACCAAGGCCTTCATCACCAACAGCGGCACCGACATCACCAAGCTCGTCACCGTCACCGCGGTCACCGGCATCAACGCAGCGGGCAAGAAGGAGATCTCGAGCATCCTGGTCCCCGTCCCGACCAAGGGGTTCACGGCCGAGCCGGCGTACGACAAGGTCGGCTGGAACGCGAGCGACACCCACCCGCTGACCTTCGACGACGTCCGCGTCCCGGAGGAGAACCTGCTCGGCGAGCGCGGCCGCGGCTACGCGAACTTCCTGTCGATCCTCGACGAGGGCCGCATCGCCATCGCCGCCGTCGCCACCGGTGTCGCCCAGGGCTGCGTCGACGCGTCGGTGAAGTACGCCAAGGAGCGCGAGGCGTTCGGCAAGCCGATCGGCCAGTACCAGGCGATCTCCTTCAAGATCGCGCGGATGGAGGCTCGGGCCCACACCGCCCGGGTCGCCTACTACGACGCGGCGGCGAAGATGCTCGCCGGCCTGCCGTTCAAGAAGGAGGCGTCGATCGCCAAGATGGTCGCCGGCGAGGCGGCCATGGACAACGCGCGGGATGCCACGCAGGTCCACGGCGGCTACGGCTTCATGAACGAGTACCTCGTCGCCCGGCACTACCGCGACTCGAAGATCCTCGAGATCGGTGAGGGCACCACCGAGGTGCAGCTCATGCTGATCGCGCGCACCCTGGGCCTGTAACAGGACCTGTCACCGACCCGACAGCGCGCCGGCGCCGCGGCGGCCACGATCTGGTCCATGCCCCTGCACAAGGACAAGGACCTGACCGCCCTGGCCGACGAGGTCGGCCGACTCGACGCCTTCACCGGCCTGGACCGCAAGAGCGTCGAGGCGCTCTCGTCCGCCGGCCGGGTCGTGCACCTGCCCTCTGGGTGGGCCCTGATGAGCGAGGACCAGCCGGCCGACTCGGTCTACGTCCTGCTCGAGGGCGACACCGAGGTGCGCCACGAGGCCCACGTCATCGCGACGCTCGGCCGAGGTGCCCTCGTCGGGGAGGCGGCGCTCATCCACCGGCGGCGGCGCAACGCGTCGGTCATCACGACCTCCGAGGTGCGTGCGCTGCGGCTCAACTACGACGACCTGCCGCAGCTGTTCGGCAAGCACAGCGCGGTCGAGGACGTGTTCCGTCGCGAGTGGGAGCGCAAGGCCGCCACCTCCGCCCCCGTCTGAGGTCGCTGCACCGTTTGTTCACCTGCGGTTGGCATGCTCGCGCGCGATGACCGCAGAGCTCGCCGTCCAGGCGCCCGCCGGCCTCGACCAGTCGGGGCTGCGCCGGGGCCGTCTCGCGGCTGCGCCTCGCACCTTGCTCGATGTCCTCGACGCGACCGTGGCGACCTACCCGGACGCGCTGGCGCTTGACGACGGTGCGGTCCGGCTGACCTACCGCGAGCTGATGGTGGAGGTCGGCCGCGTCGGGCGGAAGCTCGCGAAGCGCGGCGCCGGACGCGGCGACCGAGTCGGTATCAGGCTGCCGTCGGGGACGGCTGATCTCTACACGGCGGTCCTCGCCGTGCTGTCGATCGGCGCCTGCTACGTGCCCGTCGACCTCGACGACCCGGACGAGCGGGCGCAGCTCGTCTTCCGCGAGGCCGGCGTCAAGACGGTGCTGGGCGAGGGGTGGGCCGACGTCGCGGCGGAGGCTCGCACCGAGGAGCGCCCGATCCCCGACGACGACGCGTGGATCATCTTCACCAGCGGCTCGACCGGGACGCCGAAGGGCGTGGCCGTCTCCCACCGGTCCGCCGCCGCCTTCGTCGACGCCGAGGCCCGGTTGTTCCTCCAGGACCGGCCGCTCGGCCCGGGGGACCGCGTCCTCGCCGGCCTGTCGGTGGCCTTCGACGCCAGCTGCGAGGAGATGTGGCTGGCCTGGCGGCACGGGGCGTGCCTGGTGCCCGCGCCACGCGCCCTCGTCCGCAGCGGCGTCGACCTCGGTCCCTGGCTGGTCGCGCAGGACATCACCGTCGTCTCCACTGTCCCGACCCTCGCCGCGCTCTGGCCGGTGGAGTCGCTCGAGGCGGTGCGGTTGCTCGGGTTCGGCGGCGAGTCGGTGCCGCAGGAGCTCGCCGAGCGGCTGGCCGCTGATGATCGCGAGGTGTGGAACACGTACGGCCCGACCGAGGCCACCGTCGTCGCGTGCGCGACCACCCTGGGCGAGGGACCGGTCCGGATCGGCTTCCCGCTCGACGGCTGGGACCTCGCCGTGGTCGGCGCGGACGGTGAGCCCGCGGACGAGGGCGAGCTCGTCATCGGCGGTGTCGGTCTGGCCCGCTACCTCGACCCGGTGAAGGACGCGGAGAAGTACGCACCCCTGCCGGCCCTCGGGTGGGAGCGGGCCTACCGGAGCGGCGACCTGGTGCGGTTCGAGCGCGAGGGGCTGGTCTTCCTCGGCCGCGCCGACGAGCAGGTCAAGCTGGGGGGCCGGCGCATCGAGCTCGGCGAGGTGGACGCCGCGCTGCAGGCCCTTCCCGGGGTGGTGGGTGCGGCGGCGGCCGTGCAGACGACGGCGTCCGGGTCGCAGGTGCTCGTCGGCTACGTCGTCCACCCCGAGCCGTTCGACCGTGCAGCAGCACTGACCCGGCTTCGGGAGGTGCTGCCGGCGCCCCTCGTCCCGCTGCTCGCGCAGGTCGACGACCTTCCGGTGCGCACGTCAGGCAAGGTCGACCGGCTCGCGCTTCCCTGGCCGCTCGACCTCGGCGACGGCCCGCAGCTGTCGGGCATCGCGGGCTGGGTCGCGGAGCAGTGGACAGAGGTGCTCGGTACTCCGGTGACGGGCCTCGACGACGACTTCTTCGCCCACGGCGGCGGGTCGCTGTCGGCGGCTCAGCTCGTCGCCGCCCTGCGCACCCGCTTCCCCACCGTGGCTGTCGCCGACGTCTACGCGAGCCCCCGCCTGGGCGACCTGTCCGCCGCCCTCGAGGCGATCGACCCGATCGAGGCGACACCGGACCGGGTCGTCCGCCCGGTGCCGCGCCGCTCGCAGCTGGCACAGGTCGCGATCCACCTCGGCACGCAGGTCGTCGTCGGGCTCCGGCTGCTGACCTGGGTCGGCCTCGCCCTGGCCGCGCTGTCGGGTGCGGGCGTCGCCGTTCCCACGATGCCGGCCCCTGTGCTGGTCGTCCTCGTCGCCCTCCTGGTCCTGCCCCCGGCGCGGATGATGCTGGCCGCCGGCGCCGCCCGCCTCCTGCTGCGCGACGTCAGGCGCGGCAGCTACGCGCGCGGGAGCGCAGCTCACCTGCGGCTCTGGACCGCCGAGCGCCTCGCCGACGCACTGGCCGTGGGGAGCCTCGCGTGCGCCCCGTGGATCACGGCGTACGCCCGGTGGCTCGGCGCCAAGGTGGGCAGCGGTGCGAACCTGCACGCACTGCCGCCGGTCACGGGACACCTCGTCGTCGGCGAGGGCGCGTCGGTGGAACCCGAGGTCGACCTGGCGGGGCACTGGTTGGACGGCGACGTGCTCCACATCGGGAAGGTGCGGGTGCGGGCCGGCGCGCGGGTCGGCACCCGCAGCACGCTGCTCCCCGGAGCGGACATCGGTGAAGGCGCCGTCGTGCTCCCCGGCAGCTGCCTCGACCGCAAGGTGCCGAACCACCAGACCTGGGCGGGTTCGCCCGCCGCCAAGGTCGGCAAGCAGCGGCACGTCTGGCCGGCCGAGGTCCCCGCGCGGCGACGCTGGTGGGTCGGCCTCTACGCGGCCTCGGCCGTCGTCATCGGCGGCCTGCCCGTCATCGCTGCCGCTCTCACGGGTGCAGCCGCCGTCCCCTGGCTGCGCGGGGCCACCGGCGGCCAGGACGTGGCGGCGCGGGCCCTGGTCGCAGCGCCCCTGGCGGCGATCGGTGCGTCCGTGCTGCTCGCGGGGCTGGTCCTCGGCCTGGTCCGGCTGCTCGCTGTCGGCATGAGACCCGGTCACGCTCCGGTCCGCAGCCGCCAAGGCTGGCAGGCCTGGGCCACGCTGCGGCTGCTGGACGAGGCGCGGTCCTGGTTGTTCCCGCTCTACTCGAGCCTGGCCACCCCGCTGTGGTTCCGGCTCCTGGGTGCGCGCGTCGGCGTCCACGTCGAGATCAGCACCGCCCTCGTGCTCCCGAGGCTGACCACCATCGGCGACGGCGCCTTCCTCGCCGACGACACGATGGTGGGGTCCTACGAGCTGTCCGGCGGGTGGCTGCGGATCGCCGAGTCGAAGATCGGCAAGCGCGCCTTCCTCGGCAACTCCGGCATGACCGCACCGGGTCGTCGCGTCAGGAAGAACGGGCTCGTCGCCGTGCTGTCGGCGGCGCCGGAGCGGGCCAAGCCCGGTTCGAGCTACCTCGGCAGCCCGCCGGTCAAGCTGCAGCGGGCGACACACGCGGGTGACGAGAGCCGCACGTTCGCGCCCGCCCGAACGCTGGTCGTCGCCCGCGGCGCCGTTGAGGCCCTGCGGGTCGTCGCCGTCGCCCTCAACGGCGTGCTGCTCGTCGGGACCGCCGTCGTGCTGGCCGACCTCGGGTGGGCCAGGGCGTTGCTGCTGGCGGGTCCGGTCGTCACCGGTGCCGCAGGCCTCGCCGCGCTGTCCGCCACGGTCGCCCAGCGGCTGCTCGTGGGTCGGGTCGTCCCCGACGAGCACCCGCTGTGGAGCAGCTTCGTCTGGCGCAGCGAGCTCGCCGACGCCTTCGTCGAGGTGCTCGCCGCGCCGTGGTTCGCGCGCGGCGCCGCGGGTAGTCCGGCTCTCGTGTGGTGGCTTCGCTCGCTCGGCGCCCGGATCGGCCGGGGCACGTGGGTGGAGTCGTACTGGCTGCCCGAGGCCGACCTGGTCGAGCTCGGCGACGGCGCGACCGTGGGGCGCGGCTGCGTGGTCCAGACCCACCTGTTCCACGACCGCGTCCTGGCGACCGACCGCGTCCTGCTGGGGCAGGGTGCGACGCTGGGTCCGCACAGCGTCGCCCTGCCCGCCGCGTCCCTGGGAGCCACCGTGACCGTCGCCCCTGCCAGCCTCGTGCTGCGCGGCGACCAGCTGCCCGAGGGCTCGCGCTGGCGCGGCAACCCGGTCGCGCCCTGGCACGTCGCGTGACGGCGGGCTCCGACCCGTACCTCCCGCACCGCGGCGACGACACGTTCCGGGTCACCCACTACGACCTCGACCTGGACCTGCGCGGGACGGGGACGGTGGTGGGCCGCGCTCGCCTCACGGTAGAGGCGCTGGTGGACCTGAGCGTGCTGGTCCTCGACCTGGGAGACCTCGCCGTCGACAAGGTCGCTGTCGCCGGGCGGCGGGCGCGGTGGCGGCACCGCGGGTCGCGGCTGCACCTCACGCCGCCGACGACGGTGACCGCCGGGACGGAGTGCGTCGTCGAGGTGCACTGGTCCGGGACCCCCGAGCCGCAGCACGGGCCCTGGGGAGAGGTCGGCTGGGAGGAGCTGTCGGACGGCGTGCTCGTCGCCGGCCAGCCCGACGGCGCACCCACCTGGTTCCCCTGCCAGGACGTGCCGTCGTCGAAGGCGACCTACGCCCTCCAGGTGCGAGCGGACTCTGCGTACTCCGTGATCGCCCACGGCCGCCTCGCCCTGCGCCACCAGGGCGGCAGTCGCACCACCTGGGTCTACGAGTGCGCCGAGCCGACGGCCAGCTACCTCGCCACGCTGCAGGTCGGCAGGTACGCCCCGATGCGGCTCGACGAGCGCATCACGGTCTGGGCGCCACTGCGGCTGCACGACCAGATCCGCGCCGACCTCGGGCGGCAGCCCGAGATGATGAGCGCGTTCGAGGAGTGGTTCGGGCCCTACCCCTTCCCGACCTACACGGCGGTCGTGACCGACGACGACCTCGAGATCCCGCTCGAGTCGCACGCCGTCTCGGTGTTCGGGGCCAACCACGTGGACGGCGAGGGCGGTTCGGAGCGGCTCGTCGCCCACGAGCTGGCCCACTCGTGGTTCGGCAACAGCGTCGGGGTGGCGGGCTGGCAGCACATCTGGCTCAACGAGGGTCCCGCCTGCTACGCGGAGTGGCTCTGGAGCGAGGCCTCGGGCGCGGCCACGGCGGACGAGCTGGCGAGGCAGTGGTACGACCGGCTCTCCCACCAGCGGCAGGACCTGCTGCTGGCCGACCCCGGGCCGGCCAGGATGTTCGACGACCGCGTCTACAAGCGCGGCGCGCTCGCCGTGCACGCCCTGCGTCGCAGCGTCGGTGACGGTGCCTTCGGGGACCTGCTTCGGTCCTGGACCGCGGAGCACCGATACGGCACCGCCACGACCGACGACTGGCTCGCGCACCTCGGCCCGGCTGCGGACTCGGTGCGCCCCTGGGTCCTCGAGGAGGAGCTCCCTCCGCGCTGGTGAGTCAGCGGACCTCGAGCACCGACCGCTCGTCGGTGACGACCGCCAGGCTCGCGACCCAGCCCTCCGGGACAGGTACGTCGTAGAGCTCGGCGCCCCGGACCGGCTCGCGATCACCCGTCACCGGCACCGTTGTCGGGTCGGTGCGCAGGCCCTCACCCGTCGCCTTGAGGACGGCCTCCTTGCGGGTCCACAGCCGCGCCGGGTCGCCGGTCTCGCCGGGCGCGAGGGCCACCCCGTCGAAGCCGGCAAACCTTGCTGCGTCGGCCTTCTCGACATCGACGCCCACCGGTCCGGCATCCGTCACCGCCACGAGCGCGAGCCCCCACGAGTCCGAGGTGCTCACGTGCAGCGAGGGGTGGTCGAGCAGCGGCTTGCCGTGCTGCTCGGCGCAGTCGGGACAGCTGCGGTCGACGTGA
>CBIHPE010000140.1:0-10851 GCA_966212015.1 uncultured Frankiales bacterium | reverse complement strand
GCGCACGTGCCGGGTCTGCTTGGTGTCCATCACCTTGTTCATGACGTGCGGGAAGACGCGTTCGCTGTAGAGGCTCATGCGGGGTGCAGCCACATCGTCATCCGCTGCACCGGGAGGAAGCCCATCTTCACGAACCCCGGCCGGCTGTCGTCGCTGGTGATCGCGCACGACGGCAGGTGCTCCTCGTCGTTGACGCGGTCGGCGACGAGCTGGGCCCAGACGCCCTTGCGGCGGCCGGCGTCGAGCGTCGCCGCGAGGCACAGGTTGACGACGTCGTGCGCGAGGTAGCTGGCAGCCACGCTCACCGGCTCCCCGTCGAGCCTGCCGATGCGCACGAGCAGCGGTGACTGCAGGGTCGCCTCGTCGAACACGGTGTTCGGCGGCGCTCCGACGGCCGGCTCGAGCGGGTAGCCGCGCGCGGCGAGCTGCTCCGCCAGTGCGAGGTCCTCGGCGCTGCTCGCCACCTCCGTGGTCACGCCCGGGGCGGGCGTCCGGGCGAGGTGCCCGGGGCTGCGGACGACGAACATCGGGTGCCCCATCAGCACCCAGCCCCGGTCTGACAGGTCCTCAGTGGGCCAGGCCGACAGCAGCGTCGCGGTCCGTCCCGTGTAGAGCGCTTCCACCTCCTTCAGGACCTCGGAGGTGAGGGGGGAGGTGAGGACCGCCATGTTGTTGTAGAAGACCGGGTTGTCGTACCACGTGGCCACCACGCCAGGCTCGCGGAGCACCTCGCCCCCGCGGCTCTCGGCGAGCGTGACCGACAGGTCCGCCTGGTTGTGCAGGAAGCGTCGCAGCAGGCTGTCGTCGACGGGGGTCGTCGGGAAGTGGCCGGTCTCGAGCATCGTCGTCATGCCCCCCAGGTGTGAGACGCGCGCTCACAGTGTGAGGATGGCGCGTATGCGCCTCGGTATCCAGATCCCATCGTTCACGTTCCCCGGTGGCAAGGCCACCCTCGGCCAGGACCTGGCCGCCATCGCCCGCACCGCGGACGACGCCGGCTTCAGCGCCATCGCCGTGATGGACCACTTCTTCCAGATCGGTCCGGTTGGTCCGCCGGAGCTGGACATGCTCGAGGCCTACACGACCCTGGGCTTCCTGGCCGGGCACACGAGCCGGGCGCAGCTGCTGACGCTCGTGACCGGCGTCATCTACCGCGAGCCGGGCCTGCTCGGGAAGACGCTGAGCACCCTCGACGTGCTCAGCGGTGGCCGGGCCGTCCTCGGCGTCGGCGCCGCCTGGAACGAGGAGGAGTCGATCGGCCTCGGTTTCCGCTTCCCGCCGGTCGCCGAGCGCTTCGAGCGGCTCGAGGAGGCGCTGCAGATCGTGCGTCAGATGTTCGACGGCACCGACGCGCCGTACTCCGGGAAGCACTACCAGCTGGCCCGCACCCTCAACGTGCCGACGCCGATCAGCCCGCTGCCCATCATGATCGGCGGGGGCGGCGAGAAGAAGACGCTGCGCCTCGTCGCCCAGTACGCGCAGCTGTGCAACCTGTTCCCCGGCCCTGACCTGGCGCACAAGCTCGAGGTGCTGCGCGGGCACTGCGACGCGGTCGGTCGTCCCTACGACGACATCGAGAAGACCGTCTACTACACGTTCGACACCTCGAAGCCGTCCTCGGAGATCGTCGACGAGCTCGGCGCCCTCAAGGAGCTCGGGTTCGGGCTCGCTCTCGGTGGCGTCCGCGACGTGCACACCCTGGCGCCGCTGGAGAAGATCGGCGCCGAGGTCCTGCCGCAGCTCTAGGCGGCAGCGGGGACGAGGCAGCTCCAGCCGAAGTGCTGGTGCGGCTTCAGCTTCACGGAGATGCGCAGGCCGGGCACACCGACCTGCTGCTCGTCGGCGGGTGCGACCGTGCTCGCGCCCTTGCCGCCCTTGTCGATGCTGATGACGTCGAGCCCGCGGGTGTAGTCGGCGACGTAGACGAGGTCGTCGCGGCCGGGGAAGAACACGGCCTGCGAGGCGGTGGTGCTGTCCCCCGCCCAGACGCCGACGGGCCGCGGGTGCTTCGGGTTCGACACGTCGAGGAAGCGGACGCCGGCGCCGTACCAGCCGTCCGCGACGATGCTGTTGCTGTTGAGCGTGAACCAGTGGCTGCTGCAGTACTCCTTCTGCGTGAGCGGCCCGTGGTTGTCGGCGTTGACCGGCGCGTTCCAGCTGGAGACGGGCCGGAGCAGCCTGGCCTTGCGGTCGATGCGCCACACCTCGAACCGCCCGTCGTTGGTGCAGCCTGGCGCGTAGGACTCCTCGGTGATGAGCCAGGTGTCGCGGTCGAGGCGCTTGCCGCCGTGCAGGATCAGGTTGTCGTTGGCCTTGTTGTCCGCCGCGCTGACCTGCGCCTGCAGGACCGGGTGCAGGGGGCTCCTCCCGAGCCGGTAGACGGCCGCGCCGCCGCTGCCGAAGACGGTGATGTCGCCGAACCGGTCGACCTCGGCGTCGTGCACCGAGCTTCCTGCGGGCGTCGCGAACATGCCCAGCACCTTCGGGTGGGCCAGGTCCCGGACGTCCACCACGACCATCTGCTTGCCGCCGGAGACCCAGAGGTAGCGATCGTGGTCGACGAGGGTCGAGGTGTGGCCGTAGCCGCTGGGCAGCGCGACCGAGCCGATGATGCGGGGGTTCGACCGGGTGCGCAGGTCGACGAGGTTGACCTGACCGCTGCGACCGTCCTGGCTCATCACCGCGAAGCGCCGGGTCTGCGAGACGGCGATGTCCTCGTTCGGGTAGTTCGGCAGGTCGAGCTTGGCGAGCGGCTTGGGCGAGCGCGGGTTCGAGACGTCGAAGACCTGCAGCCCGCCGGTCAGCGGCACGACCGTGGCGCCGCCCTCGTTCCAGACCAGGTCGGGCTCGGAGAGCACGTAGGTCTTGGTGCCGAGGAAGGCACCGCTGACGGCCCCACCGGTGTCGAAGGCGTGCGACACGAGGTGCACGTTCGGCGTCGCGACACCGGAGGCGCTCGACGGCAGCTGCGCCGGGTCGGCCTTGACCGGAGGGGCGAGCACGGTGGCGGTGCAGAGGGCGGCGAGCAGGACGCGGCGCATGCGCTCGTCCTTCGACGCGGGTCGACCTATCCCTGCTTGGCAACGCCCAGGTAACCAGCGGGCAAGCCGGGGAAGACGGTGGACAGCCCGGTCTGCCCGCAGCGCTTGCCGAGGACCTCGGCCAGCACGACCCGGTAGTCGGTCGTCCCTGCCAGGTCGCCGTCGTCGAGCTTGTCGTCGGACAGGCCCGGCCAGGTCCCGTGGACCTTGCCGCCGTTGATGCCGCCGCCGAGCAGCAGCATCTGGTTGCCGTGACCGTGGTCGACGCCGCCCGAGGCGTTCTCCTCGAGCCGGCGACCGAACTCCGACAGCGTCACGACCGTCACCTTGCTCATGCCCGTCCCGAGGTCCTGCGCGAAGGCGGCGAGCGCCGTCGCGAGCTCGGTGAGGTGGTCGTGCATCCAGCCGGTGGCGACCGTGCCGAGTCCGTCGTGCATGTCCCAGTCGCCGAAGTCGACGGCGGCGACCTGCAGCCCGACGTTGCCCTTGATGAGCCGGGCCACGTCGCGCAGGGCGCGGGCGAGCTCGCTCTGCTCGTCGTAGGTCGCGCCGTTCGCGGGCGTGTAGGGCGTGGCCTTCACCTGGTGCACGGTGTCGAGCGCGTTGAGAGCGGCACGAGCAGGGGCGGCGATCGGGACGGGGGCGTTCGCGTACATGGCCGTGAGCGCGTTGCGCCAGCGCGCGGACTCCTGGGCGGCGTACGACGGGTCGTCGTCGTTGGCGGCCGAGAGGTCGAAGTCGTCGAGCCGGCCGAGGGACAGCTCGTTGAACGGCCCGGCGAAGTGCTGGCTCGGCGAGGAGTCCCCGACCTGCGCCGCCTGGAAGACGGTCCCGAGCTGACGAAGCCCGAGGGCGCGGTCGAGCCAGCCGGTGCGCAGCGTCGAGCCGGGAGCGGCCCGCTCCATCTCGGCCGTCGCCTCGAAGTGGGACCGGGTCGGGTCGGGGCAGCCGACCGCCATGACCGCGCCCATCGTGCCGGCAGCCCAGTGCTGCTGCAGCGGCTGGAGCGCCGGGTGCAGTCCCCAGAAGGTGTCGATCGGCAGGAGCGAGCCCTGCGGTACGGCGATGGTGGGCCGGTTCGCGTAGTAGTCGGGGTCACCCGCGGGCACCACGGCGGAGATCCCGTCGAAGCCGCCGCGCAGGGAGAGCACCACGAGCACGTCACCGGAGTAGGAGGCCGTGTCGGCGAATGCCATCCGGGTACCGAGGGTCTGCGTCCCCAGGGCCATCAGGGCGCCGACGCCCGCTGTGCCCTTCAGCAGCCCACGGCGCGAGATGCCCTGCTGCTGGGACTGGCACTCCTGGCACCCACGGGTCATGACCGGCTCGCAAACGTCGGGGAGTCGAGGAGCAGGGCGACGAGGTAGGGCAGCCGCCAGCCGACCCACTCACCGTCCTTGGGCAGCGCCTTGGTGGCCGTCGCGTTGCAGAAGGCGAGCACCGCGTTGCGGGAGCCCGCGTCGAGCCGGCGGAACAGCAACCGGTCGCAGAGGGCGTCGACGAGGGCCCCGTACGTCGCGGGCAGCGTCGCCGGCAGCAGCGCACGCGACTGCGGGATCGAGAGCATGTCGCGGTTCGGCCACCAGGCGGCGGCGAGCGACTGGTGCAGGTTCCAGCGACCGAGCGCGATGTCCGCGGCCTGCCAGCTCGTCGCGACGTCGGGGTACCCGTTCGGGGGCTCCCAGGCGAGGGGGGCGTTCCGCAGGTCCTGCAGCAGCCAGTAGAGCGCCTGGAACCCGCTCCGCCTGTCGTCGGCGGTGCCGGAGGTGAGCGGCTTGATGCCGAGCACGCGGACGGTCGAGACGACGTCCTCGTAGGGCGTCTTCAGCTTCACGCCGCTGCGCCACTCGTTGGTGTGGAACAGCCGGCGGATGACCGGCCGCACGTCCGTACCCGATCCGAGGTAGTACTGGGCGAGCGTGTCCATGAGCGCCGTGGGGAAGCTGTCACCGACGAACTTGGTGCAGATCTTCTTCGCGATCCGGCGCGCGGTCAGGGGGTGGGTCGCGAGGTAGCGGAGGTACGCCGTGGCGACCGCACGCCCGTCCGGGTCGCTGTTGGCGTGGCTGAAGCCGAGCACCTTGACCGGGCCGGTCCAGTGGTCCTCCGGCCGGTAGACCGCCAGGCCGTTGTCGTCCACCGTCCAGCCGGTCATGATCCGGGCGCTCGCGAGGACCTCGGCCTCGCTGTAGCCCGCGTCGATGCCGACCGTGTGCAGCTCGAGCAGCTCCCGACCGTAGTTCTCGTTCGGGTGGTCCTTCGTCGAGTCGGCCTGGTTGAGGTAGGTCAGCATCGCCGGGTGCGTCGCCGATGCCACCAGCATGTCGCTGAAGCGGCCCAGGGCGTAGGGCCGGATGACGAACTTGTCGTAGCTCATCCGCGAGGCCCAGACGCTGTCGCTGGGGTTGGTCACGTTGAGGTGGTTCGAGAACAGCTCGACCATCTTCTCGTAGACCTGGCGGCGGCTCATGGCGGCGAGCGCGATGGTCGCCTGGCCGAGGGCGAACATGCCGTCC
Source organism: uncultured Frankiales bacterium (assembly GCA_966212015.1). GTDB lineage: Bacteria > Actinomycetota > Actinomycetes > Mycobacteriales > SCTD01 > RYN-111. Next base: position 5,294 of record CBIHPE010000140.1, on the reverse strand, counting down.
CAGCTGAACTCGTCGAGCTCCGCCTTCGCTTTCGCCACGCCCCAGCCCAGCTCGGGGTAGAGGGCCCGGACAGCGTCGCCCTCCGGGTCGGGCAGCTTGCCCGGGGCGAGCTGCTGCTCGAGCCACGCTGCCTGCGACGAGGCCTGCTTGGCGAGCGAGACGTAGTACGGGGTCGGGCCGTAGGTGGCGCGCGACAGCAGCGGGACAACCCAGTCGGTCGAGCCAGCCATGCTCCTGACATCGGCCTGTTGAGCGTGCTCCTGCAGGGACCGAACGGGTGAGGTCGGCAGACGGACCTGACACGAACCTGGTCAGACCGCCTTGCCGTCGCAGCGGAAGGCGTTCGCGGGCGTGTCGATGCGCACGTACTGGCCGCCCCTGATGACCCAGAGGATGTAGCAGTTGCCTGGCTTCTTCTGGGCCGGGTTGGCGACGGCGTAGAACCCGTGGTCGTCGAAGCTGGTGATCTTCGCCAGCTCGGCCAGCACCTTCGCGCGCGTCAGCCTCGGGCCGGCGGCTCTCATCGCCTGCACGAGCAGCGCGGTCTCCGCCCAGCCGTCAGCAGCGAACGTGTCGGCGGCAGCGCCGCCGGAGACGGTGCGGTACCACTTCTGGAACAGCGCGACCTCGGGCACGTTCCTCGCGTCGGCGGCGGAGAAGAACAGCGTCTCGCCGTTGAAGCCGTAGATGCCCTCGGCGGCGCTGCTGCCGCCGAGCTTCTTGAAGAAGGTCTGGTCGTAGACCAGTGGCGCGAAGATGACGGGCTTGAACTGCTGCTGGTCGGCCTGCGGCTTGAAGTTCGACAGCTCGTCGGCGTTGAAGAGGGTGAGGAACGTCTTGATGCCCTTGCTCTTCATCTGGATGACGTCGGCCGTGAAGTCGGTCTCGGTGGGACCAACGGCGCGCTCGTAGTCGAACTTCCACCCGACCGACTCGGCCGCGCGCTTCTGCAGGGCCGCGACGTTGGTCACGGCTGGCAGGTTGGCGTACATGAAGGCAGCGTGCTGCACGACCGACGGACCGAACTTCTTCGCGGCCCAGTTGAAGTAGCCGTTGTTGAGGGTCGTCCCGATCGGGTTGACGCTGAAGTTGCTCTTGATGGCGTTGGCCTGGGGCGTGACGGCGAGGTGCGCGTCCGGGACGTTCGGGTGGTCTTTCAGGACCGTGGCCCCGCACTGGTCGTAGAGGGAGAACGAGCCCGCGAAGGCGAACACCTTGCTGACCAGCCCCTGGTGGCCGGTGCGGTCGCCCTCGCAGGAGGTCTGCGAGTCGGCCACCGAGATCTTCAGCTGCCGCCCGAACAGGCCGCCGGTGCTGTTGACGTAGGCGATGTAGGCGTTCGTGCCGTTGACCGCGGTCTGGAACAGGCCCGGCTGCGGGCCGCTGAGGTCGCTGACGTGGCCGAGCAGGATGCTCGTCGCCGTCACGCCCACGTCGGTGGCTCCGCCGTTGCCTCCGGGCGGCGCCGGGGCGATCGGCCCGGTCGTCCCGGACGTGCTGCCCGAGCCCGTGGTGCCACCGGTGCCGGTCGTCGTACCGCCCGTCGTGGAGCCCGTCGTGGAGCCCGTCGTGGAGCCCGAGCCGGTCGGGCCGGTGCTGCCGGTGGTGGCGTCGCCGGTCGTGCCGTCGACGGCACCGCCCGTCGTGCCGCCGGACACGGCGCTGCCGTTCAGCTGGGCCTGGGCCAGCTTGCGCCGGGTGCCGTCGTCGACCTGGGTGCCGCAGCCGGCGAGCGTCATGACCAGGAGCGCCAGCCAGGCGCGCTTCACCCAGTCACCGCCAGGGCTCGGCTCGGGCAGGCCTCCGCCGCCTCGCGCGCTGCGTCGACGAGCTCGGCGGGGATCGGGTCGAGGAGCACGCGGGCGCCGTCGTCGTCGATCTCGAACAGCGTCGGGACCATCGCCTCGCAGGTGCCGCTCACGATGCAGGTCTTGGCGATGCGGGCACTAGCCAAGGCGCACCCGCATCCGCTTGATGCCGTTGACGAACGACGACAGCAGCCGGTCGGGCTCCCCCACGACCTGGAGGTCGGGCATCAGCTCGAAGATGCTCTGGAAGGCGACGGCGATCTCGCGCCGGGCCAGGTGGGCCCCGAGGCAGAAGTGCGGGCCGCGGGCACCGAACCCGAGGTGCGGGTTGGGCCAGCGCGCGACGTCGAACGTGTCGGGGTCCTCGAAGACGGTCTCGTCGCGGTTCGCGGACCCGTAGAACATGACGAGCTTGTCGCCCTCGTGGAAGGTGTGGCCGCCGACCTCGGCGTCCTGGGTCGCGGTGCGCCGCATCCACGTGACGGGCGTCGCCCAGCGGACGATCTCCTCGACCGCGCTCTTGGTGAGCGAGGGGTCGGCGATCCACCGCTGGCGCTGCTCGGGGAACTGGTCGAAGGCCAGCACGCCCTGGCTGATCGCGTTCCTCGTCGTCTCGTTGCCCGCCACGCACAGCAGGATGAAGAACGAGCCGAGCTCCTGGTCGGTGAGCGCGTCCCCGTCATCGGTGTTGGCGTTCACGAGGGCCGAGGTCAGGTCGTCCGTCGGGGTCTCGCGGCGCTCGGCCGCCAGCCGGTGCATCAGCTCAGCGAGCGCCTGTCCGGCCAGAAGGAACAGGCCCAGCGCCTCCTCCTGGTTGTCGGTCCCGAGGACCTCCGGGTCGCCGCCGGACAGGATGACGTTCGACTGCTCGAGGACCATCGCGCGGTCGGCCTCGGGGATGCCCATCATCTGGCAGATCACCGTGAGGGGCAGCGGCGCGGCCACCTCCTTGACGAAGTCGAACGTCCCGTCGCCCGCCTCCGCCTTCTTGCGGGCCTCGAGCAGGAGCTGGCGAGCCAGGTCGCTGACGCTGTCGACGACCGCGTCGAGCATCTTCGGCGTGAAGGTCAGCGACACGATGCGGCGGATGCGGGCGTGCCGGGGGTCGTCGAGGGAGATCATCGACCCGTAGAACTCGACCAGCTCGACCGGCATGTCGGGGATCGAGACCGCGCCCTTGCCGGAGCAGAAGAGCTCTGGCTGGCTGCTGATCGCGTCGATGTCGGCGTGGCGGGTGATCGCGTAGTAGCCGGGCCCCGCCTCGATGAACGGGACCTCCGGCTCGGCGAAGAACGCGAACGGGTCGGTCTGCCGCAAGGTCCGGAAGGCGTCGTAGCGAGCAGCAGGCGGCAGCGCCCAGAACTCGTCGGCGGTCAGGTCGATGGTCGTCATGCGGTGGCTCCCAGGTAGGCCTGCTGGACAAGGGGGTCGGCCTGCACCTCGGCGGGCGAACCGACGGCGAGGACCCGACCGAAGTCGAGGACGTGGACGGTGGAGCAGACGGACATCACGAGGTCGACATCGTGCTCGACGAGCAGGATCCCCATGCCCTCCGCAGCGAGGTCGGTCAGCAGCGCCGCGAACGACTCGGTCTCCTGCGGCGACAGGCCCGACGACGGCTCGTCGAGGAGCAGCAGCCGCGGCCGCAGCGCCAAGGCGCGGGCGAGCTCGACGAGCCGCGCGATGCCGGTGGGCACGGCATCAGCCATCGCGTCGGCGTGCGCGAGGACGCCCGCTCGCTTGAGGACCTCACGCGCCACTTCCTGCGGCGGCAGGTCGTCCTTGGTCCAGGTGCGCCGCAGCTCCGCGGCGGTCAGCACGTTGTCGAGCACCGTCATCGACCCGAACACCTCGAGCCGCTGGAAGGTCCTGGCGACCCCCAGACGGGCCCGGTCCGGCGCGGGCGCGCGGGTGACGTCCTGACCGTCGACGAGCACCACGCCGGCGGTGGGCGCCTGCAGCCCGGTGATGACGTTGAAGAGGGTCGTCTTGCCCGCGCCGTTGGGCCCGATGAGCCCGGTCACCGTGCCCGCCTCGGCCGACAGCGCGACGTCGTCGACGGCCACCAGGCCGCCGAACCGGACGGTCGCCCCGACGACCTCGAGCAGCGTCACCGGCAGAGCTCGCAGGTCGCGCTGGTCGCCGTCGTCACCGACACCGGTTGGCCGAGGGTCGCGGGGCAACCGGCTCGGTGCACCACACTGCCGTGCTCGGTGACGACCAGCTGCTCCGGCCGTTCGACGAGCAGCTGCGCGATCAGGTGCTCGAGCCGGTCCTGGTGGGCCGCGGTGCGGGTGGCGGACTGCCGGTTGTCCCGCACGAGGCAGGTCAGCCAGTAGGAGAAGTAGAGGAACGAGCCGAGCACGATGAGGCCGAGGCCGAGCAGGCCGCCGGAGATGACGTACGGGGTCTGCTCGAAGTCGAGCGTCGACTGGGCCGCGCCGTACCAGCCGAGGACGATCGCGACCAGGCCGAGGGCCAGCGCTGCCCCGCCGCCCACGAGCAGCCAGCGGTCGTTCCAGTGGCTCTTGCCGGAGTGGAGGGCGCGGGCGCTCTCGACCAGCTCCTCGTGCCGGTCGCTCATCGCGGCCACTCGTCGCAGTCCGAGGCGTCGACCGCCAGCACCTGGTCGGGCAGCCGCTTCATGCCGAGCACCAGCAGGCCGGCCAGGAGCAGCAGTCCCGCGATGCCGAGCCCGCTCGCGCCCCGGGCGAGGCCGACCGTCGCCGCGGCGATGCTCGGCAGGAAGCCCTCGGTGTGCTTGGGCGCGGTCGCCGGTGGCAGGTCGGGCGGGACCTGTGAGCCAGTCACAGGTGCGTCGCTCGGGCGCAGCGTCGTGGCGGGCGCGGCGCTGCCGCCGGTCGGCACAGGGAGCACGTGCAGGCTGACCGGCGGGCCGCTGCGGGACGCGGCCAGCCCGACGGCCGCACGTCCGAGGGTGAGCGCGTAGGTGCTCGCGCCCTGCTTGTACATGAGCACCAGCGCACCTGCCGTGACGCTGACCGCTCCCGCGCTCTTGGTGACCCGCGCCTGCGTCAGCAGGGCAGTGAGTCCGAGCGCCTTCACCGCGTCGGTGACCGTCTTGGTCGCGAGCGGCACGCTGGTCGAGGCGACGTGCAGGCCCTGGTCGTCGACCTGCACGGGAACACCTGCGACGGTGAGACCTGCGACCACGGTGCTGCCCGTGCCGCTGACCGTCACGCCGTCGTTCTTCGCCTCGGCCCTCGACGTCACCGACCCGATGTGGATCACCCCACCGGCGAGCGACACGTCCTGCGTCACTCCGGTCGCCGTGGCGAGGGACTGGGTTGGGCTGGTGAACGCGGTCTTCGTCTGTCCCGAGAACGCCCCGACCGCGCCGACGGGGAGGGACGTCGTACCCGTCTTCGACGACGCCGTCACCACATCGCTGGTGGCGTGCGCCGACATCAGCGTCCCGGGCAGCGTGCTGTAGGTCGCGCTCTGCGTGCCGCCGCTGCGGGCCTC
>CBIHPE010000139.1:0-10862 GCA_966212015.1 uncultured Frankiales bacterium | reverse complement strand
GGTGCCTCGCGCCGCCTCGAGGCGCGCGCTCGAGGCACCGCGCTCGGCACGCCCGTGAGGGTGTTGGCGCAGGCGGACCGGTCGACGCACGTCGCCTACGACAACTGGCTCGCTGTGGTGAAGCCGGCGCAGCGTCGTGCGCTGCTCGCCGGCGAGCCTGCCGCCGCGGCTCCGGTCGGCGACGTGCTGCACGACCTGCTGCGTCACAACCTGACGACCTACCTGCCTGAGGACCTGCTGGTGAAGGTCGACCGCATGTCGATGGCCCACGGGCTCGAGGTGCGCTCCCCCCTGCTCGACATCGACCTGCTCACCTACAGCCTGGGCCTGCCCGCCTCGCAGCACGTGAGAGGCAGACGAGGGAAGGTCCTGCTGCGGCGAGCGGTGAGTGATCTCCTGCCGCCGGAAGTGCTGACCCGAGGCAAGAAGGGCTTCGGTGTGCCCATCGGTGAGTGGCTGCGTGGCGACCTCGCGGGCTGGATGCAGGACAGGCTCGCGAGTGGCGGCCCCATGGACGACCACATCGACACCACAGCCGTGAGCGGGCTCGTCGGCGCACACCTTGCCCGGCAGCGCGATTATGGTGCCGAGCTCTGGGCACTCCTGGTACTGGAGGCCTTCCTTCGCCGAGAAGCCGTGCACCGCGATCGAGACAAGGAACCAGCCCTGTGACAGACAACCCGATCCGCGTCGGTACCCGGAAGGTCCTGGTGACGGGCGGAGCCGGCTTCATCGGCTCGCACCTGTGCGAGCGCCTGCTGGAGCAGGGCGACCAGGTGGTCGCGCTCGACAACCTGAGCACAGGGCGGCTCGAGAACCTGACGGCGCTCCAGGGTCGCGACGGCTTCCGCTTCGTGCACGGCTCGGTCCTCGACGAGCTCCTCGTGGATGAGCTGGTTCACGAGTGCGAGGTGGTCGTGCACCTGGCGGCTGCCGTCGGCGTGAAGCTGATCGTGGAGCGGCCGCTGCAGAGCATCACGACCAACATCCGCGGCAGCGAGATCGTCATCGCGGCGGCGTATCGCATGCGCAGGAAGATCCTCATTGCGAGCACGAGCGAGATCTACGGCAAGAACTCGTCAGGGCCGCTCAAGGAGGACTCCGACCGGATCCTCGGATCCCCTGGTGTCGTGAGGTGGGCCTACTCCACGGCGAAGGCCGTGGACGAGATCCTGGCCAACGCCTACCACCGCGAGCGGGGGCTCCCCACGATCATCGTGCGTCTCTTCAACACCGTGGGGCCGAGGCAGAGCCCCGCCTACGGCATGGTCATCCCCCGGCTTGTCCGCCAGGCGCTTCGCCACGAGCCCATCACGGTCTTCGGCGACGGCGAGCAGACCCGTTGCTTCGCCCACGTCGGGGACGTGGTCACCGCGCTCGTTGCCCTGCTGGGTGAGGACGGGGCCATCGGCGAGACCTTCAACGTGGGCTCTCCTGGCGAGATCAGCATGTACGACCTGGCCGTGAAGATCGTGGAGCTGACGGAGAGCAGCTCGCCGATCGTGCTCGTCCCCTACGAGGAGGCCTACGAGAAGGGCTTCGAGGACATGCGCAGGAGAGTGCCCGACACGGCGAAGATCCGCGGCCTGCTGGACTGGCAGCCCACGAAGGAGCTCGACGCCATCCTGCACGAGGTCATCGAGGAAGCGCGAGCCGAGCTGTGAGCGTCAGCCTCTCCCCGGGTCTGCCGTGCTAGACCAGCTCGAGCACTTCGTCCTGCCGGGTGTGCTGGCGCTGGTCTGCGTCCTGCTCTTCACTCCCTACGCGCGCCGTTACGCGCTGGTGCGCGGCATCACCGACAAGCCGGCGCCGGGGAAGGCGCACCGGCATCCCACGCCCTACCTCGGTGGAGTGGCCATCGCCGTCGGTGCCGTGATCGCCGGGCTGTCCGTGAACGGCTGGAGCAAGGGATCGTTCGCCATCGCCGCAGGCGCCATGCTGATGGCCTGCGTCGGCCTGCTCGACGACCTGCGCAACCTCAGGGTGGCTCCGCGGCTCATCGCCGAGGTGGCCGCGGCTTCGGCCGCAGCGGCCGCCGGCGCACGAGTCGACCTGCTGCACAACGGCGGCGACTGGGTCCTCACCGTTCTCTGGATCGTCGTCATCAGCAACAGCTTCAACCTGCTGGACAACATGGACGGTGCGGCCGGCGCCATCGGTGGTGTGACGGCCCTGGGCCTTGCTGTCGCGGCAGCGGTCGAGGGGCAGGTGCTGGTCGGAGGGCTCGCGTCGGTCGTCGCGGGCGCGTGCCTGGGGTTCCTCTTCTACAACCGTCACCCGGCCCGCATCTTCATGGGGGACGCGGGTTCGCTCTTCCTCGGCTACCTGCTCGCTGTGGAGGCCTTGCAGCTGCGCTTCCCGGTCGATCGGCTCGACGGGCTCATCGCCGTGCTCCTCCTCTCGGGGGTCGCCTTGTTCGACACCACGCTGGTCGTGCTGTCACGCGTCCTGGCGCGACGTCCCATCAGCGTGGGCGGCACCGATCACCTCAGCCATCGCCTCCGCCTCACCGGTCTGCCCGTCCGGTTCGTCGCGCCGGTGCTGGCCCTGCTGACGGCGCTCAGCTGTGGCTTGGCCGTGACCATCGGGCAGGGCGTGCTCTCGCACTGGGCCGCTCTGCCGGTGCCTGTGCTCGCCGCGCTCCTGCTGGTCCCCCTGCTCCGGCTGCGCGTCTACGAGATGGGGGCTGGGCGCGTCGTGCCTGGCCGGGTGCGGCCGGCGGTTCAGGAAGAGGCCGTTCCCGTACGCAGGCCTTGACGTGTCCCTGCCCTCAGAGGTCGCGGTGCCTGCGGCCGGAGTAGCCCCGCCGTGGCGCCGGATCGCATCGCTGATCGCGGCGCAGGGGCTGCCCGTCGGTGTCGTCGTCGTGGTGAACGCCCTGATGACGGTCACGCTCGACCCCGGTGATCGCGGCCGTGCCGTGCTGGCCGTGACCACCGGCACGCTCGTCAGCTCTCTGAGCTTCCTGCAGATGCACGTGGGGGCGGCGCACTTCTGGCGCCAGGGCAGGACCGGCTCGGTCCGCGAGGGCCTCCAGCTCGTGGCTCTGATGGGCCTTGTCGGGCTGCTGGTCGGACTTGCCCTGCTGCCGGCGGGAGGAACGGCGCGGTTCATCGGCGCAGGCATCGTGGGGGCGACACCTGCGGCTCTGGCGCTCTACCTCGCCCGGGTGATCCAGGGGCTGGGAGGTGCGCGGTCCTTCCTCGCCATCATGTCGGTCCAGGCACTGAGCTACGGCACGGGCATCGTCGTGCTGTTCGGCCTGGGACGGCTGACGAGCTGGTCGGTAGTCGTGGCGTGGGTGGCCAGCGCCTGCATCGGGATGGTCTACGCGCTGGTCGTCGCCGTACGTCGAGGGCTGATCCTGAAGGACGCCGCCGTGGGTCGCCCGCTCTGGGCGCTCTCGCTGGCCGCGTTCGCCGGGTCTTCCGGCCAGCTGGTCCTGTACCGCATCGACGTCATCGTGGTCGGGATCCTTGAACCAGCCACTGCCGTTGGTGTGTACTCGCTCGCGCGCTCGGTGGCCGAGCTCCTCTGGCAGCTGGCTGAGGGCGTCTCGCTGAGCGTCTTCGATGAGGGGCGAGCCGGGTTGAGCAGGCAGGAACGCTTGGAGCGACTCCATCAGCACCTGAAGGCGTACCGCCTGATCGCGACACCCGTCGCGCTCGCTCTGGCCGCGTCCTTCGCCGTCGTGGTGCACGCCTGGCTCCCCGACTACCGGGAGTCGGTGGTCCTGCTGCTCCTGCTCGTCCCCGGCGTGCTGGTCGGAGGCGAGCTGCGCATTCACCTCCAGCTGCTCAACGTGTCCACGGCCACCCGTGCACTGCGACGGCTGGCGGTCGTCTCCCTGCTCAGCTCAGCGGGTTACGTGCCGCTCATCCTGCTCGGCGGCGCACGCGCCGCTGCTGTGGGCACCCTGGTGATCTACGGGGGCAACCTGCTGTACGCGCAGCGAGCGACGCGGAGCGTCCTGTGCTCGTGACTGCCGCTCTGTGCCTGCTGTTCCTCGTCGGCGCGCTCGCCGCGAGGGCCAGGCGCGGCTGGTTCCACCCCGCGACGCTGTGCCTGTCCGCGTGGAGTGCCGCCACCGGCTTGCTCGCGCTGCTACCGCTCGGGGTGGCGCGCCTGAACGGCACCGCCGCTCTCGTCCTGCTGCTCGGGGTCTTCTCCCTCGCGACCGGCGCGCTGATCGGGGCCGACCTGCGGCCGCCCTCAGCGATGCGTGGCTCGCCAGGCCGACGGCCGACGCTGGCAACGGTCATCCCGGTGGCGGCCGTGGTCAGCCTGGTCCTCGTGCTGGGACTGCTCCGCTTCCGCGCGCAGGTCACGGCGGCTACGGGCGCGGGGAGCTTCGGCGAGTTGTCGGCCACCCAGGTGCGGTTCGCCACGGTCTACGGCGAGGCTGCGAAGGGCGGGATCGGATCGCTGATGATGTCTGTCGCGCCCGTGCTCGCCGCGCTGGGGATCATGGCGACAGCCCTGACCCGGTGGTCGTGGTTGCTCGTCGGCGTGGCGCTCTACGCGACGGCGCAGAACCCCGGGAGGACGTTCACCCTCACGGTCGTGGCGACAGCGGCTGCGTTCTTCGCCTACCTCTGGCCTCAGCGGCAGGTGAAGCTGCCGTGGCACGGACGACCGTCTCGCCGCCGGCTGGTCGTGATGGCCGCCCTCGTGATCGTGGGCAGCGGTGCCTACTTCCAGACCGTCGGCAACTCCCTCGGCAAGTCCGACCTCGCCATCCCGGAAGGGGCCTCGCCGGCCCTCCCCCGGTCGGTGGTCCCGGCCGCGGTCTACGCCGTGGGCGGGATGTCGGCACTCGCTGTCTCGACGTCCACCGGCACCGATCCGACCGTCGGTGAGCACGGACGCAGCGTCTACCTCCTGCCTCGCCTCGCTCACGTGCTCGACCCGGAGACCCACGCGCCGGACACGGTCGCGAAGTTCGTCGACATCCCGGTGCCGTTCAACGTCTACACCGGCTTCGGCGACCTGTACTTCGACTTCGGCTACACCGGCGTGATCGGGATCGGGCTGCTGATCGGGTTGCTGCTGGGCCTGGTCCATGCGCGGGCGCGGGCGCCCGGGGCGAGTCCCGCCTGGGCCTTCTGCTCCGCGCTGGGCATCTCGCTCATGGTCTCCATGCTCATCAGCTTCCGGGTCCTCTACCTCGACAGCGTCGTGCAGCTCGCGGTCGGCGCACTGGGCTTCTGGCTCATCGACAGGCTCGGCAAGGCCAGGGCGCGGGAGCCAGTGAATGCGGGCGCCTGAGCACGTGCACGTGGTCGTCGTCGCCTTCAACTCCGCTGGGACGATCCGCGCCTGCCTGAGCGGGATCTCGGCGTCCCTGCCCTTGTCGGTCGTCGTCGTCGACAACAGCGCAGATCCGGCGACGATGGCCGTGTGCGACGAGTTCCCGGGAGTCACGTGGATGGCCTCGGACAACGTCGGCTTCGCGAGAGCGTCTCGCGTCGGTGTCGACCACGCCCCGCCGGCCTCCGCGCTGGTGCTGCTGAACCCTGACGTGGCGCTCACCAGGCCCCTGGACGACGTCGTGCGCTGCCTGAGCGACCAACGGCCCCTGGTCGCAGGTGCCCTCCGATCCGGTCCGTTGGACGTCTCGAACGTCAAGCGGAGGGTCACGCCCGGCCGCGAGCTGCTTCGGGCCCTGCTCGGTGCGCGCCGCGCCTACAGCCTGCCTCGCGTGCCTGAGCGCTTGGAGCGGGTGCCTCAGCTGGACGGCGCGTTCATGGCGATGTCGGATCAGACCTGGCGGGCGCTGGACGGCCTCGACGAGCAGTTCGAGCTCTACTACGAGGATGTCGACCTCTGTCGCCGGGCGGAGCAGCTGGGCGGCTGCTGGTTGCTGCCGGTCGAGTACGGGACGCACATCGGGGGAATCTCGAGCGAGTCAGAGGGAACGGCTTCGTACCGGGCGATGAGATTGAGCAGGCAGAGGTTCTTGAGCAAGCACTTCGGAGCGCGCGGCGTGGCGGTCGCGATGCTGGTCACCGTCATCGAGTGGGTCACGAGGTCCCTCAGCCGGCAGTCCGAGGGCCAGCGTGCCCGCGACGCGGCCGTCGCCGACAGCCTGCACGAGCTGCGCCGACCCGGGCAGCGCAGCGTGCTGCCGTCGCACTCGGTGCCGTCGTGCTGACGGCCCTGCGCCACGCACGTCGCGTGCACGGGACGCGGGGGGCAGCGGGCATGGTGTGGCAGCGGCTCAGCGGCTCGCACGTCGCGCTCGCTGTGGAGGCGCAGCAGGCGCTGGCGGGGGCATCGGTCCTCGAGGTCGGTGGGCCCAGCCGCATCTTCTCCCGGAGCGGCCTCGTCCCCGTCTACGAGGCACCTGACCGCATCGACAACGTGAACTACACCGGCTCGACGCTGTGGGAGGCGGGTCTGGTCGACGGCGGTGACTACCGGGCGGGAGGGTCTGACCCGCGTGGGACCCAATGGCTCGCCGAGGCCGGCAACCTGACAAGAGTGAAGGACGGCACCTACGACGCGGTCCTGTCCTCCCACACGCTGGAGCACCTCGCCAACCCCTTGGGGGCGCTCGAGGAGTGGGCTCGTGTCGTCCGCCCCGGTGGCCACCTGCTGCTGGTCCTGCCGCACCGCGACGGCACCTTCGACCACCGTCGTCCCGTCACCTCGCTGGAGCACCTGGTGGCTGACCGGGCGTGCAGCCGACCGGAGGACGACACCACGCACGTGAACGAGGTCCTTGAGCTGCACGACCTGCGGCGGGACCCGGACATGGCGTCGCGGGAGGCGTTGCTCGATGCGGTGGCGCGCAACGCAGAGACGCGCGCCATGCACCACCACGTGTTCGACGTCAGGACCGCTCTGGACGCCGTGAGCGCCTCGGGTTGGCGCGCTGTCGCCGCCGAGGCGACGCGACCCCACCACATCGTCATCTGGGCGCAGAAGGGACCGGCCGGTCCGCACCCGGCCTTCACCTCGCCGTTCGGCAGCGACGCCTGACGCCTGGCAGGGAGACAGGCAGGGGAGAGCTGTCTCCGCTAGAGCTGCTCCGCCTTGGGAATGCAGTGCCGGGTGTCGAGGATCTTCCCGGCCCAGTCGCCCAGCAGCTCCATGTCGAACGCGTCGTGGTCCACCAGCAGCACCACGGCGTCGGCCAGGTCGAGCTCGGACCCGGTGAGCTCGACCTGCACCGCGTTCAGCGGGGCGTGCAGCTGGACGGTCGACGCGATGTGCGGGTCGACGACCCGCACCTCGGCGCCCTGCTCGTGAAGCGCCTGGACGACGTACGTGCTCGGAGACTCCCGGGCATCGCTCGTGTTCTTCTTGTACGCGAGTCCGAGGACCAGGATGCGGCTGCCGTTGACCGCCTTCTTCTCCCGGTTCAGGAGCTGGGCAACGCGTCGGACGACGTACGCCGGCATGTGGTCGTTGACCTCGTTGGCGAGCTCGACGAACCGGAACGACTCGTTCAGCTGCTGCTTGACCCGCCACGAGAGGTAGGAGGGGTCCACTGGCAGGCAGTGCCCCCCAACGCCGGGCCCGGGCGTGAAGCGCATGAAGCCGAAGGGCTTCGTCGCGGCCGCGTCGATCGCCTCCCACACATCGATGCCCAGCTCGTGGGCGAACACCGCGAGCTCGTTGACGAGTGCGATGTTGACGTGCCGGAAGGTGTTCTCGAGCAGCTTGGTGAGCTCGGCCTCGGCGAGACCCGACACGGGGACCACGGAGTCGACGACGTCCGAGTAGAACTGCGCCACGGAGTCCAGGCACCGCGGCGTGAGGCCAGAGACGACCTTCGGCGTGTTCGTCAGGGTCCACGTCGGGTTGCCCGGATCGATGCGCTCGGGTGAGTAGCCGAGGAAGAAGTCGTCCCCAGCCCGCAGGCCGGAGCCGCGCTCGAGCAGTGGTGCCACGAGCTCGGCGGTCGTCCCGGGGTACGTCGTCGACTCCAGGACGACGGTCGCCCCAGCCGTCACGTGCGGTGCGAGGGCAGCGCACGCCTGCTCGATGAACCCCAGGTCCGGTTGCGAGTCGCGCAACGGGGTGGGAACGGTGATCACGGCCACCTGGAAGCCGGCACAGTCCTCGTAGTCGGACGTCGGGACGTACCGGCCGGTGCCGAGGGCGGCTGCGAGCCGCTCCGAGGAGATGTCCTCGATGTAGGAGCGCGCCGCTGCCAGGTGCTCAACACGGTGCTGGTCGACTTCGAGGCCCACGACGTCGTAGCCGACCTCGACGGCTCGCATGGCGAGAGGCAGCCCGACATAGCCCTGACCGACAACGACCACCCTGCGCGACTGCATCGCGGCAGTGAATCACAATGCCCCGTCGTGTGACGGTGCCTCCCGGTGCACAGACTGCTTGCCGGAATGCGGGCCTTCGTCACGTTTGCGGTTGAGGTAAGGACGCTCCAGGAGCAGGTAGCTCACGATGCCGGGGACGAGGAAGGCGAGCACGCGTGCGGGGACCGCGTAGCGGACGTGCCAGTGCTCGGCCCAGGTGCGGGTCATAGCGAGGACGGGGTAGTGCCAGAGGTAGACGCTGTACGACGCCTTGCCGAGCATGCGCAGGGGTCGGAGGCTGAGCAGCTGCCGGTCCCAGCGTTCGCGGGGGGCCACGTAGGTCGCCAGGATGACGCTGCACGTGGCCAAGTCGGCGAGCGGGAGGGACACCACGAACGAGCGGAGCGCGAAGGAGCCGGCGCCGTCACTGACGACGGCGAGGGCCAGGAGGACCGCGGGCAGGCCGGCGACCGTGACGACCCGCGTCCAGTGCGGGAAGGGGGCCTCGCGACCGTGCAGCCAGAACGCCAGGGCGCAGCCCAGGAGCAAGCCGCCCGTGCGGCACGGGGGCAGGTAGTAGACGTCCGGGATGCGCCCGTCCGCGCGCGGGGCGTAGAGCAGCGCGCCCAGGGCGAAGCACGCGACGCTCGCAGCCAGTGTGAGGCGGACGGCCCAGGCGCGTGACAGGCGGCGAAGTCCCATGAGCATCAGCGGCCACGCGAGGTAGAAGGACTCCTCGACACCCAGCGACCACGTGTGGGCAAGAAAGCCCATCCAGCCGTGGGTCGCCACGACGCCCCAGGGGACGAGGTTCAGCGGAGCGAGCACCCAAAAGAGCCCGTCCGGCTGCTCGCTCGCGGGCGCCAGGCCGGAGAGCAGGGCGGTGAGGACCAGCCATACCCACAATGCGGGGAGCAGGCGTCGGGCGCGGCCTAGGTAGAACGTCGTGGGCCGGAGACCGTCCCGCAGGAGGTTGCGGGTGATGAGGTACCCCGAGAGCGTGAAGAAGGTCTCGATCGCCAGGTACCCGTGCTTCTGGCCCTGGAAGCCGAAGTGGGTCCACACGACGGCGATCAGCGCAAGCCCGCGCATGCTGTCCAGCTCAGCAGCACGGGGTCTGGCGAGCGGCATGGCGGCACTCTGACAGAAACCGGCGCCGAGTAGGCGGATTGCCCACGGCCAGCGGCGAATCCCTAGCGGTTTCCGGTCTATACCGGGCTGGGTTAGGGTCTCGCCCATGCAGCTCGTGCTCGTGAAGCGGCGGTCGATCGACCTGTGCCGCATTGCCGGCTGCCTGTGTTGCGCTTCCTGACTGCTCACTGAGCCAGCGCACCTTGCTCCTGATGAGGAGCCACAGACCCGTTCTCACCTTCCCTACCGCATAGATAGGAATCACCATGGCACGCGCAGACGTCCTCGTGGACGCCGACTGGGCCGAGGCCCACATCAACGACAGCAACGTCGTCTTCGTCGAGGTCGACGAGGACGTGTCCGCCTACGACGGCGGGCACATCGAGGGCGCCGTGCGCCTCGACTGGAAGTCCGAGCTCCAGGACCAGGTCATCCGTGACTTCGTCTCGAAGGAGCAGTTCGAGGCGCTGCTGTCCGCCAAGGGCATCAGCAACGACGACACCGTCGTCCTCTACGGCGGCAACAACAACTGGTTCGCGGCCTACGCCTACTGGTACTTCAAGCTCTACGGCCACAACGACGTCAAGCTCCTCGACGGCGGCCGCAAGAAGTGGGAGCTCGACGGCCGCGCGCTCACCAAGGACGTGAAGGAGCGCGCCGCCACGACGTACAAGGCTGCGGAGCAGGACCTCACGATCCGCGCGTTCCGCGACGAGGTCGTCGAGGCCATCGGCAACAAGAACCTCATCGACGTGCGCAGCCCCGACGAGTTCAGCGGCAAGCTGCTCGCGCCGGCGCACCTCCCGCAGGAGCAGAGCCAGCGCGCGGGTCACATCCCGACCGCCGCGAACGTCCCGTGGAGCAAGGCCGCGAACGACGACGGCACCTTCAAGAGCGACGAGGAGCTGCGCGCCCTCTACGTCGACGAGGCCGGCCTCGACACGTCCAAGCCCACCATCGCCTACTGCCGCATCGGTGAGCGCTCCAGCCACACCTGGTTCGCGCTCCACGAGCTCCTCGGCGAGCAGGACGTCAAGAACTACGACGGCTCCTGGACCGAGTACGGCAGCCTCGTCGGCGTGCCCGTCGCGAAGGACGTCTGAGATGTGCGGCGCGCCTGACCAGGCGACCCTCCCCGCGCTCGAGCTGTCCCCGAACGAGGCCGTCATCCACGGCGTCGTGACCAAGGAGGGCTCGCCGCTGCCGGGCGCCTACGTCCGCCTCCTCGGCGCGACCGGGGAGTTCACGGCCGAGGTCCAGACCTCCGCCACGGGCTACTTCCGGTTCTACGCCGGCGACGGCGACTGGACCCTGCGCACGCTCGCGCCGGGCCAGTCCGTCGACACCGCCACCACGGCAGCCAAGGGCAGCGCGACGGAAGTCTCCGTCGAGCTCTAGCCCGTACGACGACAGGGGCCCGCACCGGGTCGGTCTGAGCCGGCGGGCGGGAGTACCCCGGCACCC
>CBIHPE010000138.1:0-10965 GCA_966212015.1 uncultured Frankiales bacterium | reverse complement strand
TGCGCGCCGAGGTTCTCGAGGCGGACCTCGAGCTCGATCTCGCGGGCGATGGTCACGCCGTCGTTGGTGATCGTCGGGCCGCCGTACTGCTTGCCGATCACGACGTTGCGGCCTTTGGGGCCGAGCGTCACCTTGACGGCGTTGGCGAGGGTGTCGACGCCGCGCTCGAGCGCGCGCCGGGCATCCTCCGAGAAGGTCAGGGACTTGCTCAATGTGTTGGTCCTGGTACCGTCCCGTCAGCGCCCCGGCCCCCGAGTGGGGTCCGGGGCGCTGCACGTGGGGTGAGTTAGGACTCAGCTATGACGCAGTTAGGACTCGATGACGGCGAGGACGTCGCGGGCGGAGAGCACGAGGTACTCCTCGCCGGCGTACTTGACCTCGGTGCCGCCGTACTTGCTGTAGAGCACCTTGTCGCCGACCTTGACGTCGAGCGGCACGCGGGCGCCGTCCTCGAACCGGCCCGGGCCGACGGCCAGGACGGTGCCCTCCTGGGGCTTCTCCTTGGCCGTGTCGGGGATGACGATGCCGGAAGCCGTGGTGGTCTCGGCCTCGACCGCCTGGACCACGATGCGGTCCTCGAGCGGCTTGATGGCGACCTTGGTCGCAGTGGTCACTGTTCCTCCAGGAACTGGTCTGTCGAACGTGGAGAGTGCACCGCTCGCCGTCGCGGGGGTCGGGCGCTGCTCTCGCTAGCACTCTAACCCCTTGAGTGCTTAGCACTCAAGCCCGGGAGTGCCAGCGTTCGCTCCCGGAGCACCAGGGGTCGCACGGTGGCCGCCTCGAAGGCCCTGTCCGGTGCCACCGTGCGACCCCTGGTCGGGCTCGCCTCAGCCGGTGCGCTCCATGACCCAGGCGTCGACGCCGCCGGGGTAGTAGCCGCGGCGGATGCCCTGCCGGGTGAACCCGTACCGCTCGTAGAGGCGCTGGGCCGGGGGGTTGTCGGCACGCACCTCGAGCAGGACCCGGGGCTGGCGGCGCCGCGTGGCCTCCGCGAGCAGCTCCTCGAGCAGCACTGCCCCGATCCCCTGCCGCTGGTGGGACGTCGCGACGGCCATCGTCTGCACGAAGGCCTCGTCGGGGTAGTCGCACAGGCCGGCGTACCCGACCACCCGGCCGTCGTCGACGGCCACGACGTAGTGCCGGGTCGCGGTCTGACCGAGCTCGGACCAGAAGTGGTGCGCGGTCCACGGCTCCGGCTGGAATAGGGCGCGCTCGATCGGGAGGACGTCGTCGACGTGCCACCAGCGGAAGCGCTCCAGCGTCACCATCCGCTGGGCTCGCTCGCGCTCACCACGACAGCGGTTCCCGGGTCGTACGTCCGTGGCGCACCGCCACCCGGATCAGCTCGGTGTCGGTGCGCAGGTGGATCTCGTCGTCGAGCACGCCGAGCCACTCGGCCCCGCCGACGGGGTCGGACGACCACGCGACCCCGGTCGCGTCGTGCGCCACCAGGAAGCCGGGCTCGCGCAGGACGGCGAGGTCGCCGACCACCTGGAAGCCGCGCGGCTCGCTGTCGAGGCGGCGCCAGTCGTCGGGGTCGGTCGCGGAGACCAGGTACGGCGCTCCGCCGGCCGCGACGAACAGCCGACCTGGCTCCGGCCAGGACGCGACGAGGTTGAGCCAGCCCGGGTGGTTGTCCGAGGCGAAGACGCCGGTCCACTGCTCCCCCGACGACGGCGTGATGCGCAGCCAGGTGCCGTCGGACCCGCCGTCCCGCCGGGCGCCGGGGTAGTAGACGACGGTCGGGACGCGCCCCCGCACCGACGCCTCGAGGGCGACGTCCCAGTCATGGGGGAAGGCGTCCAGCCAGAGCCTCACCGGTCAGCCATCTCCACGGCGTCGGGGCGGCGGAGGTAGAGCGGGGTGAGCGGCCGCGCCTCGTCCGAGGTGGCGAGCAGGGCGACCGACGGGTACCGCGGCAGGTCCTCCGTCGCGATGCCGTAGAGCAGGGCGCCGTCGCCGACGACGCGAGACGACGTCAGCCGCAGGTCGGCCGGTCTCGCGACGTCGGGCCCGTGCGTGCGACGGCCGGCCTCGTCGTACTCGGCGAAGTAGACCTCCTTGCGCCGGGCGTCGGTCACCACCGCCGTCGAGGGGGCACGCAGGCCCTCCAGCGAGCAGACGCCGCGGACGGGCAGGCCGAGCGCGTCGGCGTAGGCAGCGGCGGTGACGATGCCGACCCGAAGCCCGGTGAACGGGCCGGGCCCCACGCCGACCACGACCTCGTCGGGCCGTCCGTGCTCCAGGACCTTGCGCATGTTCACCGCGAGCAGCTCGCCGTGCCGCCTGGCGTCGACCACCACTGCCTCCGCCAGCACGACACCGTCCTGCACGAGACCCGCGGTCACGGCAGGCGTCGAGGTGTCGACGACGAGCGAGATCACGTGATGCAGGCTAGCCGCGCGACAGCGCTACGAGAGCGTGCCGTCCTTGAACGACTGCACGAGCTCCCGCTTGAGGACCTTGCCCGAGGGACCGAGCGGCAGCGCGTCGACGAAGAAGACCTTGCGCGCGTACTTGTAGGACGCGAGGTTGGCCTTGCCGTAGGCGATCACGTCCTCCTCGGAGAGCTCGCCGTCCTTCACGACGACCGCCGCGACCTCCTCGCCGAAGTGGTCGTCCGGGATGCCGATGACGGCGACCTGGCCGACGCCCTCGAGGCGGAGCAGCACCTCCTCGACGTCGCGCGGGTAGACGTTGTAGCCGCCCCGGATGACCATGTCCTTCTTGCGGTCGACGATCCGGACGTAGCCCTCCTCGTCCTTCGTGCCGAGGTCACCGGTGCGGAACCAGCCGTCGACGATCGCCGCCGCCGTCGCCTCCGGCTTGTTGAGGTAGCCCTTGAAGATGTTGTGGCCGCGCACGACGATCTCGCCGAGCTCGCCGGTCGGCAGCAGCTCGATGCTGTCGTCGAGCTCGGCCTTCGCGACCTCCACCTCGACGCCCCAGATGTTCTTGCCGACCGTGCCGGGCTCGGGCCGGAACCCCTTCTGGTTGAAGGTCGCGACCGGCGACGTCTCGGTGAGCCCGTAGCCCTCGAGGACGTTGGTGCCGAAGACCTCGGCGAACCGCTCGAGGACGGGCACTGGGAGGGCGGCACCGCCGGAGAGGGCGACCTTCAGCTGCGGGCGCAGGTCGGAGGTCTTGGCGGCCTCGATGAGGGCGATGTACATCGTCGGCACGCCCATGAAGACCGTGCACTCCTCCTTGACCAGCAGCTCGAGGGCCTGCGCGCCGTCGAAGCGGGGCAGCAGGACCACGGTCGCGCCGACGTAGAAGGCGGTGTTCATGCAGCAGGTCTGGCCGAAGGTGTGGAACAGCGGCAGGCAGCCGAGGACCGTGTCGGACGCGCTGATCTCGAACGAGTGCTGGGCCGAGACCGCGACGTTCATCGTCACGTTGAGGTGGGTGAGCTCAGCTCCCTTGGGCTTCCCGGTCGTGCCGCTCGTGTAGAGGATGACCGCGGTGTCGTCGGCCTCACGGGGGATGAGCGCCTCGATCGGGGTCGCTTCGAGGGCCAGGTCGTCGATGCGCTCGATGGTCGCGTCGCCGCCGTCCATCACCGCGAGCACGGGGATGCCCGCGAGCTCGGCGCCCTTGGCGCCCTCACCCAGCAGCGGGGCGGCGCAGATGAGGGTCTTCGCCCCGGAGTCGGTGAGGACGTACTCGATCTCCTCGGCCTTGAGCAGCGCGTGGACCGGCACGGCGACGCCACCGAGGGCGAGCGTCGCGAAGTAGGCCAGCGGGAAGTGCGGGGTGTTCGGCAGCAGCAGCGCGACCTTGTCGCCCGGGCCGATCCCGCGCTCGCGGAGGACAGCGGCGTACTGCTTGGTGTGCGCCCACAGCTGGGAGTAGGTCAGCCGCAGGTCACCGAGGACGACGGCGTCGTTGTCGGGGAAGCGGACAGCGGACTCGGCGAGGATGCTGGCGATCGTCAGGCTCATGAAAGGGATCCAACCCCAGCACCCGTGTTGCGCGCGAGTCCCGTCTGCACATCCTTCAGGCGTCGAGGTTGGGCGGCCCACCAGCCCAGCGCGGACCCACCCACTCCAGCGTGGCCGTCCGGCTGTCGTCGTCGTGCCGCTCGAGCTTGATCTCCACGTGGCTGTCGGAGAGCTGCTCGACGATCCCCTCGCCCCACTCGACGACCACGACGGAGTCGTCGATCTCGACGTCGAGGTCCAGGTCGTCGATCTCGACCCGCCCGGCGTCGCGCAGCCGGTAGGCGTCGACGTGCACCAGAGGCACCCGGCCCTGGTGCACCCGCGCGATGACGAACGTCGGGCTCGTGACCCTCGCTGTGACGCCGAGGCCCTGGCCGATGCCCTGCGTCAGGGCGGTCTTCCCGGCGCCGAGCGGGCCCGACAGCACGACGAGGTCCCCGGCCTGGAGCACGGCGGCGAGCCGGCGTCCCAGCGCCTGGGTGTCCTCGACGGTCGCGAGCCTCACGAGACCAGTCTGACCGCGAGGGCGAGGTCCTCCCGCAACCGGGTCATGGCTTCGCCGTTCGGGCCGCCGCGCAGGGCCGCAGCGGGGTGGTACGTCGGGAGGACCTGCTGCCCGTCGACCTCGTGCACCCTTCCCCGTACCGCTCCGAGAGTCGTCTTGCCGAGGAACCACGCAGCAGCCGACAGACCGAGGGGTACGACCAGGCGGGGCGTCATCTCCTTCAGCTGCAGGGTCGTCCAGGGCCGGCAGTTCGCGGTCTCGACCCTCGACGGCACCCGGTTGTTCGGCGGTCGGCACTTCACGGTGTTGATGACGGCGACGGCGCCGCGGCTCGTCCCGGCCTCCGCGAGGAGCCGGTCGAGCAGCTGGCCGCTGCGACCGATGAAGGGGATGCCGGTCTCGTCCTCCTTGGCACCTGGCGCCTCGCCGACGATGACGAGCCGCGCGTCGGCCGGGCCACTGCCGACGACGACCTGGGTGCGGGTGCTCGCGAGCTCGACGCAGCGGGTGCAGGCCCGCATCTCGTCAGCCAGCACGCGCGGCGGTCCTCGACGCGCGGCGCAGGAGCGCCCGCAGGTGCAGCGTGACCATCGCCGCCTTCTCGAGCTGCACCATGTGGCCTGCGCCCTCGACGACGACGAGCTGGGCGTCGGGGAGGGCCGCGGCGAGGGTGCGGCTGTGCGCGACCGGGGTGATGACGTCCTTGCTGCCCACCAGCACGAGGGTCTCCACGTCGCGGAGCCGCTGGACCGCCTTGAGCTTGTCGTGCGCCATGAACGTGTCGTAGAACTCCGCGATCACGTCGACCGGGGTGTCGGCGGTCATCTTCTCGACGAACTCGACCAGCGACGGGCTGACCTCGTCCACGCCGAACGCCGCGCGCCTCGTCGCGACGAACGCGAGGTCTGTCCCGAGGCGACGTCCGCCCTCGAAGAGCTGCGGCCGGCCGCGCATCCCCCTCGTGAGGTAGGGCAGCACCCTGCCGGTCACGTGCTGCATGGCCGCGGGGAGGCCGAACGTGACGGACGCGAGCTTGCCGGTCGACGTGCCGATGAGCGCGACCCCGGTGACCCTCGTGCCGATGAGCTCCGGGTACTGGTCCGCCAGGGCCATGATCGTCATGCCGCCCATGGAGTGGCCCACCAGGACGACCCGACCGGTGGGCGCACAGGCGTCGACGACGGCCCGGAGGTCGCGGCCGAGCTGGTCGATCGTCGCGTTCTCCGGGGAGCTGCGGCCGCTCTTGCCGTGCGAGCGCTGGTCCCAGAAGACCAGCTTCCCCACGCCCTCCTCGGCGAGCGCGATCCGCTGGTAGTGCCAGACCGCGAGCTGCTGGGTGTAGCCGTGGCAGAAGACGACCGTGAGGTCAGCCCGCTCGGGTCCGACCTCCTCGACGTGCAGCGGCACGCCGTCGTCCGCGACGACGCGGCGGACCCGGTCAGCGGGGAGGCGGAAGAACGGCTCGTCCTTGTCAGGGTCCGGCGCCAGCCGGGTGCGCCCGACGGCGTACCGCTCCGCGGCCAGGCCGGCAGCGGCTCCGACCGCCACGGCGCCCGCGACGGCTCCGATCAGTCCGGTACGACGCTTCACAGCTCTCCCACGTAGGTGCGCGGGACACGGGCCCCGACCCGCGTCACGATCTCGTAGTCGATGGTGCCCGTCGCCTCGGCCCACTCGAGCGCAGTCGGCCCCGACGCGCCGAACAGGACCACCTCGTCACCGGCTCGCACGTCGTCGTCACCGACGTCCAGGACCAGCTGGTCCATGGCGACCGCGCCCGCGACGGTGTAGCGCTTGCCCTTGATCTGCAAGGGAACTGCGTTGGTCGCGTTGCGCGGGACACCGTCGCCGTAACCGAGCGGGACCAGGGCGAGCGTCGTCTCGGAGGCGGTCGTGTAGCGGTGGCGGTAGCTGACCCCTGACCCTGCAGCGACGCGCTTCGTCAGCGCCACCTCGGTCCGCAGCGACATCGCGGGGCGGAGGCCGAAGTCGCCGAAGGCGGGAGCGGGCTGGAGGCCGTAGATCGCCGCGCCGGCGCGGACCAGGTCGTAGTGGGTGTCGGGGTCGGTGAGCAGGGCCGCCGAGTTGGCGAGGTGCCGCACCTCGGGCTGCAGCTCCTGCGCGACGTCGAGGGCCTGCGCGAACAGCGCCTTCTGCTGCTGGTTCGTCGAGTGCCGCGGGCCGTCCTCGCTGCTCGCGAGGTGGCTCCACACCCCGCTGACCTCGATCACCCCGGTGGCCTGCGCCTTGGCCGAGGCCTCGACGAGCTCGGGCCAGTCGGCGAGGGTGCAGCCGCCGCGGGACAGGCCGGTGTCGACCTTGAGCTGGACGCGCGCGCTGCGGCCCAGGGCGTCAGCCGCCGCGATGACCCGGTCGAGCTCGGCGACGGAGTAGACGCCGAGGTCGACGTCGGCGGCGATCGCGGGAGCGATGTCCTCGGACGGGGAGTAGAGCCAGGCGAGGACCCGGTGGCCGATCCCGGCCGCACGGAGCGCGAGGGCCTCCTCGAGGAAGGCCGTGCCGAGCCAGGTCGCGCCACCGGCGACAGCAGCGCGGGCCGAGGGCACGAGCCCGTGCCCGTAGCCGTCGGCCTTCACGACCGCCATGACCTGCGCGGCACCGACCCGGGCGCGCAGGTCCGCGACGTTGTCGCGGATCGCCACGAGGTCCACCACGGCCGCCGATCTCACACCGCTCAGTCTCGCAGCAACGCCTCGCGGACAGCCGCAGGCCACGCCTCGAGCACGAGGCCGGCGCTCGTCGAGACGCCTCCGGTCGACAGCTGCGCGGCCAGCCCGTGCAGGAAGGCGCCCGTGCTGCCCGCCTCGAGCGGGTCGAGGCCGCGGGCCAGCAGCGCCCCGACGCTCCCGGCCAGCACGTCGCCGGTGCCGGCTGTGGCCAGCAGGGCCGAGCCGGTGGTGTTGACCCGCGCTGGGCCGTCCGGGCCCACGACGACGGTCGCGTCGCCCTTCAGCAGGACGTGCACGCCGAGGTCGTCGGCAAGCCGTCGGGCAGCGCCGATCCGGTCTGGGCCGACCTCACGGCCGAACCGGGCGTACTCGCGGTCGTGCGGGGTCAGCAGCGTCGGCGACGTGCGGTCCCGCAGCAGGCTCGGGCTCTGCGCGCAGATCGTCAGGGCGTCCGCGTCGACGAGGACCGGCACGTCCTGGGCCAGCACCTCCTCGACGGTGTCGTAGGACGTCACCCCGAGGCCCGGCCCCACGACCCACGCCTGCGCACGACCGGCGTCCTTCACGTCCTCGGTGACGACCGCCTCCGGCCAGTGGTCGCGCACCCGGTCGGCGGCGTGCCCGGCGTACCGGACCATGCCCGCGCCCGCGCGGATCGCCGCGCCGACCGAGAGCAGCGCGGCCCCGCTGTACTCCTCCGAGCCGGCCGCGATCCCGACGACGCCGCGGCTGTACTTGTCGCTGACCCGGTCATCGGGCGGGAGGTGGACGCCGGTCAGCGCCTCGACGGGCGCCTCCGGCAGGTCGAGCCCGAGCTCGACGACGACCAGCTCCCCGACGTGGTCACGGGCGATGAGCAGGCCCGGCTTGCAGGTCCCGAACGTCACGGTCACGTCGGCCCGCACCGCGCCCTGGTGCACCTGTCCCGTGTCGCCCTCGACGCCGCTGGGCACGTCGACCGCGATCACCAGAGGTACGCCGTCCAGCGCCGGCACCGTGACGCGCAGCGGTCCGGTGGCGCCGATGCCGACGATCCCGTCGAGCACCGCCTCGGCCCCGGTGATCGCCTCGTCCGTCCCGACCCGTCCCCCGGCCTGCAGGAACGCCTCGAGGGCGTCCTGCACCGGCGTCGCCAGCAGCACCGCGACGACCTGGCAGCCGCGCCGAGCCAGGTTCACGCCCGCCCAGAGAGCGTCGGCACCGTTGTTGCCCTTGCCGACGAGCAGCACGACCCGCGCGCCGTAGACGAACGGCAGCCTGCGAGCCGTCTCGACCGCAAGAGCGGTCGCGGCCCTCGCCATCAGGGGAACGCCCGCAGCGAGCAGCGGCTCCTCCGCCGCCCGCACCTGCGCGACCGTGTGCGCCCGGATCACGCCGCGCCCACTCGGCGACGATGTGACGTCCTCGCCATCAGAGCACCGTCGATCTCACGCCGTCGACTCATGCGCTCTCCCCGATGACCACTGCCGTCGCGACGCCGCCGTCGTGCGAGAGGCTCACGTGCCACGTCGCGATGCCCAGCGCCTCGGCAGCATCACGCGCGGCGCCGGTGACGACGAGCCGCGGCCTGCCGCTCTCCTCGTTGACGACCTCGGCATCCGTCCACGGCAGGCCCGGCGCCCCCAGCACCTTCGCCACCGCCTCCTTGGCGGCGAAGCGTGCGGCGAGCGACTCGACCTTCGTGATCAGCAGCTCCTCGCCGGTGTAGAGCCGCGCGCGCAGCGCAGGCGTCCGCTCCAGCGCCGCCGCGAGCCGGGCGACCTCGACCACATCGACGCCCACACCCACGATGCTCACGCGAGCATCCTTCCACCGCGAGGGCGTGCGGCCTCAGAAGTGGGCGGTCGCGGCCTTCGAGGTGTACTTGAAGCAGGAGCAGTCGGTGAAGTACGCGAGGTCGCGGGCTGAGCTCGACACGAACAGGTGCGAGGGCGTGAGCGCCGCGTTGCCGAACGAGACCGCGGTGCTGAAGGTCGGCGCGATGGCGAGCGCCCCCTTGTAGACGGCGTCGTACCGAAGGCCGCCACCGGCCTTCGCTCCCTCGACCGAGAGCAGGAGCGCGTCGCAGGCCGCGAAGGCGAACAGCCGAGCGGTGCGCTTGCCGGAGAAGTTCTGCCCGGCGGCCTTGTTGAGGGCCAGGCAGGTGGCCTCGCCCTTGCCGGTGCTGCCCGGGTCGTTCTGGTCCGAGACGTCGTACGCCGGTGCCCAGCCGATGCCGAGGGCGCCGTTGTTCGCGCCCTTCGGCGACAGCGTCTCGAGGTTCGTGTACGGGTCGTTGTAGGTGCTGATGCCGTACCGCGGCTTGTACTGCTGGGTCTGGGCCGAGTTCTGGAACGCGGTCAGCTCGAGGTCGGCCACGATGATGTGGTCGACGCCGTTGCCGTTGAAGTACTGGACAGACGAGTTCTGGCCCTGGGACGCGTCGGTCCACTGGTAGACGAGGGCCCCGGGGTAGCCGGCGCTCGCGAGAGCGCCCTTGATCTCAGCGGCGACGCGGGTGCCGGCGGGGGTCGTGCTGGTGAGGATCCCCATCCGGGGGGCCTTGCCGTTCTTGGCCTGACCCAGGCGCTGGTCCCAGCCGCCGAACCAGCCCTGCGCCTTGAGCCGCGCGACGAGGACGGGCGCGAGCTTGTCCCACGCGACCATCGTCGACATGTAGTAGGTGCCGGCGTAGGCCTGGATCGCCTTGGAGTCGAGCATCGCGGACCCTGCGCTGAAGATCGGCACGTGCGCCTTGGCGAAGCAGGCGCGCATGTTCTCGGTGTCCATCGTCGTGACCGGGCTGTAGACCGCGATCACCTTGCGGTCCTGCGTGAAGTCGGTGCAGGCCTCGAGCCCGACCTTCACCGGGTCGGCGGCGACATCGGCCGTCTTGGTGTCCCGGAAGAGCACCTTCACCGTGCGGCCGAACAGGCCGCCGTGCTTGTTCACGTAGTCCGCGACGGCGTTCGCGTCGGCCTCGAGGTCACCGGGGTCGAGGTTGATGCCGAGCCCACCTGCAACCGTGTGCAGGTCGTTCACCGTGAGGGCGCCGATGTAGACGGTCTTCCGGTCCCAGCCCGGGCCGGTGGGCGGGATCGTCGCCGGACCCGCGGGGGTGCCGGTCGTGGTCCCCGGAACGGAAGGTCCGGTCGGACCTGTCGCGCCCGTGGCACCGCCACCGGGCAGGACGGCGCCCGTCGAGGAACCGCCCGTCGTCGCGCCCGGGAGCGTGAGGCCACCCGTGGTCGAGGTCCCCAGCGGAGCGCTCGTCCCTGTCGTACCGCCGCTGGCCGAGCCGCCGCCGAGACCGGACCCGTCCTGCCCCACCTGCGACTGCTGCGACAGGGGGACGGTCGTGCCGCAGGCCGCGCTCAGGGCAACGGCAGCAGCCGCCAGGGCAACACGAAGGGAACCGCTCTGGGACATGTCCCCCACTGTGGTCCGTTTCGCCCGTGTCGCGCCATGGAGCCAAAGCCCACAACGGCGCGCCGGAGGTGGGCAACGTCTACAGGCGCCCTACCGGCTGGCTCGAGAGCCACCAGGCACGCGGCGCTCAGGCGCGCCCGGGAGGCGCAGGGACCACGACCAACTGGTTGAAGAGGGTCTGCCCTGCGACGTCGGCCCGCGCCGCGGCCCGCAGGGTCAGGCTCTCGTCTGAGGAGGCCCCGTTGCCGAATGAGCCCTCGCGCAGGTCCTCGGAGCGGAAGGGGTGGTCCGTCGTCCGCGAGCCCTGCGACAGGGCCGTGCCGAACAACGGCGAGGACTCCTCGGGGCACGTCGAGCCCTGCGTCATCCAGCACGAGGTCAGCTCGTACGTCTGCTTGCCCGGGGGCAGGTACAGCTG
>CBIHPE010000137.1:0-11006 GCA_966212015.1 uncultured Frankiales bacterium | reverse complement strand
GGCGGCCGAGACCGCCAGCCCGGCGGGGTAGCGCCAGCCTCCGGCGACGCCGCCCAGGACCTGCACCACGAGGGCCACGACGACGAGCCGCTTGTAGCGGAGCGGGAGGTGCCCGAGCCGGTCGAGGCTGCCGCCTCGGCCCCATCCGAGGACCAGGGCCCCCAGCAGGACGGTGAGGGCGAACAGCACCCCGATAGTGTCGCGGCTCGTGAGCGACCTTGCTGTGACACGCGCCGACGGAGTGCTGCGGCTTCACCTCGACCGCGAGGAGAAGCGCAACGCCCTCAACGGGGAGATCCTCGACGGGATGCTCGCGGCGCTCCGCGACCCGGGCGACGCGAGGGTCGTCCTCATCACGTCGGCCGGCAAGGTCTTCTGCTCGGGGGCTGACCTGGTGCAGATGGCGCCGGACGCCACCGGCCTCGAGGTGCACGAGAGCCGCGGCAAGATCCGCGAGGTCGTCCTCGCGATGGCCGACTGCCCCGTCCCGGTCGTCGCGTCCGTCCAGGGGCTCTGCCTCGCCGGCGGCGTCGCGATCATCCTCGGCGCCGACGTCGTGATCGCGGCCGAGTCCGCCGCCTTCGGCCTGCCTGAGGTCGACCTCGGCATCTGGCCGTTCATGGTGAGCGCGCTGCTCGGGCGGCACGTCAGCCCGAAGCGGGCGATGGAGATGATGCTGAGCGCCCGCCGGGTCCCGGCCGCTGAGGCCCTCGACATGGGGCTGGTCAGCCGGGTGGTCGAGGACATCTCGGCGGACACCGAGACGCTCGTCGCCTCCCTCGCGGCCAAGCCGCCCGTTGCCGTGCGGCTGGGCAAGGCGGCGTTCCAGGCGGCCATGGAGAGCTCGCTCGAGGCCGGTCTGGGTGCCATGCAGGCGCAGCTGTCGCTGCTCAACTCGACCGAGGACGCCTCCGAGGGCATCAGCGCGTTCCTCACCAAGCGCAAGCCGGAGTGGAAGGGCCGCTAGGGCGACGGAGAACGCGCGGCTGACGGACGTACCCTCCTCGTATGGGAACTGACGAGAACCTCGACACCCCTCAGGAGAACACGGCCAGCCACGACCCCAAGCGGCCGTCGAAGCTGCTGGAGTTCATGAGCACCGGCTGGGCCGACATGCCGCGCCCGGCCGCCGTGCAGCACGAGGCGTCGGCGTACCGCGCTGAACGGCGGGCCCGCCTTGCCGCGCAGTTCCCGGGCGAGGTGCTGGTCGTGCCGAGCGGCGGCTTCAAGGTCCGCGCGAACGACACCGACTTCCGGTTCCGCCCGGGCAGCGACTTCACCTGGCTGGTGGGCTCGAGAGCGCCCGACGCCGTGCTCGTCATCACCGCCGACGGGGCCGCGACGCTCTACCAGGCACCGGCCTGGACCCGCGAGACCCCGGCCTTCTTCACCGACCGCAACGGGGAGTTCTGGGTCGGCCCGCGCCCCTCGCTCGAGGACGTCACGGTCGAGCTCGGCATCGCGACGCGCCCGCTCGAGGAGATCGAGAAGCTGCGGGGGACCGCGGCGCGGGTGCTGACGTCGTACGACAAGAAGGTCGAGGAGCTGTTCGAGCACGACGAGGAGAAGGACAAGGAGCTCGCCACCTGGCTGTCCGAGGCGCGCCTCGTCAAGGACGCGTGGGAGGTCGCTCAGCTGCAGGAGGCCGTCGACGCCACGATCAAGGGCTTCGAGGACGTCGCCCGCGAGCTGCCGAAGGCGGTCGCCACCAGCGAGCGCTGGGCCGAGGGCGTCTTCGGGCTGCGGGCCAGGGTCGAGGGCAACGACGTCGGCTACGGCTCGATCTGCGCCGCGGGGGCGCACGCCTGCGTCCTGCACTGGACCGACAACGACGGCCCGGTCCGGGAGGGCGAGCTGATCCTGCTGGACATGGGGGTCGAGGGCAACGAGCTCTACACGGCCGACGTGACGCGCACCCTGCCGATCTCCGGCACCTGGACCCCGCGCCAGCGGGAGGTCTACGAGCTGGTCTACCGGTCGCAGGAAGCAGCGCTCGCCGAGTGCAAGCCGGGGAACGCCTTCACGGCCCCCCACAACGCCGCCATGAAGGTGCTCGCGGAGGGCCTGCAGGCGCTCGGGATCGTCGAGTCCGCCGAGGAGGTGCTCGCCGACGACGACAAGCGCTACAGCCGGTGGACGATCCACGGGGTGAGCCACATGCTCGGTCTCGACGTGCACGACTGCGCCGCGTCCCGCGACGAGCTCTACCGCGACGGCACGCTCCAGCCGGGGTACGTCCTGACGGTCGAGCCGGGCCTGTACTTCCAGCCCGACGACCTGCTCGTGCCGGAGGACCTGCGCGGCATCGGCGTCCGCATCGAGGACGACGTCCTGATCACCGAGGACGGCCACCGGAACCTGTCCGCGGCCCTCCCCAGGGACCCGGACGGCGTCGAAGCCTGGATGGCGTCACTCCGGTAGGCCAAAGGGGTCAAGGTCGGCCTAGTCATGGCCGAAAGACCCTGTGTGACGACGTCCATCGAGCCCTTCCTCCGCGCACTCGTGGAGTGCGGCGGCTCCGACCTGCACTGCAAGGTCGGTTCCCCGCCCCGTGTGCGCATCGACGGCCGACTGCGCAAGCTGCAGACGCGCGACCTCACGGCGGCCGACACCGAGAAGATGGTCGAGGAGGTGCTCCGCGAGGACCTCGTGGACGACTTCCTGCGCACCAACGAGGCGGACTTCGCCTACTCGCTCTCCGGCGTCGGCCGCTTCCGCGTGAACGCCTTCCGCAGCCGCGGCTCGGCCGGTCTCGTCTTCCGCCGGGTGTCCGTCGGCGCCATCCCGCTCACGGACCTCGGCCTCCCGCCGGTCCTCGCGTCGCTCGCGATGGAGCCCCGCGGCCTGGTCCTCGTCACGGGCCCCACCGGCTCGGGCAAGACGACCACGCTCGCCGGCATGATCGACCACATCAACAGCAACAAGGAGGTCCACGTCGTCACGATCGAGGACCCCATCGAGGTCCTGCACTTCGACAAGATGGCGATGATCAACCAGCGCGAGGTCCGGGTCGACACCGAGGACTTCGTCACCGCGATGCGCGCCGCCATGCGCCAGGACCCCGACGTCATCCTGGTCGGCGAGATGCGTGACCACGAGACGGTCAAGGCCGGCCTGGCCGCCGCCGAGACCGGTCACTTCGTCATGAGCACCCTGCACACGACCGACGCGGCCGAGACGATCAACCGCATCATCGACTTCTTCCCGCCGCACGAGCAGAAGCAGGTGCGCCTGGCGCTCGCCGGGTCGCTCCGCGGCATCATCTGCCAGCGCCTCGTGCCCCGCGCCGACGGCGAGGGCCGCTGCGTCGTGATGGAGGTGGCCGTCAACACCGGCCGCATCGCCGACGCCATCGCCGACCCTGACAAGACGTCTACGATCCCGCAGCTGATCTCCGAGGGCACCTACTACGGGATGCAGACGTTCGACCAGCACCTGGTCTCGTTCATCCGCGACGGCGTCATCACGATGGAGGCGGCGATGGCGGCCTCGACGTCGCCGCACGACCTCACGGTCGAGCTCCGCCGCCTGGGCCTCGTCGCGTAGGACGCTCGCAGGGCCGGCTGGCAGGGCCGGAAGGGTGATCCCGACGCGCTGAGACGCGACCTCGGTTGACGCGCGAGATGTCGGACTCTTACCTTTTCGCCACCCAGCGTCCTACCCAGACGCTCCGCCCACCCTCCTGCGGAGTCCTCTCGTGCGTCCGTCACGCCGTCTTGCCGTTGTCCTGTCCGTGATCGGACTGCTCGCCGGGTCCGGGGTCGTCTTCTCCGCGACGCCCGCGAGCGCCGCCGAGGCCTTCGGCTCCGGCACCCCGTCGTTCGTGACCACCAACAACCCGGACACCGGGTCCTACGCGGGCGAGCCGTCGCTCGGCATCAACCAGGTGACCGGCAACGGGATGTTCATCTCGGGCACGAGCGTCTTCAAGGTCGGCTTCAACCCCAGCTCCGGTGCGGCCACCTGGTCGGACGCCACCCCGCTCGGCTCGTTCGCGAACCTCGACCCGATCCTGTCGACCGACCCCAAGACCGGTGTCACGCTCGCGGGTGGCGACACGGGTGCGTGCAGCGGCATGTTCCGGTCCACCGACGACGGAGCCAGCTGGACGCCGGCGCTGCCCTGCACGTTCACGCTCGACCACCCGACGGTGGCGTGGGCCCCGAGCGCGCTGACCCCGGGGGACCGGGTCTGGTACTACTGCCAGCAGCAGAGCTTCCAGGCCTGCTCCACCAGCACTGATGGCGGGTCGACCTGGCTGCCCGGCGTGCCGATGACCAACCTCGACTGCGAGCACGTCCACGGCCACCTGCGCGGCAGCGCCGACGGCACGGCCTACCTGCCGAGCTACGTGTGCTTCGACGC
Organism: uncultured Frankiales bacterium; assembly: GCA_966212015.1. Lineage (GTDB taxonomy): Bacteria > Actinomycetota > Actinomycetes > Mycobacteriales > SCTD01 > RYN-111. The sequence continues at coordinate 6,641 of CBIHPE010000137.1, read as the reverse complement.
GAACGGCAACCAGCGCGTCGGCGGCGTGCTGACGCGTGACGACGGCGCCAGCTGGCAGGGCTACACGATCCCGACGGCGACGCAGACCTCGAGCAGCTTCGACCCGGCCGTCGGCACGACCCCGGACAACACGGTCTACCAGGCCTGGAGCGACGCGACGTACCAGCCGATGATCGCCTGGTCCACGGACCACGCGGCCACGTGGAGCACGTCGGTCAACCTGTCGAACTGGAGCAGCACGCCGTTCACGGCGACCACGTTCCCCACGCTCGCGACCGGTGACAACGGGCGCGTCGCCTACACGTTCGTCGGCACTTCGACGCCGGTGCCCTCAGGCCAGAGCCCGTTCTCTGCCGGCTTCCAGGGCGTCTGGTACCTCTACACCGCCTACACCTACGACCGGGGCGCGAGCTGGACGGTCGTGAAGGACCGCAGCACGCCGATCCAGGTCGGCGAGATCGACGCCGGCGGCACGACGTCGTCGCTCGGTCAGCGCAACCTCGAGGACTTCATCGACTCCAACGTCACGAAGGACGGCCGCGTCGTCGTGGGCTTTGCCGACGGCTGCCTCGCGGCCTGCCAGACCGACATGGCCGCCGCGACCCCCAACCTCGCGCAGGCGACCGCCGACTCCATGGGGGGCGTCGGGGCCGTGTCCTACCAGCTCACCGGGAAGGGGCTGTACTCCGCGTACGACGGCAGCGGCGGCCCCGTGACGCCTCCGCCTCCGCCCACCGGCACCGCGTGCCCGGGCGGACGCGCAGGCTTCCTCGACAAGGCGGGCGACGCGAACGAGGTGGTCATCACCGGGACGACGCCTGGTCCGAGCGACCCGGCGCTGGACCTGCTCGACGGTTCCGTCGGCTGGGACGCGGCCACGTCGACCGCGGTCTTCCGGGCCCGGATCTCCGACCTGACGAAGGCACCGCTGTCGGGGGACGGCTACTACCGCTGGCAGGTGTCGTTCGGATCTGACGCGCAGAGCTACCAGCTGTTCGCGCAGATCCCCAACCCCACGACCTCGCTGCCCGGGCAGGGATCGGCGCCCAGCTACGGGCTCTTCGACTCGGCCGCGAACAGCACCGTCGTGTCCCAGGACCTGACCGGGTCCGTCAACGCCAGCACGGGCGTGGTCGAGATCGACCTCTCCAGCGCACAGTTCCGGGCGGCGAAGCCCGGCAACCCGGCCCTCAGCGGGACGACGCCCGTGAAGGTCTCCGCCGTGCTCGCGCAGCGCGCCTCGGTGGTGGCGACCCTGACGGCAGACACCGGTGACAGCACGTGCAACGGCACGCTGGCGCCGCCGGCCACCGTGCCGGCCGCCCCGAGCCTGACGGCGACCGGAGGGGCGGGGGCCGTCGCGCTCAGCTGGACCGCACCCGCAGACGGCGGCTCGCCGATCACCGGCTACACCGTCGAGCGGGGCACCGTCGCCGGCACGCGCACCACGCTCGCGACCGTCGCGGCAGGCGTCACGTCCTACAGCGACCCGACGGCGACGCCCGGCACGACGTACGTCTACGCGGTCCGCGCGGTCAACGCGGTGGGCGCCGGCCCTGCCTCGGTCGAGTCGTCCGCTTCGGCGTACACGACCCCGGACGCGCCGACGGTGACCGCTCGCGGCGGCACCGGGTCCGTGATCCTGTCGTGGGCTGCACCGGGCAACGGCGGCAACCCCATCAGCGGCTACGTGATCGAGCGGGGCACCGCGGCCGGCGCCCGCACCGCGCTCGCCACGATCGCGGCTGACGCGACGTCGTACACCGACACCGGCCTGGCCGCCGGCGCGACCCGCTTCTACGCGGTGCGGGCGGTCAACGCAGCAGGCTCGGGTGCCGCGTCGAACGAGGTCTCCGCGACCACGAGCTCCGCGCCGTCGGCCCCCACCCTCACCGCCCAGGCCGGCACCAACAAGGTGACGCTGGGCTGGACGGTGCCCGCGGACGGTGGCTCGGCCATCACGGGCTACACGGTCTTGCGGCGCACGGCGCTGGGCTCCTCGGCGACGCTCGCCACGGTCCCGGCCGGCACGACGTCGTACGTGGACTCCGGCGCGGTTCCGGGCACCGCCTACTGGTACGCCGTGCAGGCGACCAACGCCGTCGGCGCCGGGACGGCGTCCAGCGAGGCGTCTGCCACGGCGTACACGACCGCGGCCGCTCCGACCCTGTCCGCCACGGGCGGCAAGGGACAGGTCTCGCTGTCCTGGAGCGCGCCTGCCAACGGGGGTCAGCCGATCACGGGCTACCGCATCTTCCGCGGCACCCGCTCCGGCGGGGAGACCCTGATCCAGACGATCAGCTCGGGCACCACCTACGTCGACAGCACGACTGCGGGCGGCACGCCGTACTGGTACCAGGTCGTCGCGATCACCTCGGCCGGTGACGGGGCGAGGTCCAACGAGGTCACGGCGACCCCGAAGAAGTAGTCAGCCCACCAGCGCCCTCGCCACGACCACCGCACCACCGGTCGCGGCGAGGGCGAGGGTGACGCGGCGGGCCGCAGCAGGCGAGGTACGGCGTGACAGCACGCCCCCGACGAGGTAGCCCGCGACGAGCGCGGCGAGCATCTCCCCGTACCTGCCGCTGGACTCGTGGGGCAGGCCCAGGGTGACCACGGCGACGGCGTTGAGCCCGAGGAAGTACACCTGCAGCGTCCCGCGCGTCTTGTCGTGCCGCCAGCCGGCGTTGTCGGCCCAGAGCGCGACGGCGGGGCCGCCGATGCCGGCCGCGTCGTTCATCGCGGCGCTCACGACACCTGCGCCGACCATGCCTGCCCGCGAGTGCGCCGCGGGCCAGCGGACGCCGACGCCCAGGGCGAGCGCCCCGACGACGGCCGCCGCCCCGGCGATGACCTGGGCCGTGCGGCCGGGCACCGCTGCGAGGGCGAGCGCCATGAGCGGGGTGGCGATCGCGGCAGGGACGAGCAGCCCGACGGCGGAGCGCCAGGCGACGTGCTCGTGCTCCCTCGCCAGCACGCCGATGTTGATGAGGGCGCTCAGCAGCACGGAGATCCGGACACCGTCGGTGGGCCCCAGGGCGCTCACCAGGATCGGTCCGCAGATGAGCCCGAAGCCGATGCCGCTGATGCCCTGGGCGGCGGAGCCGGCGGCGATGAGGAGGACCAGCAGGACCTCGGTCAACCGGTGACCGTGCCGTGCTCCACGCAGCGGGCGGACCAGCCCGTCGGGTGGACCTGGACCACCATCCGCCGCCGGCACCGGCTGCAGTAGCGAGGCGGCTCGAGCAGCAGCGCCTGCTCGTGCTCGGGGTGGAGGCCGGGCTCCCCGCACAGGCCGCAGTAGGTCACGGCCCCGTTTCTAGCGCAGGTTGCCAGGCTCCCAGCGACCGGGCTGCCAGTCCCGACCGTCGCGGGAGTCGGCGCCGAGGAGCGACCCGAGGGCCGCGCGGACCAGGAGGAGCACGAAGAGCGTCATGTCGTGATGGTCCCGCTCTGCGTACTCCGGTGACAGTGGCAGAAGCGTGCACACCCGCGCGTTTTCTGCCACACTCCAGGCATGGCACTGAAGGACGTCGTCGCGATCGTCGCGCATGACTTCGCGGCCTTCGAGCTGGGCGTCGTCTGCGAGGTCTTCGGCCTCGACCGGACCGACCAGGGACTGCCCGCCTACGACTTCGCGGTGGTGGCCGCCGAGCCGCCGCCGCTGCGCTCGGGGCAGGGCTACCACTTCACGCTCGACACCGAGCACGGGCTCGACCGGGTCGCCACTGCCGACCTCGTCTGCATCCCGGCCTGGCGCAGCCTCGACGAGCAGCCGCCCGAGGAGCTGCTGCAGGTGCTGCGCGACGCGGCGGCCCGGGGCGCGCGGCTGCTGTCGGTCTGCAGCGGCGCGTTCCTGCTGGCGGCGGCCGGGCTGCTCGACGGCAAGCGGGCCACGACCCACTGGCGCTACGCCGAGGCCTTCGCCGAGCGCTACCCGCTCGTCGACGTCGACCCGGACGTGCTCTACGTCGACGCCGGCCAGGTCATCACCTCGGCCGGCACGGCGGCCGGCATCGACGCGTGCCTGCACGTCGTGCGGCAGGAGCACGGCGGCGCGGTCGCCAACGCCTACGCCCGCCGCATGGTCGTGCCGCCCTTCCGCGACGGCGGCCAGGCCCAGTACGTCGAGGCGCCCGTGCCCCTGATGCGCCACGCCGGCACCGACGAGCTGGCCCCCCTGCTCGACTGGGTCGTGCAGCACCTCCACGAGGACCTCACCGTCGAGGACCTCGCCCGGCGGGCGCACATGAGCCCCCGGACCTTCGCCCGCCGGTTCCGCGAGGTCACTGGCGTGACGCCCGCCAAGTGGGTGATCGAGCAGCGGGTCGGCCACGCGCAATCCCTTCTGGAGCAAGGGATGCGGGTCGAGGAGGTCGCCCGTCGTGCCGGGTTCGGATCGGCCGCCACGCTGCGCTCGGCCTTCGCGCGGGAGCGGGGCACGTCGCCCTCGGCCTACGCCCGCTGCTTCTCCGGTCAGTCCGCGTGACTGTCTGCTGCATGAGCGATCCGGGCGTGCCATCGCTCATGCCGTAGACATTCACGGCAGGGCTTGGCGGGCCTGCTCGACGGCGTCGCGGACGTGGCAGGCGGCCAGGTGGTCGTTGACGACGCCGGTCGCCTGGAGCAGTGAGTAGACCGTCGTCGGGCCGACGAAGACGAAGCCGAGCTTCTTCAGCCTCTTCGACAGCTCGACGGACGCCTCGGTCGTCGCCGGGACGTCAGCCCAGCTCTTCGGCGCCTTCTTGTCGACGCGGTAGGACCAGATGAGCTCCGGGAGCTTCCCGTCGAGCGCCAGGGTCGCGTGCGCGTTGGTGACGCAGGCCTGCAGCTTCGCGCGGGCCCGGATGACCCGCGCGTCCTGCAGCAGCGGCTCGATGTCGACGTCGACCACCTTCGCGGGGTCGAAGCCGTGGAAGACCTCCCGGAACGCCTCGCGCTTGCGCAGCACGGTGATCCACGCCAGGCCCGCCTGCATGCCCTCGAGGCAGATCTTCTCGTAGAGCTCCTGCGTCGAGGTCTTGGGCCAGCCCCACTCCGTGTCGTGGTAGGGCTCGTAGAGCGGGTCGCCCTCCCCGAAGCAGATCATCCGGGGTCCCTGCGCTTTCGTGGGGTGGTGGTCATCCGAGCGCCCGAACCATCGCGCCCGTGACGGTGGCGACGTCCTCGCTCGTGCTGACGTAGGGCGGCATCGTGTAGACCAGCTTCCCGAACGGACGCACCCACGCGCCCTCATCGACCAGTCTGGGCTGCAGCACCGACATGTCGCACGGCTCGTGCAGCTCGATGACGCCGATGGCGCCCTTGACGCGCACGTCGGCGACGCCCGGGAGGTCGCGCGCCGGCTCGAGACCGGCCGCCAGCTCCGTACCGATCCTCGCCACAGTCACCCGCCAGGCCTGGGACAGCAGCAGGTCGGTGGAGGCCCTGGCGACCGCGCAGGCGAGTGGGTTGGCCATGAAGGTCGGCCCGTGCATGAAGGCGCCGCCGATGCGCTCCTCGACGTCGGTGGTCGTGAGCACCGCGCCCAGCGTCATCGTCCCGCCGGTCAGCGCCTTGCCGATGCACATCACGTCCGGGCGCACGCCGGCGAGGTCCATGCCCCAGAGCTCACCGGTGCGCCCGAAGCCGGTCGCGATCTCGTCGAACACGACGAGTACGCCCTGGGCGCGGGCGAGCCCGACGGCCTCGGCGAGCCAGGTGGGGTCGTACCAGCGCATCCCTCCGGCGCCCTGGACGACGGGCTCGACGATCAGGCACGCGAACGCGCCGGATCCGAGGGCGACCCGGAGCTCGTCGAGGTCGTCCTCCTCGCGCTCGACCGGCGGCCGGCTCACGAAGACCTGCTCCACGACGTGGCCGCGGAACAGCCCGTGCATCCCCTCGGGGTCGGTCACCGACATCGCTCCGGCGGTGTCGCCGTGGTAGCCGCCGCGGATCGTGAGGACGCGGGGGACGCCGGTGGCCTGGACGCACATCTTCAGCGCGACCTCGACGGCAACCGAGCCGGAGTCGGCGAAGAAGACCCGGTCGAAGCCGGTGATGCGGGTCAGCAGCTCAGCGAGCTCGACCGCGGGCTCATGGGTGAGGCCGCCGAACATCACGTGGCTGAAGCGGTCCACCTGGTCCTTCAGTGCCTGGTCGAGGACCGGGTGGCCGTAGCCGTGGATCGCCGCCCACCACGAGCTCATCCCGTCGACGACCGTGCGGCCGTCCTCGAGGGTGAGCCGCGTGCCGGAGGCCGCGACGACGCCGAACAGCGGGTCCGCGCGGGGCGGGGCGTACGGGTGCCAGAGGACCTCGCGGTCCCTCTGGGTCAGAGAGTCGATGAGAGGCCCTTGAGCGGCATCTTGAGGTCGGTGAGCATGTCGAGGTCCTCGGTCGCCGGGCGGCCGAGGGTCGTCAGGTAGTTGCCGACGATGACGGCGTTGATGCCCCCGAGCATGCCGTCCTTCGCGAGGTCGCCGAGGGTGATCTCGCGGCCTCCGGCGAAGCGCAGGATGGTGCGGGGGAGGGCGAGCCGGAAGGTGGCGATGGCGCGCAGCGCGTCGTTGGCCGGCATCACCGGCAGGTCGCCGAACGGCGTCCCGGGTCGCGGGTTGAGGAAGTTCAGCGGCACCTCGTGCGGATCGAGCTCGGCA
>CBIHPE010000136.1:0-11020 GCA_966212015.1 uncultured Frankiales bacterium | reverse complement strand
CGTCGGGTATTCCCGAGACCTTGCCGACGGGGGCGGACACAAAGAAGGACTTGACCGTGACGTCCGCGTCGCAGCAGACAGCGGTCTGGAACGCGAGGGCCGACGAGTCCGGCCTCCAGCTCAGCGACTCGACGTAGCCCTCGTCGCCCGTCCAGACGCGCTCGCTGCCCGTCGCGAGGTCCCGCAGCACCAGGGACTCGTTGCCGCACGGGTACTCGGGCTGATCGGAGACCGCCGCCGGCTCGCTCCGGCTGTAAGCCAGGGTCTTGCCGTCGGGCGACAGCGCCATCGCGTTGACCGCTCCGCGCACCGACCAGCCGGTCGTGGGCCCTTCGAAGCTCTTGGCGCTGTTGGCGATCCGCGAGCGGCAGGTGCCCGTCGACCGGGCGACCCACTCTCCGCTGAAGGACGTCGCAGGACCGAGGTCGGTGCTCCTGCCCGAGGCGATGTCGACCGATCGCAGGTGACCCGCCTTGATGCCGCGGAAGGTCGCGGGCATTGCCGACGAGGTGGTGGGGGACGGGCCGGTGCCAGGCGGCTTGGCCGTCGAGCGACCGGCGGGGACCAGCAGGACCGCGGCGACCACAGCGAGGACGGCGAGGGGCGCGGCGACGAGGACCTGCGCCCGGCGGCGCTGCGCCTGCTTCCGCCGTACTGCTCCGATGACGTCCGCTGGGACCGCAGGTTCGGTGCGTCGCGCCGCCTCCTGGAAGAGCTCGTCGAGGTTCATGCCTCCACCTCCTGCAGACCGCTGGCGCGCAGGGCCTCGAGGCCCCGTGCGGCGCGGCTCTTGACGGTTCCGGGTGCGACGCCGAGGTGCTGGGCGATCTCCGACTCGGACAGCTGCTCGAAGTAGCGCAGCACCAGGACCTCGCGCTGCTGCAGCGGCAGCTCGCGCAGTGCGGCGACCAGTGCGACGCGCTCGTCGCTCCCGCTCGCCGGTCCGGCGAGGGTCTCGGGCAGCTGACCCGTGATGCGGCGGGACCGCCGCCAGTTGTGCGCGGCGTTGACGACGGCGCGGCGCACGTAGGCGTGCGGGTCCTCGCGGTCGATGCGCCCCCACCGGCGGTGGCAGCGCACCAGAGCGTCCTGCACCAGGTCCTCCGCCTCTGCCCAGTCACCGCAGAGGAGGTAGGCGAACCGGCGCAGCGCTGGGTAGCGCGCGGCCACGTAGTCCTCGAACGTCACGTCACCCAGACACCACTGGACACGGTTTGGTTCCCTTCGCCGCAGGTGTCGTGCTGCCGACAGTCTGGGTCAGGGAACCTGCCTAGCGTCGTGGGCGAGCCACTGGAGGCCCGCGATGACCACGCTCTCCCTGTTCCGCAAGCACCCCCAGGCGGCGGCGCCGCCCGACGAGATCGAGACCTACGCCGAGGCGTTCGAGGTCGCTGCGGGCCAGGTGGTGATGCAGCAGGGCGAACCGGCCGGTGGCTTCTTCGTCGTGCTGTCCGGGGAGTTCGTGGTCCTGTTCGAGGGCGGCTCGCGACCGGTCGTGCTCGCCACGCTCGGACCGGGTGCCTGCTTCGGCGAGACAGGTCTGCTGCTCACGGGCACCCACACCGCGACGGTCCGCGCGACGACGGCGGGTGAGGTGGCCGTGCTCACCGAGACCGAGCTGCGCACGATCCTCACCGAGGCCGCCCTGACCAACGTCGACCTGCCGACTGCCGCGTGGGCGTACGTCTCCCTGCTGGAGTGGACCGCCTGAGCGGATGCGTGCCGCGCGGCCGCGTAGGAATCTCGCGTGGAGCGGCACGGATCGGTCAGACGCAGGCCTGGGCCGACGTGGTGACGAGCTCGCGGACGGTCGCGGTCTCGGCGGGTGTCAGGGCGTTCTTCAGCAGCACGCCGTAGCGGGCCGGGCCGAGCCGGGCGATCAGCCCGTCCGCGAGGCAGGTCGCGCGGCGCAGCGGTGCGCCCTTCGTGACGAACGTCGACAGCAGCACCGCGCGAGCGGTGAGCACGTCGAACGCTGAGGGCTTCGGCTGTGGGGGGATGCGCGCGGCGGCGCCGGGATCGCACGAGCGGATGCTCACGACGTCGTCCCCTGAGGTGACGGTGGCGTGCACGGCCGAGCCCCAGCTGCGGGCGCCGCCGAGGAAGGCTGGTCCGGTGCTCTTCACGTCGATCGCGACGCAGGTGCGGCCGCCCGACGTGTAGGTCTGGGACGTGTCGCCTCTCCAGCCGCGGACGGCGGTGAGGGCAGCGGCGTAGGGCAGCCGGCCGCTGAGCACCTCGAACAGCGAGACCATGCCGAAGGGTCGCGGCTTGCCGACCCGCTTGGCTCCGGCGGGCACGACGGGCTGGGGCAGCGACAGGGGGTCCTCGGTGTAGGGGTGGTCGAGCGGGTCGAAGACCTGCGCCTCCTCCGACGGGGGGTGCCGGAAGGCCTTGTCGATCTCGTCGTTGCCCCCGTCGGCGTTGAGCTGGGCCAGCAGCACCGGCCCGAACGCGTAGGGAAAGCTGAGGAAGTCCGACAGCACGGCGGGGACGCCGGAGCTCCCGCTCTGCGCGGCTCGCGACTCGCGGAGGGTCTCGGCGCGGTAGGCCTTCCTGTCGTCGTCCGACAGCGCCTCCGTGTAGTCGTCCTGGATGCGCACCGCGTCGCCTTCGATCAGCGCAGTGACGGCGGTGGTGTCGCCGCCGGGCGCGTCCTTGCGGATCTTCGTGAGGTCGAAGTACTGGTCCTGCAGCACGTGCGTCAGCTCGTGCGCGAGGATGACCCGGACGGCCGGGGTGAGCTCGGTGCCGCGGACGAAGACCTTCTTCTTCGACGGCACGTAGAGCCCGATGATGCTGCTCTTGTTGAGGTCGTCCTCCGCCTTCGCGAGGTCCACCTTGCCGCTGACCAGGCTGAGGGCCCGCAGCTCCTCGAGGAACTGCTCGAGCTGCTTGGTGTCCTCGGCGGTCTCCTTGCGGTCCGGGGCCACCTGCTTCTGGAAGGCGGCGTCGCTGAGGAACTCCACCGGCACGGCCCTCTTGAAGCGCAGGCCCCGGTGCTCCTGCACGAAGTCCACGATCGGCAGCACGCGCTTGTCCCAGACGACGTCGTCGCTCCCGTGGGTGGCGACCGCGATGCCGTCACCGACGAGGACGGCCACGATCAGCAGCGCGATGGCGATGACGGAGCGGTCCTTCACGACGGCACCTGCAGGCCGAGGTGCTTCGCGACGAACTCCAGCTCGGCGCGCATCTGCCGGACCCGCTCGTCGACGACGAGCGAGCCGTGGCCGGCGTCGAAGCGGTAGACCTCGACGTCCTTGCCGAGGCCGGTCGCCGCGTTGATCCAGTTGTCGATCTGCCGGATGGGGCAGCGCGGGTCGTTCGCCCCGGCGAGCACCAGCACGGGCGCCTTCACGTCAGCGACGTACGTCAGCGGCGAGCACCGCTCGTACAGCTCGGGCAGGTCGAGCGGAGACCCGCCGAACAGGGAGCGGTCGAAGGCGCGCAGCGGCTCCATCTCGTCCTCGTAGGCCGCGACGTAGTCCGCCACGGGCACGGCCGCGGAACCGAGGTCCCACAGCTCTGGCTGCGTGCCGAGGCCGAGGAGGGTGAGGTAGCCACCCCACGAGCCGCCGGCGAGCACGCACTGCGACGCCAGGCCGGACGCCACCGCCCACTCCCGGACGGCAGCGATGTCCTCCAGCTCGGTGAGCCCCGGCCGACCCTCGATCGCGTCGCGCCAGGCCGCCCCGTAGCCGGTCGAGCCGCGGTAGTTCACGTGCACCACGGCGCAACCGAGGTCGACCCAGGCGGCGCGGTCCGCCGTGTAGCTGTCGCTGTCGTGCCAGGTGGGACCGCCGTGCACGAGGAACACCGTCGGGTACGGACCCTCACCGGCCGGCTTGGCCACGAGCGCGTGGACCTTGCCGCCGGGGCCCTCGACCCAGACGTCCTCCAGCGGCACGGACGGCGGGGCGAGGGCACCGGGCACCTCGAGGACCGTCGCGCCGGTGGTCGACCGGATGACGGGGGCGGTCGAGGACGACGACCAGCGGTACTCGACCGAGCCGTCCGGGCGCGGCGTCGCGTCGACGACCGAGCCCTCGGCCGGCCCGAGGTCCTGGACGGACCCGTCGAAGCCGACCCGGTGCAGGGTCGCGCGGCCGCGGGCCTCCGAGACCACGAGCAGGGCGGAGCCGTCGACGACGTACTCGGCGCTCAGGTCCCCCGGCAGGTCGACCTGGAGCCGCTCCACCTCACCGGTCGCGAGGTGCCAGAGCAGCGGCTCGGGTCGACCGTCCTTCTCGTGGAGGGCGAGCACCGTCGAGCAGTCCGGCGAGAACTCGACGCCGTGCAGGCCGAGCCCGTCGCCGTCCCAGAGGTCACCGACCACGGCACCGTCGACGGTGAGGACGCGCAGCGCCCGGTGCCGGGAGTCGCCGTGCTCGGAGTGCTCGAGCAGGACGAGCCGGTCGTCCTTCGACAGCGCCGCGACGTCGGCGTCGTCCTTGGACGCGTAGAGGACGGACGGTCCTTCCGGTCGTACGACGTAGACCGTCGATCCGTCGTCGGTGGACACCCCGATGACCGCCAGGCTGCGGCCGATCTCGCAGCCCGCGCCGTAGCCCGCGTGCACACCGGGGGCCGCTTCGACAGCCGGGCCACCGGTGAACGGCTGCTTCTTCCAGGCCCCGAACTCGTCACCGTCGGAGTCGTCGAACCACCACACCTCCGCGCCGTCCGGCGACAGCTGGCCGTCGGTGGTGCCGTTCTCGCGGGACGTCGCCTGGGCGGTCGCGCCCGTGCTGCGGTCCCAGGTGTAGAGCTCGAAGGTGCCGCTGACGTTGCAGGCGTAGAGGCACCGGTCGGGGGCGTCCTCCGCCCACTCCGGCAGCGAGACGCGGGGGGCCCGGAAGCGGTCCTCCCAGGTGCTCACAGGACGGACCAGGAGAGCGCGCCGCCCTCGTCCTCGTAGGACATCGCGTCGAGGAACGCGCGAGCGTGCAGCGCCTCGGCCGTCGCCAGGGCGCCGGTGCCCTCGACCTGCTGCGAGGCGCCGACCAGGAAGCGTGCCGTGATGCCGTAGGCGTCGCGCACCTTCACCTCGACCCGGACCTCGTCGTTCCCCGCGCGCACCACCGACCAGGTCGTGCACTGGGTCTCGGCGCGCGACTCCGGAGACGGCCCCTCGGGCATCCGGTCGACGGCCCGCTCGAGGAGCGGTCGGGCCAGCCTCAGCAGCGGCGACAGGGCCGGCGACATCGGACCGACGACCTGCGTCATGCGGGTCGCCCACGCCGGCGCCGCGATGCCGGTCCGCACGACCGCCTGGGGCTGGTGCAGCGGCACGGTGACCTCCTCGCCCCACGGCAGCTGCACGGCGTCGGTCAGGCCCGGGATGACCAGCCGGCCGAGGCGCGGCCGGGCCGAGGTGACGATGCCGATGCCGCTCTTGGCGGTCCCGCGGGTCGCGCCCCCGCCGGCCATCGCGTAGACGACGTCGACCTCCTCAGGCCGCCGTCCCAGCTCGGCCGCGGCGACTGCGACGCCCAGGTCACCGGGGACGTAGTCGAACCCGCAGGCCGGGACGAGCGCCGGTCCCTTGTCGCGGTAGCGCCGGTAGACCTCCGCCATGAAGGTCGGCTCGCCGGTGGAGTCGACGTACGGCACCCCGTTGCGCACCGCCGCCTCGACGGCGGGCCAGCCGTGCAGGAGGAAGGGCCCCACGCAGCTGATGAGCACGTCGACGCCGTCGAGGAAGGCGTCCAGCGACGAGGGGTCGGCCAGGTCGACGACGTACCGCTCCCCCGACGAGGGGACCTCGGCGAGCCGAGCCTTCGAGCGGCCGCCGACCCGGTGCGGGATGCCGCGCCGCTCGAGCTCGGCCGCAGTGAGCCGCCCGGTGTAGCCCGTGGCGCCCAGAAGGGCGACAGAACGTGTCATGCGGGGGACTCTATTCGCGCTTGGGTGACAGCCCCGGTGTGCCGATAAGACTGACGTGAACCCGCTCGAAGAGCTCGCTGCAGCCGCCTACGAGGACGTCTCCATCAGCGAGGTCATCCGTCCCGCTGCCGTCCTGCCCGAGTCGGCCGCGCGCCAGGTGCTGGTCGAGCTCGCGCTTCGCGACGTGCGCAACGACGGCCAGTGGTGGTCCAGCCCGACCATGTGGCGGCGCTTCGACCGGCCGTGGGACGAAGCGGACGCACCGGGCACCTCGGAGCTCATCGGCAGCCTGCAGGTCACCTACGGCACCCCGATGAAGTACGCGATCACGATCTACCGCGCGACCATCACGCCCTTCGGCGCCCAGCACGGGTGGACCGTGGAAGACCTCTGCGACGAGGCGCTCGGCTTCGGCGGCTACGCGCTCGCCGACTGCCCTCGCGCCGACCTGACGCCGCCGCCGAAGCCGTTCCGGATGAAGAGCTAGCAGGCACCCCAGAGGCCGGCGTGCTCCCGCCGGGCGGCGGCGAACGCGGCGTCCAGCTCGCGGGCCAGGGCCTCGTTCTCGTGCCGGAACTCCGCGAGGTACTTGTCGTTCGCGAAGCCGTGCCGCGCGAGGTAGACGTTGAGGTTGCGCCCGTCGGCCAGGTAGACGACCGCGACCGACCGGCCGTGCACGTCCGTCGTGTAGACGTCGGCCCGGAACCCCTTGCGCACCAGGCGCTTCCGCTCGGCTGAGGCTGTCTGCCCGTAGCACTCGCTCAGCTCGGGCGTGTTCACCAGTCCGAGCCGGTACTCGCGCCCGCTGGTGTCCTTCCACGAGTCGCCATCACCGTTGGGCGCCGCGTGCAGCAGGCCGCTGGTCGCGGTCGCGTGGGTGCAGCCCGCGAGCAGGAGCAGGACGAGCAGCCGCCTCACTTCTTGCGAGGGATCTTGACGACGTTCTTGTCGAGGTCGGCGGGCGGGTCGGACTCGGTGTCCTGCTGGTAGGCGGTGTTGGCCATCCGGCGCTGCTCGTCGGCGACGTGCTTCACGCCCGGGGAGAAGGCCGTCATCAGCTCGCCGAGACCGCCGGTCGCGGCGCTCTTCGGGGCGGCCTGGAGCTTGGCCCACCGCTTGTCGCGGCGCTCCTGCTCCTTGGCGTCCTGGTCGTCCTGCGCGGAACCGCTCACCCCACGAGGGTAGGCGCCTGCAGCTCGTCCGTGCGCCGGTTGTGGACGGCTTCCCGCCGCTGCAGCCACGCATAGCCGGCGGTGCGCGCCGGCTGCTCCACCCACCGGTGCAGCGCCCAGGCGCCGAGCAGCGCCAGCGCCACGCCGGCCGCATTGGTGACGAGGGCGTCGTCGCCCTGGACGCGGCGGACCAGGTGCAGGGCGAGCACGTGCACGAGGTAGAGGCAGTAGCTCACCTCTCCCAGCCACACGAGCGCCCGCGAGCGGCCCAGGCCGTGGCCCGGCACGGTCACGAGCGCGGCGATCAGCAGGGTCGTCGGGACCGCCACGAGCGGCCCGAGCAGCACCTGGCGGGGACCCGAGGGGAGCTCGAGCAGCACACCGGTGACGAGCAGACCCCCGACCAGGGCGGGTACGGCGAACCGGGCCATCCCGACGGGGAGCCGCAGCCCGTGGCCGCGCAGCGGCAGCAGGAACGCCAGACCCGAGCCGAGGAGCAGGGCGGAGGGGCGGCCGGTGGGGAAGTAGTTCCACCACTCCGCGGCAGCGGGTGCCGCCACGGCCACGAGCTCCGAGAGCAGCCACAGCGCGACGTACCCGAGGAAGCACCACGCGGCGGCGACCCGCGCGGGGAGCCGGGAGAGCCCCATGACCAGGGCTGGCCACAGCAGGTAGAACTGCTCCTCGGCCGCCAGCGACCAGGTGATGTGGAACGGGCCGGGGCAGTGCTGCGCGCTGCCCAGCGGGAGGTCCATCGTGTGCGTCGCAGCCAGGGCCAGGCAGGTGCCGGCGTCGCCGAGCACCACTGCCCAGCCGGCCAGGGCGACCAGGGTCACGGCGAGCGCGGGCAGCAGCCGGGCAGCGCGGCGACCCAGGAACATGCCCCAGCGCCGGCCGTCGAACGGGGCGAGCCCGAGGAGCACCCCGGTGATGAGGTAGCCGGACAGGACGAAGAACACGTCCACGCCGAACAGGCCCGCGCTGAGGTGGTCGACGTGGGCGTGCGCCGCGACGACGAGCCCGACCGCGACCCCGCGCAGACCTGTCAGGGCGCGGACGTGACTGGTCACGGCGCGCTCTCCTGTCCCTCCGACGGTCCCCCCGCCTGGACTCCCAGTACCCAGTTCCGCGGGGTCGAACGCCCGTCGGAGGCGACGCCGGAGGGCGCCGTGCGGAATGGTCGGGGTGACAGGATTTGAACCTGCGGCCTCTACGTCCCGAACGTAGCGCGCTACCAAGCTGCGCCACACCCCGATGGAACTCGTACAAGCGTAGCGGACGCTCGCACTAGCCTTCCCGGCATGGGAGCGCTCAAGGACAAGCTGCAGGAAGACCTCACCGCCGCGATGAAGGCGCAGGACGAGCTGACCCGCGCCACGCTGCGGATGGTGCTCACCGCGATCGGCAACGAGGAGGTCGCGGGCAAGGAGGCACGCGCGCTCACCGACGACGAGGAGCTCAAGATCGTCGCCCGCGAGGGCAAGAAGCGCCGCGAGGCGGCCGAGGCCTTCCACGCCGGCGGGGCCCAGGAGCGCGCGGAGCGCGAGCTGGCGGAGGAGCGCGTCATCGCGGCCTACCTGCCGTCCCAGCTGTCGGACGAGGAGCTGGCCGCGATCGTGGCCGAGGCGATCGCCGAGACCGGCGCCTCGGGCCCGCAGGGCATGGGTCAGGTCATGAAGGTCGTCAACCCGAAGGTCGCCGGCCGGGCCGAGGGCGGCCGGATCGCGGCAGCCGTGAAGGCTGCCCTCGCCTGACGGGTTAGGTCGGCTTGGGGGTCGGCGACGGGGGCTCCGTGGGCTTGGGGTGATGGGTGGGCTTGGGCTTGCCCGTCGGGCTGGGGTTGGCGGTCGCCGTCGGTGACGGGGGCACGACCGGGGCGCGTCCGTTGGACGGCGTGATCG
This sequence comes from uncultured Frankiales bacterium, assembly GCA_966212015.1. GTDB lineage: Bacteria > Actinomycetota > Actinomycetes > Mycobacteriales > SCTD01 > RYN-111. The sequence continues at coordinate 2,058 of CBIHPE010000136.1, read as the reverse complement.
TGATGGTCGCGCCCGCAGGTGCCTTGCCGGCCGGGGACTGGAGAGCGATGTAGCCGGCAGGGACGGGGGCGGCGTTGACGGCCGGGGCCACCCGGACCACGAACCCCTTGTCCTCGAGCGTCACCTGGGCGTCGGCCGTTCGCAGCCCCACGACGTTCGGGACGTCGGTCAGCTGCGCGGTGTTGCCGGTGCCTGCGCCGAGCATCGGGGGCAGGTCCTCGACGGGGACGCCGCTGAGGGCCTGGGTCATCAGCTCGGCGAAGATCGGGGCGGCGATGCTGCCGCCGTAGACGGCCTTGTAGCCCTGCCCGTTGATGGTGATGCCCTGCATGGGAGCGGGCGTGGAGTAGCCCATCCAGACCGCCGTCGCGAGCTGCGGGGTGTAGCCGACGAACCAGGCGGCCTTCTCCTCGTTGGTCGTGCCCGTCTTGCCGGCGACCGGACGGCCGATCGCCGCGAGGCCACCGGTGTGGGCGCCGGTGCCGCTGACGACGCCGCGCAGGATCGAGGTGACCTTGTCGGCGACGTCCGCGTCGAGCACCGGTTCGCAGCTCTGCTCAGGGAGGTTGAAGTGCGCTCCGTTGGGGGCGGCGACCCACTCGATCGGGTTGGGCGGGCAGTAGCGGCCATGGGCCGCGAACGTCGCGTAGGCACCGGCCATCGCGAGCGGGCTGTAGCCGTGCGGACCGGCAGCGCCGAAGACGAACGAGGCGTTGTGGTCGATGTGGTCGCCCTCGGCGCTGCCGTCGACGTCGCGCACGCCCATCGACTCCGCGAGCGCGATCGGAGCGTCGATGCCGGTGCGCTCCTCGAGCTGGATGAAGTACGTGTTCACGGACGCCCAGGTCGCGCGCACCATGTCGAAGCGTCCGGACTCGGAGTCACCCGCGTTGGCCGGGCAGTAGGGCTCGCTGCCGTTGCGGAACTTCGGCGAGCAGTACTTCTGGGGCGAGTAGAGGGTGAGCGACGGGTCGAGGCCCATCTGCAGCGCCCGGGCCAGGACGAAGGCCTTGAAGGTCGACCCGCCCTGGAAGCCGCGCGAGCCGCCGATGGCGAAGTTGGACTTGGTCTGGTTCTTGCCGGTGCCGAAGCCGCGGTTGACGGCCATGGCCCTCACCTTGCCGGTGCCCGGCTCGACCGTGTCCGCGACCGCGAGCACGCGGGAGGGGTCACCCGGTGGGATCTTGTCGTCGACGGCGTGCTTGGCCGCGCTCTGGATGTCGGGGTCGAGGGTCGTCTGGATGGTGAGCCCGCCGGAGAGCAGCCGCTCCTGGCGCTCCTGCTTGGTGCTGCCGAGGAAGGCGCCGGCGGGTCCCTGCTCGAGGTAGCGCCGGACGTAGTCGCAGAAGAACGGCGCCGTCGTCGCGGCCTCGCACCCGGCGGCGGTGTGCTGGACGTCGAGACCCACGGGTTCGTTCTCGGCCTTCGTCCGCTCGGCCGGGGTCAGCTTGCCGAGCTCGACCATCCGGTCGAGGACGACGTTGCGACGCTTGACCGCTGCCGCGAGGTGGCTGCTGGGGTCGAAGCTGCTGGGGTTCTGCACCATCCCGGCCAGCATCGCGGCCTGACCGGTGGTGAGCAGGTTGACCCGGCGGTTGAAGTAGTGCCGGGCGGCGGTGCCGATGCCGTAGACCCCACTGCCGTAGTACGCGATGTTGAAGTAGCCCTCGAGGATCTGGTCCTTCGTCATGTGCTGCTCGAGGTAGAGCGCGTAACGCGCCTCCTGCAGCTTGCGCTTGACGGACCGCTGGGTGGCCGCGGTCTTCCCCGCCTCGGTGTCGGCCGTCTCGATGAGCAGGTTCTTCACGTACTGCTGGGTGAGCGTCGAGCCGCCCTGGGTGGAGCCGCTGCTGGAGTTGTGGGCAAGCGCGCGGAGGGTGCCCTTCACGTCGAGGCCGTGGTGCTCGTAGAAGCGGCTGTCCTCGATCGCGATCTGCGCGTCCTTGGCGACCTGCGGGATGTCGGCGAGCCTCACGGCGACGCGGTTTTCCGTGAACAGCGTCGCGATGACCCCGCCCTTGCGGTCCCTGATCGTCGTGGCCTGGGGCAGCACCAGCG
>CBIHPE010000135.1:0-11115 GCA_966212015.1 uncultured Frankiales bacterium | reverse complement strand
CGTTCCGCGACCCCGACGACAAGCCGGGCTCGCTCATCACGCAGGACAACGGGCTGCTCCCGAGCGAGCCCAAGATCGTGCTCGCTCCCCCGCAGCCGCGGGTCCTCGCGCAGGTCGAGCAGCTCTGGAACGCGCAGCGCAAGCCCGCCAAGGTGCTGCTCGTCATCGACACGTCCGGCTCCATGCAGGAGGACGCCGGCAACGGCGAGAGCAAGCTCGACACGGCGAAGGCCGCGGCGCTCAAGGCCCTCGACCAGTTCGGACCCAACGACCAGGTGTCGCTGTGGTCGTTCTCCAGCAAGCTCGGCGACGACCCGGAGCCCTACCGCGAGCTGGTCCCCTTCCGGTCCATCGGCGCCAACAAGGCAGCGCTGCGGTCCGCGATCTCGGCGCTCTCCCCCAACGGCGGCACGGCGCTCTACACCTCGGCGGGTGCGGCCTACGACGCGATGAAGGGCAGCGTCTCGCCCAAGACGATCAGCGCGGTCGTGTTCCTCACCGACGGCAAGAACGACGACCCGACCAACAACGACCTCGCCGGCCTGCTGCGCCGCCTCTCCCCCGAGGACACCTCGAAGTCCGTGCGCGTCTTCCCCATCGGCTACGGCCGCGACGCCGACCTCACGACCCTGACGAAGATCGCCGAGGCGGCCCGCGGCCTGGCCTACAACGCGTCCGACCCGGCGTCGATCGACAAGGTCTTCACGTCCGTGCTGTCCAACTTCTGATCCCCGTGGGCAAGCTGACGGACGAGCTCCGCGACCCCTGGGGTCCGCTGCTGGGCATCATCGCGGGCGGGGTCGCCGGCATCGGGCTCAGCCTGGGAGCGCCAGTGGCGGTCGGGGTCGGGGCGGTGGTGTACGGCGTGAAGGTGGCCGTCGGCGCGCTGACCGGGGGCGATCGTCCGATGGAGCTCCCCGCCCCGGCCCGACCCCGCTACGGGACGCCGGCGTTCGACTTCCTCAAGCGCGCGGAGGCGGCGACCAAGAGCTTGGACGACATGGCCCGGCACGCAGCCTCTGCCACCGCGACCGACGTGGCCGTCAAGCGTGCCGCCGAGGAGGCCCGCGGGATCCTGGCCGACATGCAGCGCCTCGGCGGCCAGTCCGCCGCGGTCATGGCGGCGATGCAGCGGGTCGACGCGCCGGGGCTCGACGAGGAGACGGCGCGGCTGCAGGCCGCGGCCTCGGCAGCCCCCGGTGACGCCTCTGCGCAAGCCTCCTTCCAGGCGTCCCGCGACCGGCTCGCAGTGCGCGACCGGCTGCAGTCGGCTGGGCAGGCGCTCGACGGGCGGCTGCAGGCATCGGCGCTCGGGCTGGAGGGCCTGGTGGCGCGGGTCGCGGAGCTGTCCGCGACCGCCAACGCCGTGGGTCAGGTCGACCCGACACCGCAAGACCTGGCCCAGATCACCACCGAGCTCGACGGCCTGCGGATCGGGCTGGCCGACGTCGAGCAGGTCGCGCGGAAGGCCCTGGGCGCCGCGGGCTAGCTGGCTCAGCGCTGCACGGCCCGCAGCCGACGCGGACGGGCCCGGCCGGGCGTCGCCCCGCGCTGCGCGTGCACGTCGAGCCAGAGGGCGATCTCATCCAGCGGCATCGGGCGGGCGAGCAGGAAGCCCTGCGCGAGATCGCAGCCGAGGTCGACGAGGGCCTCCCAGGTCGCGAGGGTCTCGACGCCCTCGGCGACCACGCGGAGGCCGAGGTTCTGCCCCAGGTCGACGACTGAGCGGACGATGGCGCGGCACTGGGCGTCGTGGTCCATGCCGGTGACGAAGTGCCGGTCGATCTTGACCTCGTTCACGGGCAGGCGCGACAGGTACGACAGCGAGCTGTAGCCGGTGCCGAAGTCGTCGACCGACAGCTGCACGCCCAGGTCGCGCAGAGCCTGCAGGACGGCCATGGTGTCGGCCAGGTCGCTGATGACGCCGTGCTCGGTGATCTCGAGCACGAGCAGGTGGGCCGGCACGTGGTGGAGCTCCAGCAGCGCAGCCACGTCCGGGACCAGCTCCGGGTCGAGCAGGGAGCGGGCGGAGAGGTTGACCGCGACCGAGACCTCGCGACCCTCGGCCAGCCAGCGGGCGCAGGCTGCGACCCCCTCCCCCAGCACCGTCGCCGTGACAGCTCGCAGGAGTCCTGTCTTCTCGGCGATCGGGACGAACTCGTCCGGCAGCAGCAGACCGCGCTCCGGGTGCTGCCAGCGCACGAGCAGCTCGACGCCCACGACCCGGCCGGTGCTGAGCTCGGCCTGCGGCTGGGCGAAGACCTGGAGCTGCTCGAGGGCCAGGGCCTCACGCAGCTGCGTGGCGAGCAGCAGGCGGGCCGGGTCGTTGCCGTCGAGGTCGCGCCGGTAGACCTCCGCGCCGCGCCCGCTGCTCTTGGCGGAGTACATCGCGACGTCCGCGGCCTTGAGCAGGGCGCCGACCTCACGTCCGTGCAGGGGGGCGAGCGCCACGCCGATGCTCCCGCCGACCTCCAGCCGCACGTCCTCGACTCGGGTCGGTTCCTCAAGCGCGGTGAGGATCGCGCGGGCGACGGTCAGCGCGGCTTCGCCCTCGGCGACGTCGGGCAGCAGCACCGCGAACTCGTCGCCACCGAGGCGCGCGACGAGAGCGTTGTCCGGGACCGTCTGCCGCAGCCGGCGCCCGACCTCCATCAGCAGCAGGTCGCCGTGCAGGTGGCCCAGCGTGTCGTTGACCTCCTTGAAGCCGTCGAGGTCCATGAGCAGCAGCGCGAGTCCCGCGGTGCTGCCCGAGCGCTGGTCGGCCAGCGCGTCGGCGGTGCCCGCCTCGAGGGCTGCCCGGTTCGGAAGGCCGGTGAGGCCGTCGTGCAGGGCCTCGTACCGGAGCCGGTCGACGAGGCGCCCGTGCTCCAGGGCGACGGAAGCGTGGTTCGCGACCGTCTCGAGCAGCTGCACGTCGCTGGTGTCGAAGCTGCGGACGCTGCCCATCCGGTCGCCGACCGTGACCAGCCCGACGACCCCGGTCTCGCCACGGAGCGGCGCCACGATGGCCTCGCTCATCCCGCGGCCGTCGAGGTAGCGGCGCGCACCGGAGACCTTGCTCCCCCGCTGCAGCAGGACGGGCGACCCGAGGGTCACCACCTGCTGCCACAGCCAGTCCTCCTGGGCGAGCGTGGCCTCCTCGCGGACGAGGCGGTCGCCGCCGTCGTGGACGACCCGCAGCCCGGTGCCGTCCCCGGGCAGGAAGGTGAGCTCGGCCCGCTCAGCGCGGAGCAGGTCACGCGCCTGGGCGAGCACGGAGCGCATGACGCCCTCGATCTCGGGGTTCGCGCCCACGACCTGGCTGAACCGGTAGAGGCGCTCGAGGCTCAGGTGCCGCTCCGAGAGCGACGCGTAGGCGCGGTAGGCGATGACGACGACCACCGCGGCGATGACGAGCAGGTACGCCGTACCCGTGTCGAGCACGAGGCAGGACGCCGCGATGAGCGCCATCGTGGTGGTGAGGAACGCGACCGGGATGCCGGAGGTCAGCGCGTCGAGCAGGTCGCGGCGCCGCAGCACGCCCTCGTAGAAGTAGATGACGACCGTGACGGACAGCCCCGCCAGCGCGCTCGCGACCGCCGTCGCGACGTACGCGGCGAGGTAGGACCGCCCGTCGATGGCGCTGCTGCCGCCCCGGAGCGAGTGGAAGAGCACCAGTGCGAGGCCGGTCTCCGCGGCGTTGAGGGCCGCGTTGAAGCCGAGCTTGAGGGGGGTCTGGCGGCGGTACAGCGCGTAGATGAGGACGCCGCCCAGCACGCGCAGGAGCAGGACCTGCAGCGGCGGCGCGAAGAACATCCCGAGCACCAGCGGGATCTCGCTCATCGAGATGGTGCGCGCCTCGCGCCGGTACTGCACGTGCAGGACGAAGACCTCGACGGCGGCGAAGAGCGACAGCAGGACCGGCCAGGGCAGGGGCACCTCGTCGATGACCGGACCGTCTGTGGCGACGAGCAGCTCGACCATGCAGACCGCGACGCCGAGCAGCGCTCCGACCACGAGCAGGACGCCGGCCGTCGGGCCGATCGCGCGCGTACGAGGCTGCTCCTGCTCGTTCGCGTGCACGGATCCCCCCAAGGGCGGCGCTGACGGCCTTCCTTCAGGTTTCGGCAGGTCTGCCCCGAGCCCTGAGCCCTGACGCCGGATCAGCTCCAGGCGTCGTCGGCCCAGTTCTGGCTCGCCCAGTTCTGGCTCGCCCAGTTCTGGCTCGCCCAGTTCTGCGACGCCCAGTTCTGCGACGCCCAGTTCTGCGACGCCCAGTTCTGCGACGCCCAGTTCTGCGAGCCCCAGTTCTGCCCGGTCCAGTCGCGCTCACCGCGCAGCTGGGTCCCTGCGGCCGACACGTGCGCGGTGCCGCGGGCGGCCTCGAGGCTGCCGGAGCCGTCTGCCGTCGCGAAGTCCTGCACGGCGGCCGACGGCGGGGCGGCGACAGCCGCCTCGAGGTCGACCAGGCCGGCGCCCTGGGAGCGGGTCCGGTAGCCGAGGTCGTCGGCGGTGCCGACCAGGGCCGCCTTCACCTGGTCCGGGCTCAGCGCGGGCTGGGCGTCGAGCAGCAGGGCGACCGCCCCCGACACGGCCGCCGCGGCCTGCGAGGTGCCGCTCCCGCGGAACATGCCGTCCGGGGTGCGGGCGACGGTGCCGAACGCCTCGTCGATGGCCGAGCCGGGCACCCGCAGGCTGGCGATGTGGGCGCCGGGGGCGACCAGGTCGGGGTCGCGGTCGCCGTCGCCGCGCGAGGAGAAGCTGGCGACCCTGTCCTCGCGCCCCGTGGTGTCTGCGGCACCGACGGCGAGGACGTACGGGTCACTGGCGGGGTCGGTCACGCCGTGGCTGCGCGTGCCCTTGTTGCCGGCGCTGGTGACGACGACGATCCCGTGGTGCCAGGCCTGCTCCGCGGCGTAGGCGAGCGGGTCGATCGTGTAGTCCTGGCGGGAGTCGGTGCCGAAGCTCAGGTTGACGACCCGGATGTTCCGACCGCCCGTGTGGGCGTTGTCGACGACCCAGTCGAGCCCCGCGATCACCTGGGAGACGTCGGACTCGCCGCTCGCGTTCGCGACCCGCACGTCGACCAGGCGCGCGTCCGGCGCCACGGCGTCGATGATGCCGGCGAGGTGCGTGCCGTGACCGAAGCCGTCGACAAAGCTCCCTGCCGACTTGTCGCCCACGGAGAGGTCGATGCCGTCCGCGACCTGGCCGACCCCGGCGACGTCCGCGATGCCGGAGTCGATGAGGGCGACGTCGACGCCGGACCCGGTGATGCCGCGGTCGTGCAGGGCGTCGGCGCCCAGCGAGGCGTTGACACCGGCGAGGGTCTCGGTGAGGCCGGGAGACCGGTCGCGGGCCGAGGCCAGCGTCACCGCGCGGTCCCGGGTGACGGAAGCGACGCGCGGGTCGCCGGCCAGCTGTCCGGCCCGCGCCGCGGTGAGGCGGACGACGTCGGCGTCGATGAGGCGGATCTGGCGGACGACCGTGCCCTGCGTGCGCAGCTCAGCGGTGAGGGCGGCCAGCTGCCCGGGCACGGCGCGCACCACGTAGGTCTGCGTGCTCGCTCCCCCGTCCACGGTCGCAGCGGCGGCGAGGCCCGGGGTGAGGCTGGCAAGGGCGCCGGCGACGACGGCGGTCGCACGCCGGGTCCAGGTGGTGCTGCGGTGCGCGGCGCGACGGGTCCAGGTCGTGCTCCGGACGCTGGTGCGCTGCATGCGATGGCCTCTGGGGTGGTCCTGCGGCGTCCCCCACGAACGCCGTCACAGAGAGCATGCCAACGACTACGCATAGTCAGAAAGGGCCAGACGAGGCAACTCGGGCTGGGCCGAACGGCCGAGTGCGCACGTCCTCGGTGTGGGGATCGGCACCGCGGCACCCCTGTCTTGAGCCCTTCGACGGACTTTCTCGCCTAGGTTCCTACGGGTGCGCCCGCTGGCTGTGTTCGACATCGACGGCGTGCTCGCCGACGTCCGGCATCGCGTGCACCACCTCGAGGGCCGGCGCAAGGACTGGGGGTCCTTCTTCTCCGAGGCGGTGGACGACGGCCTGCACCCGCAGGGCTACGAGCTCGCGGTCGAGGCCGCCAAGGACTGCGACATCGCCTACCTGACCGGCCGCCCCGAGTGGATCCGCGACGAGACGTCCGACTGGCTGGCGCAGCACGGCCTGCCCGAGGGGCGACTGGTCATGCGGCGCAGCGGCGACCACCGCCCGGCAGCCGTGGCCAAGCTCCGGCTGCTCGAGGAGCTCGCTGCCGGCCGCACGATCGCCGTCGTCGTCGACGACGACCTCGACGTCTGCGACGCCTACGAGGCCGCCGGCTACCGCGTGCTGCGGGCCGAGTGGGCGCCGCGCTCCGACGCGCTGCACCGCGCTCAGGAGGAGGACGGGCGCACCTGACCGAGGGCCGCCAGCACCGGCGCCGCCTTCGCGTGGGCCTCCCGGACCTCGGAGTCCGGGTCGCTTCCCCAGGTGATCCCACCGCCCGCCCAGAGGTGAACGTGGCCGTTTGCCGCAGCGACCGTCCTGATGCTCAACCCAAGGTCGAGACCACCAGGCCAGAGGAAGCCCAGCGCTCCCATGCTCACGCCCCGCCCGACCGGCTCGAGGTCGGCCAGCAGCGCACAGGCTGCCCGCTTCGGTGCGCCCGTCACGGAGCCGCCGGGCACCATGGCGCGGAGCAGGTCGAGCGTCCCGACGCCCGGCAGCAGCCGGCCTGCGACGGTCGACGTCGCGTGCCAGAGACCGGCCCACGCGCTGAGGCGGTACAGCTCCTCGACCACGACGGACCCGGCCTCCGTGACGCGCGCCAGGTCGTTGCGCTCGAGGTCGACGATCATCACGTGCTCTGCCCGGTCCTTGGCGCTGCGCCGCAGCGCCTCCTCGTCCCGGTCGGTGCCCTTGATGGGGACCGTCGTGACCCGTCGGCCGTCGACGCGCACGAGCTGCTCGGGCGAGGCCGACCCGACGGCCCAGCCCTCCCCGCTGAGCGTCCCCGCGTACAGGTACGGGCGGCGGGCGACCGCGTCGGCGAGCGCCCGGGGGTCACCCGTGAACGGCGCGGACCGGTGACCGACGACGTTGGCCTGGTAGGTGTCGCCCCGCGCGATCGCCCCGCGGACCTGCTCCACCGCGGCAGCGTGCTCCGCGTCGGTCCAGCTCGTGGTCCAGGCCCCGACCTCGGCGCCCCCGACCGATCGGGGCGCTGGCGTGCCGCGGCGGTAGGCCACGGCCACCACCTCGGGGACCGCCGCGGGGCTCGGCTTGCCCTCGGGCAGGCCGCCCAGCCGGGCGCAGCCGACCGCTCCCATCAGCAGCGCGACCCCCGTCTCCCCCCGCTGCGCTGCCGGCTCCCCTGCGAGCCCGTGCGCCGCGAGGAAGCCAGCGAGCAGCTCGGGGTCTTCCGTCTCGAGCCGGTCGACCTCGACCAGCCCGCCACGCCAGTCGAGGGGCCTCCCGGGCGGTGCGTCCACAGTCGTTACCGAAACGGGCTGACGGTCGTTGGCTTCAGTGAGACGGTGTGAGAACCGACACACCTACCAGGAACGAACCCCAGGAGCGACGAACCCAGCGCCGCACCCGGCCCCAGCCCGTACGACCGAGACGAAGAAGAAGACGCACGATGAAGTGCAACCACTTCCCCAGCTGCCCGCCCGCCGAAGCCGCCGATCACGACGCGGCCCGGGTCGTGAGCGCCCACCCCGAGCAGGGCTGGAACCTCCTCTGCAACGGCGTCGTCGTGTTCGACGACACCGGCGAGCTGCTCCCCGACCGCCAGGTCGTGGCTCCGCACCGCCCCCGCTGCCTCAAGGTCGCCTGAGTCTCACACCAGCTCGTCGATCGGCGGGCACGAGCAGACCAGGTTGCGGTCGCCGTAGGCCCCGTCGATCCGCCGCACCGGCGTCCAGTACTTCGTCCCCTTGACGACCCCCGCCGGGTAGGCCGCCCGCTCCCCGTCGTACGGCAGACCGGCGATCACGCTCGCCGCCGTGTGCGGCGCACCGGCCAGGATCGCCCGGCCCTCGCCGTCGACGTCGTCGATCTCCGCCCGGATGGCGATCATCGCGTCGCAGAACCGGTCGATCTCGATCAGGTCCTCCGACTCGGTCGGCTCGATCATGAGCGTGCCGGCGACCGGGAAGCTCATCGTCGGCGCGTGGAAGCCGTAGTCGATGAGGCGCTTGGCCACGTCGTCCACGCTCACGCCGGTCTCCTTGGTGATCTGCCGCAGGTCGACGATGCACTCGTGCGCCACCAGCCCGCCGCGCCCGGTGTAGAGCACCGGGAAGTACGGCTGCAGGCGCGCGGCGATGTAGTTGGCGCTCAGCACGGCCACCTGCGTCGCGCGCGTCAGGCCCTCGCCGCCCATCATCCGCACGTAGGCCCAGCTGATCGGCAGGATGCCGGCGGAGCCGTACGGGGCCGCGCTGATCGGGCCGGGACCGGTCTCGGGCCCGCACTCGCTGTTGAGCGGGTGGTTCGGGAGGTACGGGGCGAGGTGGCTGCGCACGGCCACCGGGCCGACGCCGGGACCACCGCCGCCGTGCGGGATGCAGAACGTCTTGTGCAGGTTGAGGTGCGAGACGTCCGCGCCGAACTTCCCGGGCTTGGCCAGGCCCACGAGCGCGTTGAGGTTGGCGCCGTCGACGTAGACCTGGCCGCCCGCGTCGTGCACGAGGCCGCAGATCTCGGTGACCTCCTGCTCGTACACGCCGTGCGTGGACGGGTAGGTGATCATGATCGCCGCGAGATCGTCAGCGTGCTCGGCGATCTTGGCCCGGAGGTCGTGCAGGTCCACGGTGCCGTCGGGCGCCGTGCCGACGACGACGACCTTGAGGCCGGCCATGACCGCGCTCGCGGCGTTCGTGCCGTGGGCGGAGGCCGGGATCAGGCAGACGTCGCGCTCCGCGTGCCCGTTGGCGCGGTGGTACTCGTGGATGGCCAGCAGGCCGGCGAGCTCGCCCTGCGAGCCGGCGTTCGGCTGCAGCGAGACCGCGTCGTACCCCGTGACCTCGCACAGCCAGCGCTCGAGGTCGGTGACCATCGTGCGGTAGCCGCGTGCGTGCTGGGTCGGCGTGAAGGGGTGGATCGAGCCGAACTCCGGCCAGGTGACCGGCTCCATCTCGGTCGTGGCGTTGAGCTTCATCGTGCAGGACCCGAGCGGGATCATGCTGCGGTCGAGCGCGAGGTCCTTGTCGGCCAGGCGGCGCAGGTAGCGCAGCAGCGCGGTCTCGCTGTGGTGGGTGCGGAAGACCTCGTGGGTGAGGAACGGGCTGGTACGGCGCAGCGCGGCAGGCAGGGTGTCCTCGGTGGTCGCGTCGAGCGCGTCCCAGTCCTGACGCTGGACACCGAAGGCTTCGATGACCAGGTCGAGGTGTGCCCGCGTCGTCGTCTCGTCGGTGCTGATGCTGACGCTCGTGCCGTCGAGGAACAGGTCCACCCCGGCCAGCCGCGCCCTCTCGACGATCTCGGCGGCGCTCTCCCGCTCCACGGTGACCGTGTCGAAGAAGCTGCCGGTGGCGCCCAGCGCCCTGCCGAGCAGCGTCGCGTAGCGGTGGGTGCGCTGCGCGATCGCGGTGAGGCCCTCGGGACCGTGCCAGACGGCGTACATCCCGGCGATCACGGCGAGCAGCACCTGGGCGGTGCAGATGTTCGACGTGGCCTTCTCGCGGCGGATGTGCTGCTCACGCGTCTGCAGCGCGAGGCGGTACGCCTTGTTGCCGTCGACGTCGACGGAGACGCCGACCAGCCGGCCGGGGATGGCCCGCTCCAGACCGGAGCGGACCGCCATGTAGCCGGCGTGCGGACCGCCGTAGCCGAGCGGGACCCCGAACCGCTGGGACGTGCCGATGGCGACGTCGGCGCCCGCATCGCCAGGGCTCTCCAGCAGCGTGAGGGCGAGCAGGTCAGCCGCCACGACGAGCAGAGCGCCGCTGCTGTGGGCGTGCTCGGCGAGCGGCTTCAGGTCCCTGACCTGGCCCTTTGCACCCGGGTACTGGACCAGGAGGCCGAAGATGTTGCTAGGGAGAGAAGTCGACAGGTCGACCTCCACGACTTCGATGCCGAGCGGGTACGCGCGCGTCCGCACGACCGCCTTCGTCTGCGGGAACAGGTCCGCGTCGATCGCGAAGACCGCGTCCGCGGGCGCCTTGGACTGGCGGCGCGCGAGGGTCATGGCCTCGGCGGCAGCGGTGCCCTCGTCGAGCAGGCTGGCGTTGCTCGTCGGGAGGCCGGTGAGGTCGCCGACCATCGTCTGGAAGTTGAGCAGCGCCTCCAGGCGGCCCTGGCTGATCTCGGGCTGGTACGGCGTGTAGGCGGTGTACCAGGCCGGGTTCTCCAGCACGTTGCGCAGCACGACCGGCGGCGTGAAGGCGTTGTAGTAGCCCAGGCCGATCATCGGGACCTGGACGGTGTTCTGCGCCGCGAGGGCGCGCAGCTCCGCGATCGCCTCCTGCTCGGTCGCCGCCGGCGGCAGGTCGAGCCGCTCCGTGGCCCGGATCGCGTCCGGCACGGCGGTGCGGGCGAGGTCCTCCAGGCTGCCGTGCCCGACCACGGCGAGCATCTTGGCGATCTCGTCCTCGGACGGACCGATGTGGCGCGTGGAGAACGGGGCGGCGGACTCGAGGTCCTTGAGCGACGGCGTGAGCGACATGTGCGGGCGACCTTCCGGAGGGCATGCTGACGCAGACGTCGGCTGACGCGCGTACGGCCCTCCCCCTCTGTCATGGAGCCTGAGAGCTTCGCCTGCTGCCACAGGCTTGCACCGTCGGCGCCGGGGACCGCTGCCACGCTGCGCTGCCACGCAGCGGGGCGCTGCCCCCGGGCTTTCCAGAGGTGCCTACCCCGTGCGGTCCGGTGGCCTGAGAGGTTGGTGGGGAGGAGATGCTCCTTCGGCGCCCGGCGCTGGCTGCGCAGGGACTCTCCCGCGTGGGGTGATCGGCACCGCCGAAACTACCAACGGATCCGCCCGAGGACACCCCTCGACACGGTGTGATCCTGGCGTCTCCCGTTTCCCCAGCACCCTGGTGCCGGGGAAACGCCCTCCTACGCGGAGGTGCGGCGCTTGCGGCGGGTGGCGAGCTCGTCGTGCGGGTGGTCCTCGAGCTCCGCAGCGGCCTGGTCGCGGTGCGCCCG
>CBIHPE010000134.1:0-11154 GCA_966212015.1 uncultured Frankiales bacterium | reverse complement strand
GCGGTGGTCGCCGTCGTACAAGAAGCTGATCCTCGAGTCGCGCACCGTGAGCACGCGGGCCGTCGCGTCAGCGGTCGCCCAGGCGGGCGTGCCGGTGCTGCTGAGCGGGAGCGCGATCGGGTTCTACGGGCACACGGGCGACGAGATCCTCGACGAGACCGCCATCGCGGGTGACACCTTCCTGGCGGACGTCTGCGTGCAGTGGGAGCGGGCCACCGAGGCGGCAGACAGCAAAGCGCGGGTGGCGCACCTGCGGACCGGGATCGTGCAGAGCCGCAGCGGCGGCGCGCTGAAGAAGCAGCTGCCGATCTTCAAGGCCGGTGGCGGCGCGCCGCTCGGCAGCGGGAAGCAATGGGTCAGCTGGATCGCGCTCGAGGACGAGGTGCAGGCGATCCTCCACCTGCTCACGGCCGACGTGAGCGGACCGGTCAACCTGACCGCCCCCGACCCCGTCACGAACCGCGACTTCACCAAGGCGCTGGGCAAGGCCGTCCACCGTCCCACCCTGCCGGTCGGCGTCCCTCAGGCGGCGCTCAAGCTGGCCCTCGGCGGCTTCGCGGCGGAGGTCGTGCACGGCCAGCGGATCGTGCCGGCGGTGCTGGAGAAGAGCGGGTACGCCTTCCGGCGACCGGACCTAGGCGACGCCCTGCAGGACTGAGGCGGGGCGGCCGATGACGTAGCCCTGGGCCTGGTCGACGCCGAGGGCGCGCAGCATCGCGAGGGTCGGCTCGTCCTCGACGAACTCGGCCACGGTCTGCTTCTCGAGGGCCCGGGCGATGGTGACCAGAGCAGTGACGACGGCCTGGTCCTCGATGGAGTGCACCAGGCCGCGAATGAACTGCCCGTCGATCTTCAGGACGTCGAAGGGCAGCTCCTTGAGGTAGGCGAAGGAGCCGTAGCCGGACCCGAAGTCGTCGAGCGCCAGACCGATGCCGAGGGCGTGGAGACGCTCGGCGAAGGAACGCGCGCGGTCCAGGTCGACGACGGCGGCGGTCTCGGTGACCTCGAGGACCAGTGCCCCGCGCGGGTGCGGCAGCGAGGCGAGCTCGGCCTCGACGAGGGCGAGGATCTCGGCGTCGCCGACCGACGGACCGGACAGGTTCACGGAGTACTGGGGGCGCAAGCCCGACGCCTGGGCGGACCGGAGCATGGCGAAGGCGCGACGCAGCACCCAGCGGTCGATGGCGCCGATGACGCCCGCCCGCTCGGCCAGGCCGAGGAAGGCGCCCGGCGGGATGAGGGAGCCGTCCTCCGCGATCATCCTGAGCAGCAGCTCGTGCCGCGGGACCTCACCGGTGCGCAGGTCGAGGATCGGCTGGCCGAGCAGCACGAAGCGGTCGTGCTCGAGGGCGTCGCGCACGCGCTCGAGCCAGGTGTGCCGCTCGCGGAGCTCGACCTGGTGCGGGTCGCTGCCGCTGGACAGGGCGAGCCGGTCGCGGCCGGCCTCCTTGGCGTCGTACATGGCGACGTCGGCGTCGACGAGCAGCTGCTCCCCGGTGAGCCGGGTGTCCGGACCGAAGACCGCGAGGCCGATGGACGCGGTGGAGCGGATGGCGCGGCTGCCGTCGACGACCAGCACGCCGGCGCGGAGCGCCTCCAGGACCCGCAGCACGACCCGCTCGGCCTCGTCGGGCGTGGTGTCCGAGAGCAGGACCGCGAACTCGTCGCCGCCGAGCCGGCCGAGCACGTCCGCGGGGCGCAGGGTGCGGCGCAGCAGGTCCGCGACCTGGGTGAGGACCAGGTCGCCGATGGCGTGGCCGCGGGAGTCGTTGACGTACTTGAACCCGTCGAGGTCGATGACGACCACGGCACCGTGCTGCTCGCGCGCCCGCGAGGTCGCGACGAGCTCGTTCAGGGCCTGCTCGAGCGCGCGCCGGTTCGGCAGGTCCGTGAGCGGGTCGTGAGACGCGAGGTGCTCGAGGTGGGCCCGCGACCGGCGCAGCTCCTCGCGCGCCCCGTCGAGGCCGAAGGCCGCCCGCCGGACCCCGTCCTGCATGCGGTTGAAGGCCTGGGCCATCTCCCCGACCTCGTCGCGGCTGCGCACGACGATCGGCTCGTAGCTGACGCGGGCCCGGGCCTGCTCGAGGTCGCCGTCGCCGAGCGCCTCCATGGCGCGCGTCAGGTCGGCGATGGTGCCGGTCGTCAGCCGCTTCGCGGCGTCCGCGACCTGGACGGTGGCGTGGGCGATCATGCCGGGCAGCACGAGCCCGACGGTGATCGTGAGGATCGCGACCGCGACGAAGATGTCCTGCAGCACCGTCACGAATGCCTGGTCGTCGTGCGGGAGGTGCCCGATGGCGACGTAGTAGCCGATGCCGTCGAGCGCCATCACGGCGAGCATCGCGCCGGTGAGCTTCAGGTGCAGGCTGCGGCCCACGCGCGCGCGGCCCTCGGCGATCCGGTCCTGCCGGAGGCGCCAGGCGTACGCCGCAGATCCGCTGTAGGCCAGGGCAAGCCCGAAGATGACGGTCGGCAGGCCGAACTGCTCGAAGCCGAGCACCGTCGACAGCAGCCACACCGCGGCGGCCATGACGCCCAGGACGATGGTGCCGCGCGGCGCCCGGTACGGCCGCGCCAGGTGCGGCTGGTGCCGCCGCAGCAGCCACACGGCGACCGACGGCAGGCAGATGCCGATGAGGTAGGTGAAGTTCGCCGCCGCGATCATCCAGACGGGGTCGCCGGCGACCAGGAAGATGATGGCGAAGGTCGCCGTCATGAGGGTCGCGACCCAGGGCGCGTCGTGCCGGTTGCGCTTCTCCAGCAGTCGCGGCAGCAGCCCGTCCTCGGCGCACTGCGACAGGGTCCGCGCGGCTCCGGCCAGCGGCTGCACGGTGCCGTGGAACATGTTGAGGACCATGAACCAGACGGCGAACGACTTGCCGGCGGCGCCGACGAGCGGCGAGAACGTCGGTCCGAGGTCCTTCGCCAGGTCGGCTCCGAACTGGGCGTTGAGACCGTGCGCGCCGAACACCCCGAGCCAGACCACCGGCAGGATCAGGAAGTAGACGCTCGCCATCGCGCCGCTGGCGAAGACGGCGCGCGGCACGTTCTTCTCGGGGTCCTTGGTCTCCCCCACGTGGCAGGTCGCGGCCTCGAACGCCGGTGCCGCGAACCCGATCAGGTAGAGCCCTGCCATGGCCGAGGTGACGGAGCCGAAGACGCCGCTGAACGGGGTGGTCAGGTCGTAGGAGGTGGCCTGCTGCCAGTCGACGGTGCCGAACACGATCGGCACCAGCGCCGACAGGAACGCGAGGGCCGCGGACCCGATCGCGATGACCTTCACGACCCTCGCCGTCCGGGCGACGCCGGACAGGTTGAGCGCCATGAACGCCAGCACGATGACGATCGCGAGCCCGGTGACCGGCACGCCCGGCAGGTACCAGTGGTGCAGGGCCGACGCGCTCAGCAGCGCGGTCAGGCCGCAGGTCGGCACCCAGCCCCACCAGTAGCAGACCCCGGTGAGGTTCGCGAGGACGGGCGAGTACGGACGGAAGGCCTCCGCGCAGGTCGCGCTGATGCCTCCGACGCGCTTCGGGTACATGAGGACGAGCTCGGTCCAGCCCGGCGCGGCCATCCACGAGAGGACCAGGCCGATGACGAGCAGCGGCACCGCCGCCGAGCCCTGGGTCATGACGAGGGCGGTGAGCAGGAACAGGCTCTGGTTGCTGCCGCCCATCGCCAGGGCGCTCGTGCCGAACCAGCCCAGGGCCCGCGGGTGCTCAGCCGGCGCCGCCGGACTCGCCGCGCCGCCCTCAGGCATCCGCTGCCTGGGGATCGCGGCGCTCGCCTGATGGGCGGCGATCGCCGTCATGCCGAAGTCTCCCTGTGTCGCCCGACACCGCCGCGTGGTCACGGTGCGCATGCACGTGCTCACTGAAGGTTGCCTGACCGGCGGGGTCAGCCGCCATGACCCGAAAGGACCAGATCAGGCGGGGCGGACCTCGTCGACCCGCCAGCCGTCCGGAGTGCGAACCAGCACCATCCGGACCTTCAGGACGGGACCGGCGGTGTGCTTCTCGACGACGGTCCCGCGGGCGTCCACGAGCACGTACGGCGACAGCGACTGCCGCACGCTCAGCGTGACCCGGTCGCCGCTGGACACCAGCCCGTCGACGGACAGGACCCGGTGCGCGAGACCGCGCACGGTGACGTGCCGCGCCCGCAGGTCCGCCAGCACGGCCGCGTCGTCCTGCAGCAGCTCCGACCCCTCCTCGTAGACCGCCGTCAGCCCTGCAGGCCGCCCCGTGGCGAACACGCGGGTCCGCGCCGCGTCCAGCCCCGTGACCACGGCGCTCCAGTCGGTCGGGACCTGCTGGACGCTGGCTGTGGCCGGGGCGCTGCCCGCGCCCCAGACCCAGCCGACCCCGATGACCAGCGCGAGGGCCGCGGCGACGCCGCCCGAGACGATCAGCGGCCGCGGGACGCGACGGGGCAGCCGCGGGGCCGGAGTGGGCAGCACTACCGGCGCCGGCAGTCCGGTGAGCGGTTCGGCCGGGCATGCGGCGAGCAGGGCTGACGCGAGCTCCTCCGCCGACGGGCGGGCGAGCGGATCCGGGTCGAGAGCCCGTCGGAGCGCCAGCACGAGCGGGCGGGGCGCCGTCTCGGGAAGCTCACCGCCGAGCATCCGACGGCCGAGGTCGCCGAGCGCCCACACGTCCGCCGACGGCCCGAGCACGCCGGTGGGGTCGAGGCTGGTCGCCGGGTCGTGCAGCGGGTCGAGCCCGAGGCCGTCGAGCTTCGGCACACCCCCGACGTCGAGCAGCACCCGGCTGGCGGTCAGCCGGCGGTGCCGCAGCCCGTGGTCGTGGGCCTGGCCGAGGGCCTCGGCCAGCGGCGCGAGGACGGTGACGACCTCGCCCGGCGTGAGCGCGCCGCGGTCGGCGAGCAGCGCCTCCAGCGAGCCGCAGGCGGCGTGGTCGAGGACCAGCACCTCGTCGCCCTGCGCGCGCGTCACGTTCTTCAGCCGCACCAGGTGCCGGGACCCGAGGGTGCGGACGACGGTCGCCTGACGACGTACCTCGGCCAGGGCGTCGGCGTCGACCGACGCGAGCCGGCGCAGGACGACCAGCTCGGCCCCGCGGCGGGCGCGCCACACCTCACCGGTGGTGCCGTAGCCGAGGAGCTCGAGCACCTCGTGCCCCGGCAGCGTGAAGTCCTGCATGCCCTGCAACGTAGGGAAAGAACGCAGTCGCCCGTTCTCGTTGTCCACAGGTACGGTCGCCGCCATGGACCGGTGGATCGTCGGCACGTCGATGGGCTTCACGCAGGGCACGCGCACGTTCATGCGGCCGGGGCCGGTGTTCGACCACCTGGCGTCGCTCAGGGGCGTCGAGGGCCGGGTCCGGCTCACCGCAGTCGGGACCGCGAGCGGTGACGCGGACCAGTGGGGCTGGCGGGTGCACGAGGCGTTCTACGGCACCCGCTTCGACGTGACGGTCCTGAAGCTCATGGCGATGCCGAACACCGACGACCCGCGGCAGCTGCTGCTCGACTCGGACGTCGTGTGGGTCGGTGGTGGCAGCGTCGCGGGGCTGCTCGCCCTCTGGCGCCTGCACGGCCTCGACACGGCGATGCGCGAGGCCTGGGAGGCCGGCGTCGTCCTCGGCGGGGTGAGCGCGGGGTCGATCTGCTGGCACGAGGGCGGGCCGACGGACTCGTTCGGCCCGAGCCTGCAGGGCATCACGAACGGGCTCGGGTTCCTCCCCTACGGCTGCGGCGTGCACTACGACGGCGAGGGACAGCGCCGGCCGCTGCTGCACCGGATGGTCGGCGACGGGACGCTGCCGACGAGCTTCGCCACCGACGACGGGTGCGGCATCGTCTACCGCGGCACCGAGGTGCACGAGGTGATCGCCGACAAGCCGGGCGCCTCGGCCTACCGGGTCGAGCTCGTCGACGGGGAGGTCAGAGAGACAGTGCTTCCGGCGCGGCTGCTGGGCTGACCTGCCGACCGAGCCGGGACGGCCACCAGATGCGGTCGCCGAGCTTGAGGACCAGGGCCGGGACGAGCAGCGACCGCACGACCAAGGTGTCGAGCAGCACGCCGAACGCGACCGCGATGCCCATCTCGGCCGCGAAGACCAGGCCGGTGAAGATGAGGGTGGCGAACGTCGCCGCGAGCACGATGCCGGCGCTGGTGATGACCCCGCCGGTCACCGTGAGGCCGCGCAGCATGCCCTCGTGGGTGCCGCGCTCCATCGCCTCCTCGCGCACGCGCGTCATGAGGAAGATGTTGTAGTCGACGCCGAGCGCCACGAGGAACACGAACGCGAACAGCGGGAAGGCCGCGTCGGCGCCCGGGTAGTGGAAGACGTGGTTGAACAGCAGCGCGCACATGCCGAGCGCCGACAGGTAGCTGAGGACCACGGTCACCATCAGCAGCAGCGGTGCGACGACGGCCCGCAGCAGCAGGCAGAGCACGACGAAGATGAGCACGACGACGATCGGCAGGATCACCTTGTTGTCGCGGAGCGAGGCGTTGCGGATGTCGAGGTCGATCGCGGTGCTGCCGCCGACGAGCACGTCGGGCGAGGCCGCGTCGACCGAGCGCCGCAGCGCCTTGATCGTGTCCTTGGCGGATTCGGAGTAGCCGTCCTTCTTGAGCACAGCGAGGAGCAGCACCTTGCCGTCCTTCACCTCCGGCCGGTCGCTGGTGACGGCACCACTCGTGAAGGGCACGACGAGGCTGATGCCCTTGTCGGCGCTGAGGACCTGGCGCACCTGCTCGGCCTTGGCTGCGGGGGCGATGACCTGCACGGGAGCGCCGAGACCGCCCGGGAAGTGCGCCTCGAGGCGGGTCTGGCCCTGCACCGAGTCGGCGCTCTTGGACAGCGCCTTCAGGTACGGCACGCCGGACGCCTTGAGGGTCGGCGCGAGCGCGGTGAGGCCGACAAGGACGACGACCGTCGCCAGGGCGTACTTGCCTGCGCCCCTGTCGAGGCGGTCCGCGAGCCGCGACCAGAGGCCCTCGTGCACCGGGTCCTCGCCGTCGACGTGCGGGGCCTTCGGCCAGAACACCCAGCGGCCGAGGAGCAGAAGAGCGGGCAGGACGGTGAGGGCTGCCAGCGCCGCGCAGGCGACGCCGACGGCGCAGACGGGGCCGAGGCCCTTGTTGCCCTCGAGCTCGCTGGCGAGCAGGCACAGCAGCCCGAGGGCGACCGTCGCGGCGGAGGCGACGACGGCCGGCATCGCACCCCGCCAAGCCGCCCGCATCGCGTCCCAGGTGCTCTCGTGCAGGTGCAGCTCCTCGCGGTACCGCGCGATGAGCAGCAGTGAGTAGTCGGTCGTCGTCCCGAAGATGAGCACGAGCACGATCGCGGAGCTCTGGGTGTTGAGGGTGACGGCACCCGACTTCACGAGCAGGTAGAGCAGGCCGGTCGCGCTGACGTAGGCAACGCCGGCCGTGACCACCGGGAACAGCCACAGGACCGGGCTGCGGTATACCACCAGCAGGATGAGGATGACGATGCCGACGGTCCCGAGCAGCAGCGGCCCGTCGATCTTCTGGAACAGCGTGAACAGGTCGGCGTTCACGCCACCGAGGCCGGTGACGTAGACGTCGAGACCCGGTGGCCCGGGCCGCTTCACGAGCTCGCGCATCCTGTCGACGTGGTCGACGAACGCGTCGAGGTCGGCCCCGTCGAGCGGCAGGTACAGCTGCACCGCGTGCCCGTCCGGGCTGTAGATCGGCGGGGTCGGCTCGCCGTCGAGGCCGCCGAGGTCGCGGAGCCGGCGCAGGTCGTCCAGCACCCGCGCCTTGTCGCGGTCGGTGAGGGCACCGTCCTTGCGCTCGTAGAGCACGACGGTCGGCACGTCGTCGGGCGGGATGAACGCCGCCATCGCGTTCAGCGTCCGGGTGGCCTCCGCGGACGCCGGCAGGAAGTCCTGGTTGCGGTTGGACTCGACGTCCGTGAGCTTGGCCGAGAACGACCCGAGCCCGACGAGCACCGCAGCGATCATCCCGATCGCGGCCAGCAGGGCGCGCACCCACGTCCGTGACATGACGGGGAACCTATCGGCGCGGACGTACGCTGGCCGTGTGGAGATCCGTCATCTTGGTCACGTGTCGTACGACGACGCGTGGGCGCTGCAGCAGCGGCTGCACGACGCCGTGGCCGACGGGACGCAGGGCGACGTGGTCCTGCTGCTCGAGCACGAGCCCGTCTACACGGCGGGCAAGCGCACCGAGCCCTGGGAGCGCCCGACCGACGGCTCCCGCGTCATCGACGTCGACCGCGGCGGCAAGATCACCTGGCACGGCCCCGGCCAGATCACCGGCTACCCCATCGTGCGGCTGACCGACCCCGTCGACGTCGTCGCCTACGTGCGCCGGCTCGAGCAGGTGCTCATCGACGTGTGCGCCGCCCTCGGGCTGCCGACGATCCGGGTGGAGGGTCGCTCCGGCGTCTGGACCACGGACGGGCAGCGAAAGCTCGGCGCCATCGGCATCCGGGTCGCTCGCGGCGTGACGATGCACGGCTTCGCCCTCAACGTCTGCAACAGCCTCGCGGCGTACGACGCCGTCGTCGCCTGCGGCATCACCGACGCCGGCGTCACGACGCTGTCGAAGGAGCTCGACCGCGACATCACCGTCGACGAGGTCATACCGGTGCTCGACAGCCACCTCCCCGCGCTGCTGGGCGCCGCCGCTCTCTAGAGTGCCTGCCATGAGCCGACTGGCCGGGTGGGACGAGAGCGTCTTCGAGGCGGAAGGCCGGGGCTTCCCGGTCTTCCGCAGGGGCACCGGGCCGGGGGTCGTCGTGATCCACGAGATCCCCGGCATCACGCCGAAGGTGCAGGGCTTCGCGGAGGAGGTCGTCGACGCGGGCTTCACCGTCGTGATGCCGTCGCTGTTCGGCACGCCGGGCAACGCCATGTCGACCGGCGCGATCGTGAAGTCGCTCGCACAGGTGTGCATCTCCAAGGAGTTCACGGCCCTGGCGACGAACAAGACGTCGGCCATCGCGTCGTGGACCCGGGCCCTCGCGAAGTCGCTGCACGAGGAGCTCGGTGGTCCCGGCGTCGGTGCCCTCGGCATGTGCTTCACGGGCGGCTTCGCCCTCGCGATGATGGTCGACGGTCACGTCGCCGCCCCCGTGCTCTCGCAGCCGTCGGTGCCCTTCGTCGTGACGCCGAAGCTGTCGCGCGACCTCAACCTCTCCCCCGCCGACCTCACGAAGGTCAAGGAGCGGGTGAACGCCGGCTGCTCGGTCCTGGGGCTGCGCTACAAGAGCGACCCCGCCGTCGGGAAGCGCTTCGAGACCCTCAAGAGGGAGCTCGGCGACGGCTTCATCGCCGTCGAGCTCGAGGGCAAGGGGCACTCCGTCGTCACCGAGCACCGCGACGAGGAGTCAGTCCAGAAGGTGCTGGCCTTCTTCAAGGAGAAGCTCAGCGCCTGACCACCCCTGTTTCCCCAGCACCCTGGTGCTGTGGGAACGAGGTGGGTCAGCGGACCTGGGGCAGGACCTCGCTCGCGATGAGCTCGAGGTGGTCCAGGTCGCTCAGGTCGAGCACCTGCAGGTAGGCCCGGCTCGCACCGGCCTCGGCGAACCGGCCGAGCTTGTCGACGACCTCGGCCGGGCTGCCCGCGAAGCCCTCGTCGCGGACCTTCTCGGGATCGCGGCCGATCGCCTTGGCCCGGCGCGCGACCTCGGCGTCGTCGGCTCCCACGCACACCACCTGGGCGGCGGAGTAGACGAGCTCACGGGTCGCGACGGCCTGCACGCGCCCGAAGGCGGCGACGGTCTCGTCGAGCGAGTGGAACGGCACGTTGAACTCGTCGGCGTAGGTCGCCGCCAGGCGCGGCGTCCGCTTGGCACCGAAGCCACCGATGATGATCGGCAACCGCTTCTGCGCGGGCTTGGCCAGCGCCGGGCTCTCGGTCAGCTGGTAGTGCGTGCCGGCGAACGAGAACGGCCCGTCCGCCTCCCACAGACCGCGGACGATGGCGAGCTGCTCCTCGAACCGCTCGAACCGCTCCCCCAGAGGCGGGAACGGGATCCCGTACGCCGTGTGCTCCCCGTCGTACCAGCCGGTCCCGAGGCCCAGCTCCACGCGACCGCCGGACATCTGGTCGACCTGCGCGACGCTGATCGCCAGCGGCCCCGGCAGCCGGAACGTCATCGCCGTGACGAGCGTGCCGAGCCGGATGCGCGAGGTCTCCCGGGCCAGCCCGGCCAGCGTCGTCCAGGCGTCCGTGGGCCCCGGGAGCCCGTCGCCGCCCATCGTCAGGTAGTGGTCGCTGCGGAAGAACGCGTCGAAGCCGCACGCCTCCGTCTTCTGCGCGACCGCGAGCAGCTGGTCGTAGGTGGCGCCTTGCTGGGGCTCGGTGAAGATCCGCAGGTCCATGCCCAGGACCCTACGGTCGGCCGGGGGCCCGGGTGTCGTGCCCAGCGCCTACGGATTCTGCACACCCCCGACGTGCAGAATCCGTGGGAGCGAGCCAGGAGTGAAAAAGGCCTCGGGACCAGCCACGGATTCTGCACACCCGTGGTGTGCAGAATCCGTACGCGCGGAGGAGGACTACTCGCGGTCGAGGGTGATGAGGACCGCCTGGCCCTCGGCGGCGGCGTCCTCGAAGACGGACCGGAGGGTCTCGTACGCGGGGAGCAGGAAGGCGGTCAGGACGTCCGGCTCGTTCCAGCGGTGCTCGGGGTAGGCCTCCGCCTGCTTGAGCTTGGCGTGGGTGAAGCGCGGCGTGAGCTCCTCCGCCGAGGGCAGCGCGGCGGCGACCGCCTTCACGTCGGCGGGCGCGACGAAGCGGATCGGCTCGTACGAGGTGGGGTCACCCAGGGGCGTACCGCCGAGGACGGCGTCGTACAGCGGCGCGGAACCGCCCCACGCCGACCCGTTCAGCATCACGTGCAGCCCGTGCCAGGCGTGCCCCAGGTCCACCGGCTCGCCGTCGGCGAACCACAGGGCGGCGAGGTCGGGGTCGGCCTCGAGGGCCTCCAGGTCAGCGACGGGAAGGTAGAGCATGCGCACGCGGTTAGCCTATGCAGGATGACTATCGCGCCGGACGGACGGAAGCTGCTGCGCCTCGAGGTGCGCAACAGCGAGACGCCGATCGAGCGCAAGCCGGCCTGGATCAAGACCAAGGCCGTGATGGGGCCCGAGTACACCGACCTCAAGGGCCTGGTGAAGCGCGAGGGCCTG
>CBIHPE010000133.1:0-11191 GCA_966212015.1 uncultured Frankiales bacterium | reverse complement strand
GCGACCTTCCAGAGCGGGTACCGGTAGCGCACCTGCGGCGACTCCTTCGGCAGCCGCCGCGCTCCGACGACGATCACGCCGATGGCGGCGGCGCACGTCGCGACCGGTGCGAGCGCCAGCGCTTCGAAGTCCCGGGTCAGCAGGACCCGGGACAGGCCCACCGTCGGCATGCCGACGGCGAACGCGACGACCGACAGCAGGGCCACCCACAGGGCGGCCCGCACGGCTGTCCGCCACCCGTGCTCGGTCAGGTGGTCTCGTCCTCGGTGGTCTCCTCGGCGGCGGCTGTCTCGTCGTACACGACCTCGCCGTCGACGTTGCTCGGCATGGCGGCGTTGAGGCTCTTGAGGATCGCGATCCCCTGGGACGCAAGGGAAGCGACGGTCCCGTTGAGGCCCTCCGCGCCGTTGAGCACCGTGAGGTTGGCGCCCTGCAGGCCCTCGGCGGCGGCCCGGAGCAGCTCGGGCAGCTGCGCGATGAGCTGCTGGTCGAGGGCGATCCTGCCCTCGGCCGCGGCCGCCCCGGCGGACAGCTTCGTCGCCTCGGCCTGCGCCTTCGCGATCGTCTTGATGCGCTCGGCCTCGGCGAGCGCCGGCTTCACGACCTCGGCGATCAGCTCGGCCTCGCGGAGCTCGGCGTTCTTCTTCGCCACGAGGGCCTGCTCCGCGAGCACGGCCTGCTGGGCCTGCGCCTCGGCGAGGGGGCCGGCCTGGGAGGCGGTGGACTGGGCCTGGTCGATCTCGGCCTGGTACTGGGCCTTCTTGATCGCGGTCTGGCGCGCGAACTCCGCCTGGTTGCGGTCGGACTCCTGCTGCGCCATGGCACTGGCCTGGTCGGCCGCGGCCTGGGCGATCTTGGCCGCCTGGTTGACGGTCGCCTGGTGCGGTGCCGCCAGCGCGGCGATGTAGCCGCTGCCCTTGTCGTCGATGCTCTGGATCTGCAGCGAGTCGACCGTCAGCCCGAGGTGACCCATCTCGACCTTGCTGGCGTCGAGGACGTTCTCGGCGAGCGTCTGGCGCTCGCGGATGATCGACTCGACCGTCATCGAGCCGACGATGCTGCGCAGGTGGCCCGCGAAGATCTGGCCCGTCAGCGCGTCCATGTGGTCCTGGTCGTCGAGGAACCGCTGCGCCGCCGCCGCGATGCTCGCGGGGTCGCTCCCGACCTTGAAGGCGATGACGGCCTTCACGAGCAGGGTGATGCCCTGCTGCGTCACGCAGTCGTCCGTCACGACCGCCTCGCGCATGGCCAGGCTCAGGAAGCTGGCCTTGCGGAAGACCGGGACGACGAACGCGCCATGACCTGACACGATCCGGAACGGCATGCCGCCCTCGGCGGTCTGCTTCTGCTTGCCACCGCTGATGAGCATCGCCTCGTTGGGCGCCGGGACCCGCCAACCGAACATCGTGGTTCTCCTAGAGACCGCTCCACGGCTCGACGTCGACCGTGCGGTTCCCGCGGTCGTGGATCACGAGCACCTTAGAGCCGACGGGGATCTCTTCGCGCCCGAGGGCGAAGTACTTCTCCCGCATCCCGTAGACGAGCAGGCTGACCTCGCCAGGCTCGTCCCCGCCCTCGATGCGGGTGACGACCTCGCCCAGCTTGCCCACCAGCTCCTCCACGGGAGTCAGGCTAGTGACGCGATGTGTGGGGTGACGCAGAAGCAGCACGATGGGGCTTGCGTCGGTGGGCTCGCGCCTGGCGGCCGTGCCGATGCCCCCACTGTGCTGCTTCTGCGTCAGCCTGAGTGGTCCGGGGCGTACCGCGGGCGCGCTCAGGCTGTTGCCGTTGCGTCAGACGCCCTTGTAGTTGAACACCTGGCGCAGCGTGTGCTGGACCGTCACCAGGTCGGCCTGGTCCGCCATGACCTGGTCGATGTCCTTGTACGCCAGCGGGTGCTCGTCGACGAGGGCGTCGGCCTGCGCCTCGTTCCAGGTGCGGCCGGCCATCGCCTTCTTCAGGCTCGACGCGGTCAGGCTGCGCCGTGCCTCGCCCCGGCTCATCCGGCGACCCGCGCCGTGCGAGCAGGACTCGTACGACGCCGCCGATCCGTTGCCCTCCACGATGTAGCTCCGGGTGCCCATCGAGCCCGGGATGACGCCCAGGTCGCCCTTGGCTGCCTTGATCGCGCCCTTCCGGGTGATCCACATGTCCACGCCGCCGTGCGTCTCGCGCTGCGTGAAGTTGTGGTGGCAGTTGATGGTGCGAACGACTGCGCCGTGCTTGCCGCCCTTGCCGACGACCTTGAACACGGCCTTGAGGAGCGCCTTGTTCATGACCTGCCGGTTGCCCATCGCGTATCGCTGAGCCCAGAGCATGTCCTGGATGTAGGCGTCGAAGGCCGGCTCGCCGTCCAGCAGGTACGCCAGCGACGGGTCCTCGAGCTTCTCGACGCCGAGCCGCTCCTTCATCAGGCCCTTCGCGCCCTCGATGTGCTTGGTCGCCAGCTTGTTGCCGATGCCGCGCGAACCCGAGTGCAGGACGGTCCAGACGACACCGCGCTCGTCGAGCGTCAGCTCCACGAAGTGGTTGCCGGAGCCGAGCGTGCCGTACTGCAGGGCGGCGGTCTGAGCGAGCTTGCCGTCGAGCTTGGTGTGCGGCTGGCCGAGGTCGTCGAAGGACGCGTCGACCTCTCCGGCGCCGTAGTCGTGGCCCTTGCCGACGCCGCTGGGGATGCCCTTCGCGACGAGCGGCATGAGCGCGTCGATGTTGCCCGGCAGGTCGTTCTCGGTGAGAGTCGTCTCGGTCGCGATCATGCCGCAGCCGATGTCGACGCCGACGCAGCTCGGGATGATCGCGTTCTTCGTCGGGACCACCGAGCCCACTGTGCTCCCGATCCCGACGTGGGCGTCGGGCATCAGGGCGACGTGACCCGTGACGATGTCGAGCCGAGCAGTGCGCTCGGCCTGCGCGATCGTCGCGGGCTCGATGTCGCTCGCCCAGCTGAGCAGCTTGGGAGCGACCTGGGTGGCGGTCATGACGGCGTACCTCTCTGTGTGAACGGAACGTCGAAGGGTGACAGCGGAAGTGCCTGAGCGACAAGGGGATTAGGCCGCGCGCGTCCTGAGGTAGGCGGCGCGGTCCTCGAAGGACTGGCGCATCTCCTCCGTGATCTCGGTCGCGAACTCCGCGCGGTACGTGGGGTCCGTCAGCACCGCGATCGCGTAGTAGAAGCCGGAGAACGCGGCGATCGCCGACGCGACGCGCACCAGCTCCTCGGTGACGACGAAGTCGCCAGAGCCGAGGAGCACGTGCGGGTGCACGCCGGTCCAGGTGTGGATCAGGCCGTTGGAGATGGTGAGCAGCCCGAGGGCGACGAAGAAGACCCCGACCGCGACAGCGATGAGCAGCACCTGAAGTCCCTGCGACACCAGCAGGACGAGGCCGACGTTGACCCGCTCGCGGCGGTCGAGGGGAGGTGCGTCGTCGATCTGCAGGTCGGCGACCTCGCGGGGGAGGCGGACGACGATGAAGACGACGGCGAGCAGCGCGAGCAGGACGACGACGGCGATGACGCGCCACAGGGCGAGCTCGGCGAAGACCTGCCACATGTCGGCGGTGAAGAACAGCACGACGCTGAACAGCATGAGCAGCGGGAGTGCCCGCGCGAGCAGCTGCGCGGCCGTCGACAGCTGACCGATGAAGCGTCGCCCGGCCCACGTGACGATCGAGGGGAGGCCGTAGCCGAAGACGGCGTAGAGCAGGGCGAGCAGCGCGAGGTTGCCGAGGGCGGTGACCAGCGCACTGACCGGCTGCAGGTTGAGGACCAAGGGGACCAGAGCGGGGAGTACGACGAAGCCACCGAGCTCGAGCCGGCCGGCGTCGGAGGGGGCGCTGAGCAGCGACCGGCCACGGGCCCGGTTGGAGAGCGCGACCGCGCCGAGCAACAGGGCGACGGCGGCGACGACGAGGCCGACGTTCGCCCAGAACGACAGCTTCAGGTCGACGGCGCCGAGGACCTCGACGAAGAGCACCAAACCCATCAGGGGAAGGGATCGACGCCAGACGTCCTGACCGGCCGTCCGGTCGGCGATGAACGAGGGCAGGCCCGCGTCGCGGAAGGCCTTCTCGTAGTCGGTCACGGAAGGGCGAGGCCGGCGCCCAGCAGCACACCGAAGGCGAGCTGCAGCTTGCCCGTCGCCTGCAGCACGGCGATGAGCTCGCGGCCCTTGGCGCCACCCCTGATGAGCTGCAGCGGGCTCCAGGCCAGCGGCGTGGCGAGAAGCGCGAGCAGGGCAAGCGGCCGGGAGAACGCGGCGGCGACGGCGAAGACGAAGGGCACGATGACGAGCCCCTGGTAGAGCACGCGGCTGCGCGCGTCGCCGAGACGGACGGCGAGGGTCAGCTTGTCGTGCTCGCGGTCGGTCGGGATGTCCCGGACGTTGTTGGTCACGAGGATCGCGCAGGCCAGCGCGCCGGAGGCGATGCCACCCGCGACCGACAGCCAGGTGACGCGCTCGACCTGCACGTAGGTCGTGCCGATGACGGCCACCAGCCCGAAGAACACGAAGACGAAGACCTCGCCGAAACCCTTGTAGCCGTACGGGTTCTTGCCCCCGGTGTAGCCCCAGGCGGCGGCGATCGCAGCGACGCCGACGGCCAGCAGCCAGAGCGTCGTCATCAGCGCGAGCGCGAGACCCGCGACGGCGGCGACGCCGAAGGCCGCGAACGCAGCGAGCTTCACGGACCGCGGGGAGGCGACACCTGAGCCGACGAGCCGCAGCGGCCCGACCCGGACCTCGTCCGTCCCGCGGATCCCGTCGCTGTAGTCGTTGGCGTAGTTGACGCCGACCTGGAGCGCGAGGGAGACGACGAGCGCGAGCAGCGCGCGGTCCCAGACGAACCCGTCGGCGGCGAATGCGGCGCCGGTGCCGACGAGGACGGGGGAGACGGCGGCGGGCAGGGTGCGCGGTCGGGCGCCTTCGACCCAGTGGGCGAGACTCGTCATGAGATCGCCAAGCGTAGGCGGTCGACCTTCCCGCCCGGCAGCAGCGGCAGGGCGTCGACGACCCGGAGCTCGCGAGGTGCGGCGACCCGCGAGATCCGCTCGCCCACCCAGTCGCGCGCCGCTTCCAGCGACAGCGGGGAGGTGAGTACGACGAAGGCGACCACCTTCGACCCCCACTCGGGATCCGGCTGACCCACCACCGCGACCTCGACGACGGCGGGGTGCGCAGCGAGCGCCTGCTCGACGGCGAGCGGCGCGACCTTCTCGCCGCCGGTGTTGATCAGGTCGTCGGCCCGGCCGAGCACCTCGAGCCGTCCGTCGACGAGGCGGCCCACGTCGCTCGTGACGAAGGTGCCCTGGAACTCCTCGCCCCCCGAGTAGCCCCGCGCCACCACTGGGCCGGACAGCACGATGCGGTCGGTGACGTCTACCGAGACCCCGGGCAGCGGCGTCCCGTCGTACACGCACCCGCCGCTGGTCTCGGACATGCCGTAGGTCGTCACCACGTTGATGCCCCGCTCGCGTGCCGCTGTCAGGAGCGAGGGCGCGGCCGCGGCTCCCCCCAGCAGCACGGCCTTGAGGCGGGGCAGCCGCGGGTCGTCGAGCATCCGCACCAGCTGGGTAGGGACGAGCGAGGTGAAGTCGCAGCCATCGGCGCTCTCGGAGGGCGCGAACCCCGAGCGGATGACGACCTGCAGGCCCGCGATGTGCGTCACCGGCAGCTGCAGCCACCAGCGGCCCTGGCCGATGACCGACGCCGTCGCAGCACCCGACGCCAGCAGGCACGAGGGCGTCAGCTCGACGTGCTTCGGCTCACCGGTCGAGCCGGAGGTCGGGACGACCAGGCAGACGTCGTCGGGGACCTGTCCGGGGGCGAAGCCCACGGGCGGGCCGCCCTCGAGCGCCGCGCGCAGGGCGTCGAACAGGACCGGTCCGGCGACCGGGTCGACGACCTGCAGCGGACGCACCTAGAAGTAGTAGGGGTAGGGCGACCAGTCGGGGTCGCGCTTCTCGAGGAACGCGTCACGTCCCTCGACGGCCTCGTCGGTCATGTAGGCGAGGCGGGTCGCCTCGCCCGCGAAGACCTGCTGACCCATCAGGCCGTCGTCCGCGAGGTTGAACGCGAACTTCAGCATCCGCTGGGCCTGCGGCGACTTGCCCAGGATGGTGACGCCCCACTCGATCGCCTTCTGCTCCAGGGAAGCGTGGTCGACGACAAGGTTGACGGCACCCATCCGGTGCATCGTCTCAGCGTCGTGGACCTCGCCGAGGAAGAAGATCTGTCGGGCGAACTTCTGGCCCACCTGCTTGGCGAGGTACGCCGACCCGTAGCCGCCGTCGAACGACCCGACGTCGGCGTCGGTCTGCTTGAACCTCGCGTGCTCCCGGCTCGCCAGGGTGAGGTCGCAGACGACGTGCAGCGAGTGACCACCGCCGGCGGCCCAGCCGTTCACGACCGCGATGACGACCTTGGGCATGGTGCGGATGAGCCGCTGCACCTCGAGGATGTGCAGCCGGCCGGACCGGGCCGCGTCGACGGTGTCGGCGGTCTCGCCGCTCGCGTACTGGTAGCCGGCGCGACCGCGGATGCGCTGGTCGCCGCCGGAGCAGAACGACCACACGCCGTCCTTGGGCGCCGGGCCGTTGCCGGTGAGCAGGACGCACCCGACGTCGGGCGTCATCCGGGCGTGGTCGAGGGCCCGGTAGAGCTCGTCGACGGTGCCGGGGCGGAAGGCGTTGCGCACCTCGGGCCGGTCGAACGCGACCCGCACGATGCCGTGGTCGACGTGCCGGTGGTAGGTGATGTCCTGCAGGTCGTCGAAGCCGTCGACCGACTTCCATGCCGTGGGGTCGAAGGTGTCTGAAACGCTGCTCACGTGTCCACCCTAGAAGTGCACGTCGTCGCCCTCCCGATGCGCGTGCCCTTCCGCGGCGTGACGACCCGCGAGGCGGTCCTGCTGCGCACCGACCAGGGCTGGGGTGAGTTCGCGCCGTTCGTCGAGTACGACGACGCCGAGGCCGCGCGCTGGCTGGCGGCCGCCCTCGACCACGACTGGCCCGCCCCCGTGCGCGACAGCGTGCCCGTGAACGCGACGGTCCCTGCTGTGGCCGCCGCCGAGGTGGCGGGCGTGCTCGCGCGCTTCCCCGGGTGCACGACCGCCAAGGTCAAGGTCGCTCAGGCGGGGCAGTCCCTCCGTGACGACGTGGAGCGCGTGGCAGCGGTCCGCGAGCTGGTGCCGAACGTCCGGGTCGACGCGAACGCCGCGTGGACGGTCGACGAGGCGGTCACCGCCATTCAGGCCCTCGGTGAGCTCGAGTACGTCGAGCAGCCCTGCGCCACCGTCGAGGACCTCGCGGTCGTCCGGCGCCGGGTCAGCACCCGGATCGCAGCGGACGAGTCGATCCGCAAGGCGAGCGACCCGCTGCTGGTCGCGAGGAAGCAGGCGGCTGACGTCGTCGTCGTGAAGGTGGCCCCGCTCGGTGGGGTGCGCGCGGCGCTGCGGGTGGTCGAAGAATGCGGGCTGCCGGCGGTCGTGAGCAGCGCGCTCGACACGAGCGTCGGCATCCGGGCCGGCGTCGCCCTCGCTGCGTCGCTGCCCTCGCTGCCGTTCGCCTGCGGCCTCGCGACGACGTCGCTCATGGCTGCGGACGTGGTGGTCGACTCCCTCGACGGCGCCGGCGGCTCGATGCCGGTCCGGGACGTCGTCCCCGACCTTGCGCTGCTCGAGCGCTGGGCGGCCCCCGCGGATCGGCAGCAGTGGTGGCGCGACCGGCTGGCCCGGGTGCTTGAGTTGCTGCCGTGAACCCGTCGACCGCCCTGGCGCGCACTCTCGCCGACGAGCTCGTCCGGCAGGGGGTGACCGATGCGGTCCTCGCGCCGGGGTCTCGCTCCGCCCCCCTCGCGTTCGCGCTGCACGACGCCGACATCCGGCTGCACGTGCGCATCGACGAGCGGTCCGCCGGCTTCCTCGCGCTCGGGCTCGCCAAGGCGAGCGGCCGTCCCGTGCCCGTCGTCACGACGAGCGGCACCGCAGCGGTCAACCTGCACCCCGCCGTCGTCGAGGCGTCCTTCGCCCACGTCCCGCTGCTGCTGCTGACCGCCGACCGGCCGCCCGAGCTGCGGGGCAGCGGCGCGAACCAGACGATCGACCAGGTCAAGCTGTACGGCGACAGCGCGCGCCTGTTCGTCGAGGTGGGAGCTCCCGAGCTCGGCCAGGAGGACTACTGGCGCAGCGTCGCCGTCCGCGCGATCGCCTGCGCTGCGGGCGATCTCGGCACTCCGCCCGGGCCCGTGCACCTCAACCTCGCGTTCCGGGAACCGCTCGTGCCCGACGGCGCCGCGACCCCCGGTGGCCGTGCCGCGGCGGTCGTGAAGCAGCGCGCGACCGTCAGCGTCGAGGACGACCTCCCCGACCGCACCCTGGTCGTCGCCGGTGACGGCGCGGACCTGTCCGTCCTCGCACTGGCTGAGAGCCGTGGCTGGCCGGTCATCGCGGAGCCGTCGTCCGGGGCGACCGGGCCGAACGTCGTCGACTGCGGTGAGCTGGTCGCGGGATGGCAGGTCCCCGACCGCGTGCTCGTCGTCGGACGGCCCACGCTGAGCCGCGCGATCGGCCGGCTCATCGCGAGCGCACCGTCGGACGTCGTCGCCTCCCACGGCAGCTGGGCGGACGCGCGCCACACGGCAGACCGGGTCCTTCCCGCCGTACCCTCCACGACGCGCGCCTCGGAGGGCTGGGTCGCCGAGTGGGTCCGGGCCGGAACCCTTGTGCGGCAGGCGATCTCACCGCTCCTCCAGGACCTCTCGGAACCGTCCGTGGCCCTCGCTGTCGCGGCCGTCGGCTCCCCGCTCGTCGTCGGCTCCAGCAAGCCGGTCCGCGACCTGATGCTTGCTCCGGCCCGCACGCGGGTCCTCGCCAACCGCGGCGCCGCGGGCATCGACGGCGTGGTCAGCACGGCGGTCGGCGCTGCCCTCGCGTGGGGCGAGCACACCCTGGCGCTGATGGGCGACCTCACCTTCCTGCACGACGCCAACGGCCTCGTCATCGGCCCCGACGAGCCGCGGCCCGACCTCACGGTCGTCGTCACCAACAACGACGGGGGCGCCATCTTCGGCCTGCTCGAGCAGGGGGCACCGGAGCACGCCGCGGCGTTCGAGCGGGTCTTCGGCACGCCCCACGGCGTCGACCTCGAGGCCCTCTGCGCCGCGACGCGGACGCCCTACACGCGCGCCGCGTCGCTGGACGAGCTGCGCAAGGCGATCGAGCCGCAGACCGGCATCAGCGTGGTCGAGGTCCGCACCGACCGCACCGACGCCGTCTCCCTCGACCGCCGCATCCGCGAGGCAGCGGCGGCCGCCCTCTCCTGAAGTCCCAGGGACATCCGGGCGCGAATCGCCGGCGTGTCGGCCCTGGAAAGTCCCAGGGACCGCGGGAACCGCTGCGGTCAGGAGGTGAGGGCGTCGCGCATCGGGACGAGCTTGGCGTTGGTCTCGGCCAGCTCGCGGGCGGGGTCCGACCCGACGACGATGCCGCAGCCTGCGAACAGCCGGACGCGGGTCCCGTCGACCTCGCCGCACCGCAGGGCGATGCCCCACTCGCCGTCGCCGGAAGCGTCGAGCCAGCCGACCGGTCCGGCGTAGCGGCCGCGGTCGAGGCCCTCGATCTCGCGGATGATGTCGCGGGCCACCTCGGTCGGGGTGCCGCAGACGGCGGCCGACGGGTGCAGCGAGGCGATCAGCTCGAGGGACGACGAGCCGTCGGAGACGATGCCGCGGACGTCGGACGCGAGGTGGATGACGTTGGGCAGCTCGAGGACGAACGGCGCCGTGGGCACCTCGACGGCCGAGCAGTGCCGCTCGAGGGCCTCGGCGACGGAGCGCAGGCCGTAGCCGTGCTCCTCGATGTCCTTGATGGACCGGGCCAGCACGTCGACCTGCCGCAGGTCCTTGGCCGGGTCGCCGGACGGCCAGAAGGTCCCCGCCAGCACGCGGGAGGTCGCGATGCCGTCGCGCAGCCGGACGAGCATCTCGGGGGTGGCGCCGACCAGGCCGTCGACGGAGAACGTCCAGCACTCCTCGTACCGCTCCGACAGCCGGGCCAGCAGCCATCGCGCGTCGACGGGGGCGGACGCGACGGCCTCGACGTCGCGGGCCAGCACGACCTTGTCGACGGCTCCGGTCTCGATGCGGGCCACGGCGTCGGCCACGACGCCCATCCACTCCGGTCCGCTGCGGCTGCGGTCGGCGAACCGCACGCCCTGCGGTGCGCTCGGCGCGGGCTGCGGACCGAGGGCCGGTCGCGCCCCGACCCAGGTGATCCAGGCCGCGCCGTCACGGCGACCGATGAGGACCTGCGGCACGACGAGCACCGACGACGTGGTCGCCGGGTCGAAGGCGAACGAGCCGAAGGCCACCAGCCCCGACCCCGGGACGGCGACACTGTCGTCGACCGACGCTCGCGCAACGACTGACGACCACCAGGCCTGCGCCTGGCCGAAGTGGTCGTCGCCGGTGATGTCGACGCGGGCCGCCGTGCCCCACCCGACGAGGCCCTCACCGGCGTTGGTCCAGGCCAGCGGACCGTCCGCGGGGAGCAGGTCGAGCAGCGAGTCGGGGGCGTCGAACAGCACGCTGGTGACCTGGAGCAGGTCGAGCGATGCCGGGGACGCCACGCGAGCATCGTATTCGTGGCCCTTGCCCCGCGGCCCGTCGAGGCGCACCCTGCAAGCACGAGAACCCACCGGGAGGCCACCGTGCACGCACCTGCTGCTCTCCACCTCGAAGAGACCCACGCGATGGACGCCGTCCTGGCCGTCACCGCCTTCGCCCTCGGCGCCGTCGGGCTGCTGCTCGTCGCCGGCGACGCCAACCGGGCCGGCGCGCTCGCGGGGCTGCTCGGCGTCGGCGCGGGGCTGTGGGGCCAGCTCGTCAGCCGGACCCGCTCCGAGCGCTTCCTGGACGTGATCGGCATCGGCTGCGCCGCTGTCGCCTTCGCCCTCGGCATGGCCTACGGCGGGCTCGACTTCAGCGGGTAGCCCACAGGTAGCCCACAATGGTGCGGTGACCCGCGCCAGCCTGGACAAGGACCCCGCCGAGGTCGCCGCGATGTTCGACGAGGTCGCGGCCCGCTACGACCTCACCAACGCGGTGCTGTCCCTGGGGCAGGACCGGGGGTGGCGTACGGCGGTGGCGCGCGCCCTCGACCTGCGCCCGGGTCAGACGGCGCTCGACCTAGCGGCGGG
>CBIHPE010000132.1:0-11292 GCA_966212015.1 uncultured Frankiales bacterium | reverse complement strand
TCGTTTTCGGGGTGGTCGCGGCGGCTGGGGGGGTCGTGGTGGAGGCGGTGGTGGTGGGGGTGGGCGTGTGCCATCGCGAGGTCGACGACCCGTCGGCTGCCGGTCGAGAGCTCGCTGACGAACTTGTCGCGGAAGGCGCCGAGCTGCATCAGCTCGACGAGGTCGGCCACCGTCCAGGCGATGTCCTCCTCGACCTCTCGGACCGCCGGCAGCCCCAGCCCCGCAGCGAGGTGGTCGCGGACCTCGAGGTGCCGCTCGAGGGAGAGGGCGATGTTCTCGGCGACGGTCAGCGACGGGAAGATCCGCGCGTCCTGGAAGGAGCGTCCGAGCCCGAGGCGGGCCCGCGCGTCGGGGCTCCACGTCGTGACGTCCTGGCCGAGCAGCCGCACCTCGCCCGATCCCGGTGACAGGAAGCCGGAGACCAGGTCGAACAGCGTCGTCTTGCCGGCGCCGTTCGGGCCGATGAGCCCGAGGATCTCGGCCTCGCGCAGCTGCAGCGACACGTCGTGGACGGCGCGGATGCCGCCGAAGGAGACGCCCAGCCCGCGGGTCTCCAGGACGACGGACCGCTCGGCCATGGCGACCTCGGCGCGCTCCGCGCGGACCGTCGCGGTGGCCGGTCTGCCGGCGCCCTCGAGGAAGACGGACCGGACGATGTCGTCGCGCTCGAGCAGCTCGGCGGTCGGGCCCTCGAACCTGACCTCGCCCTTCTCCATGAAGTACGCGCGGTCGGCGATCGTGAGGGCGACGTTGACGGACTGCTCGACGAGGACGACCGAGGCGCCCTCCGCGTTGATCTCGCGGACCAGCCCCAGCAGCTGCTCGACGATCGTCGGCGCGAGGCCGAGGGACAGCTCGTCGATGATGAGCAGGTCGGGCTTGGCGAGGAAGGCCATGCCCAGTGCGAGCTGCTGCTGCTCGCCGCCGGACAGGTTGCCGGCCAGCTGGTCGTACCTCTCCCGCAGCCGCGGGAACGACTCCAGGACGTGCTCGCGGCGCGCGTCGAGGTCGGGGTCGTCCCTGAGCAGCCAGGCGGCGGCGGTGAAGTGCTCGGCGACGGTCAGCGTGGGGAAGACCCCACGTCCGCCGGGCACCTGCACCACGCGTCGGCCGGCCATCGTCACCGGCCCGCACCGGGTCACGTCCTTGCCGCGCAGGGTGACCGTGCCGCCGGTCGCGGGGAGCAGACCGGAGACGACGCGCAGCAGGGTCGACTTGCCGGCGCCGTTGGTGCCGAGCAGCGCGAGGACCTCGCCCTGGCGCACCTCGAGGTCGACGCCGAACAGCACCTGCACGCCGTCGTAGCCGGCGTCGACGCCGCGGCAGACCAGCCCCGCGTCCTCCGCCGGCTTGAAGGTCTTGTTCATGTGCGGTTCGGGGGCGGGTCCGCTATTGCCTGAGACCTACACGGCGGGGGTGGTGACGCGTCGGTCGGCGACGAGGGAGGGGACGTGCAGCTCGTGGCGGGCAGCGACGCCGCGCAGCCAGCGGTCCCGCAGGGCGTACCACCCCGCACCGAGCCCACCCGGGCTGAACGTGAGGACGAGCAGCGGGCTGCCGTGGATGAAGAAGGTGTCGACGAACTCGGTGGTGCCGTTGAACCCGAACAGGTGCTGCAGGGGCTGCAGGGTCTTGAGCCCCTCGAAGAGGACGGCCCCCGCGACCGCGGGCCCGACGCCCGACAGGCCGCCGATGACGGAGAAGACGAAGACCTCGATCGAGAACTGCTCGACGAACGAGCTCGTGTCGAGCGTGCCCTGCTGGTAGACGAACAGCGCGCCCGCGACCGCAGCGAGGAAGCCGCTGACGGCGAACGCCGACAGCCTGGTCACGGTCGCCGAGACGCCGTAGGACTGGGCTGCCCGGACGTTGTCGCGGACGCCGATGAACAGGCGGCCCGACCTGCTGGTGCGCAGCGCCCGGGCCATCAGGACCGCGAGCACGAGCCCGGCGAGGCAGACGTAGTAGTAGGCCGTGCCGCTCGCGGTGTCGACGCGCGACCAGAGCACCGGCCGGGGGATGCCCGCGTCGTAGGCCGGCAGCAGGTCACCGAGGAAGTCGCGGTTGAGCACCACGCCGTGCACGGTCGCGGCGAGGGCGAGGGTGACGACGGCCAGGAACAGGCCCTGCACCCGCAGGGCAGGCAGCCCGATGAGGACGGCCACGACCGCGCCCGCGAGACCGGCCGCACCGACGGCGACGAAGAAGTCCGCGTCGGAGCGCGCGGCCAGGGCACCGGCGACAGCGGCACCGACGCCGGCGAAGGCCCAGTTGCCCAGGGAGATCTGGCCCGCCCAGCCCGACAGCACGACCATCGAGACGGCGAGCATCGCGCAGATCACGATGAAGCTCGCGTGGTCCGCGCGGGACGTGCCGATCAGGTACGGCGCCCCGAGGGCGAGGCCGCCCACCAGGGCACCACCGACAGCACGCGCGAGCCGCACCTCACGGATCCCCCGCAGCTCCAGCGGGACCGGTCGGTGCTCCTGCAGCACGCGGAAGCTCGAGACGCCGGAGTCGAGGGCGCGGACGAAGGTGCCGCGCCGGACGAGAAGCGCGACGAGCACGACCGGCAGCACGAGACCGGTCGCGAGGTCGGGGTGGCTCGTGAACGTCGCGCCCTGCTCCATGACGCCGAGGCCCATGCCGGCGCCGAGAGCGACCGGCATCTTCTCCATCCGCGCGATGACGGCGGTCGCCAGGCCGTACAGCAGGACGACGGGCGTCACGCCCGTGCCGACGGGGAGGCCGATGACAGGGCCGCGCAGGAACGCGGCGGTGCCGGCGAGTACCGTCGCGAGCACCCACACGATCGTCATGACCCGCTGCACCGGGATGCCGAGAAGCGCTGCCCTGTCGGCGTTCTCGGCCGAGGCGCGGATCGCGATGCCGATCCGCGAGTAGCGCAGCAGTGCCGCGAGGCCGGCGCACATGACGCCCGCGACGACCACGACCGCGAGGTGGTCGCCGTTGAGCACGAAGCCGTTGGCGCTGTAGGTGAACCGCGAGAAGGGGCTCGGGAAGCTGACCGGAGCGAGGTCCTGACCGGCGAAGACGTTGGGCTCGTACGACTCGAGCAGCGTGAAGAGGTAGCCGACGCCGATCGTCACGACCGTCGCGATCAGCCGCGGCCGGTCGGCGAACCGGCGCATGAGGAACGCCTCGATGAAGGCACCGACGAGGACCGCGCCCCCCAGCATGACGAGCACGCCGGCCCAGTAGGGCCAGCCGCGACCGACGACGAGCAGCAGCCCGGCGAGGGCTGGGACGGTGCCCATCGTGACGACGGCGAAGTTGATGATCCGGGCCGCGCGGTAGATGAGGATCAGGCCGATGCCGACCAGGCCGTACAGCGTGCCGATGACGGCGCCGTTGATGAGGTAGCCGCGCCCGATCCCGTCCCAGTAGGGGACCCCGAGCAGCGAGCTGTGGTGGGCGCGGCCGAAGAGCGCCTCGGCGAGCAGCACGACACCGACGGCGGCCAGCAGGGCCCTGGCGACGGGACGCAGCACGGTCAGACCCCCGCCGGCAGGGACGGCTCGCCTCTCGTCCAGTCACCGATGCGGTAGCGCTTGCCGCCGTTCAGCGCGACGTAGGCGCCTGCCTTGCCGTCGATCGGCGAGATCGCGTTCGCGTCCCAGTAGGCCTCCTTCGCGTCGGAGACCGCCGTGTAGTCGCCCGGCGCGAAGTGCGTCCACGCGATGTGCGGGTCAAGGGACTGGGCCCAGGGGTAGGTGTCGATCGTCCCCGACAGCAGGGCCTGCTCGAAGGTGCCCGGGTTCAGCGTCGGACCGGCCATCTGGATGCCGGCGGCGATGATGGCCCAGTAGCCCCACTGCAGCTCGGCGCTGCTGTAGGCGTTGCCCTGCCGCCCGGCGGCGCGCCAGGTCACCGAGGCCTCCTGCTGGCCGAGCGGCCTGTAGACCACCGTGTCACTGGGCCCGAACGCGTGCTTCCACTGCTGGGGGTCGTAGAGCCGGGCCAGGATGTCGTAGTCGATGAGCCCGCTGCCCACGAGCACGTGCTCCGGGAACCAGTTCTGGGTCGTCATCGCCTTGGTGCCGAAGGCAGGCGCGATCGGGTCGGCGAAGTACATGCAGGTCGTCGCACCGGCGCTGCGGGCCTGGGCGACCTGCGACGTGGCCTGCGACGACGCCGTGGCGGTGTCCGGGGAGTAGGGCACGTCGACGACCTCGGTGCCGCAGCCCTTGATCAGGCTCTCGAGCTTGCGCGCCGGCTCGCTGTTGACCTCGGTCTGGGGGTAGAACACGGCGACCTTGCGCTTCTTCACCTGCAGGTCAGCCGATCCTGCGAACTTGGCGGGCTTGCCGGCGAGCTTCTTGCAGAAGTACTCCCCCGCCAGCTGGGCCTGGAAGTCGCCGCCCATCGTGCCGTCGTAGTGGTAGGGCCGGTGGCTCGTGCTGAAGGAGTCCTGGAAGTGCCAGCCGCCGAAGTTGATGACGTGCAGCTTCGACAGCTGGTCGAAGAACGACGGCGCGTTGGTGTTGTTGTCGTAGAGGACCGCGAAGGGGTGCCGCTGGGCGACGAGAGCCTTGGCGTCGTCGCGCATGCACGAGTCGACGGGCGGGGCGGACTCGCACGGGGACTGCCAGAAGCTCATCTTCACCTTGCGGCCGTAGAGCTCGTAGCGGGAGTTGATGAAGTCCTCCATGGCCGACAGGAACGCCTGCTGGTCCGAGGGGTTGCTGTAGAGGCCGATCGACTGGAGCAGCCCCTTCACGACCGGGTTGTCCTTCTCGCGGAAGTAGACGAGGTTGATCGTCTTCGCGGTCACGCCCGGGTAGGTCGCCCCCGGGTTGCCGACGTGCGCCACGCACCGCGGTGCCTGCTTGAAGTCCGTGAACTGCTTGGCGCCCTTGCACCGGCTGGTGTCGGCGCCGGCCGGGAGGCCAGTGGCGCCGCCTGACGTCGTACCGCCCGTCCCTCCCGTGGTGCCGGAGACGGTGCCGGACGTGCCCCCGACCCCGCTGCCCGTGGTTCCGGTCGTCGACCCACCACCTCCGTCGGTGCGCGGCAGGGTGCCGGGCACCTGGCCGGGCAGCTGGCCTCCGGCCTGCGTGGTGCTGCTGCCCGGCGCGAAGTCAGGGGACTGCTCGACCCGCCCCTTCGAGGGGGCCACCAGCACCAGCAGCAGCTGGGCGGCGAGGACAGCGACGAAAGGGGCGTACCGCTTGGCTGGGACCACGACGTTGAACGACCTTCGACAAGGGGGCGGTTTGTTGCACCTGAGGTGCAAGGACCCACTTTGCGGTGATTCACGTCACACGGCAAGAGAGGTCTGGCTACCCCGTGCGCTGCCCAGGGACGTTCGCGAGCGCGAGGGCCTCCTTGGCCACCGCGTAGCCGGCCGCCATCAGGCGGGGCGTCTGGCTGAAGTCGCGCATCTCGATGTGGCCGAGGTCCGGGCGCCGGAGGCGGACGACCCGCTGGTCGGGCCGGACGCCGGTCAGCGGCCGGTCGAGGTGCGCGCGGCTGATCGCGAAGGACTGCAGCAGCACGTCGAGAGCCGTCATCCGGTCGTCGCGCCGGCCGAGCGTGCCGCCCGAGGTGTCGACGACCCAGACCCGGGCGCCGCCGAGCTCGAGCGCGCGCTCGATCGGGACCGGGCACACGACGCCGCCGTCCACGTGGATCGAGCCGCCGAGCGAGACGGGCGGGAAGAGGGCAGGCAGGCAGGCGCTAGCGGTGAGCACGGTCACCGGGTCACCGTCCGCCCACCACGCCGGCTGCCCCGTGACGAGGTCCGTGGTCACGACGTGGCAGGGCACCGCCGTGTCCGCGAGGTCGTCGACGGGGACCCAGCGCTTCACGAGGCTGCGCAGCGAGTCCGGTTCGTAGAGGTGGTCGTCGCGGCGGACGGCGTGCACGATCGGGTGGGAGGCCAGCGTGCGGCGGTTGCGGCCGAAGATGTCGCCGCGCTCGAGCTTGCGCCAGATCCGCTCCAGCTCCTCGAGGCGGGCCAGCGTGGGGTCGACGGCCATGAACGCCGCGTTGAGCGCGCCCACGCTGCAGCCGACGAACGCGTCCGGGCGGATGCCGGCCTCGTACAGGGCGCGCAGCGAACCGACCTGGGCAGCCCCGAACGAGCCGCCGCCGGAGAGCACGATGATGTCGTTGAGGCGACCGGAGCCGGCGTGCTTCGCTGCACGCGCGCGTCGCAAGGACAGGGCCATGCGTTCACCATCGGATGACCAGTCCGTTGTGGATCACCCGATCAGGTGATCCTGAGGTCGTCCCGACCGCGGAAGCGCTGCAGGAACCGGTCGTAGGTCTTCCTCGACTCCTTGTCGCGGTAGGCGGGTTCGCTGTCGTGGTAGCCGCGGTGGCGGTCCTGCCGCACCGGCAC
Source organism: uncultured Frankiales bacterium (assembly GCA_966212015.1). Lineage (GTDB taxonomy): Bacteria > Actinomycetota > Actinomycetes > Mycobacteriales > SCTD01 > RYN-111. The sequence continues at coordinate 4,925 of CBIHPE010000132.1, read as the reverse complement.
GTCGACGGCGACCAGCCGCCGGCCCTGCTCGCGGAGCAGGAACGACCACTCCAGGTCGGCGTTGCGGTAGAACCGCGCCTTCGGCGGGAGGGGTACGTCCCTGGCGACCGTGGTGCGGACGGCGACCAGGTAGCCGAGCAGGGCCTCGACCTCACCCGGTGGCGCGTCGCGGAACGCCAGCCAGTCGTCGTCGACGGCGACGCCCTTCCAGCCCGCGGCGTCGAACGTCGCGAGGTGGTCGATCAGCATCGCCAGCGCCGGTCCTTCGAGGACCGTGCTGACGTCCATGAGCACGTGCACCTCGCTCGCGCAGCAGGCGATCAGGGCGTTGTGCGCCTCCGCCCAGCCGGCGGCCTGCTCGACGTGCAGCTCGACCACCCGCGCGTGCCCCGCGAGCTCGTGGACCGTCGCCCCCGCGTCGGTCTCGCCGTTCTCGAGGAGGACCACGGTGGCGTCGGAGTGCTCGAGCAGAGCCGTGACGCAGGTGCGCAGGTCGTCGGGCCAGCCCTCGACGAGCAGCCCGACCGTCGTCGTGCCCGTCTGGACCGTCGGCAGGTCACGGACCGAGCGGTGCACCTCGTAGTCCGGTGCCTCCGTCAGGACCTGGCCGTCGGGGGTGTCGCGCACGACCCACCCGAGGGCGCGCAGCTCGTCCCGGAGCCGGTCGCTCGTCGACCAGTCCCGGTCGGCCCTCGCCTGCTCCCGCTGGGCCACCAGGTCGCTGGCTTTCGGAGGGATCACTGCAGCGTCGCGCGCAGCGCCTTGCGATCCGTCTTCATCACGCTCGTGAGGGGGATGGCGTCGACGACGCGGACCTCACGGGGGTACTTGTAGGCGCCGAGGTGCTCCTTGCTGAAGGCGATCAGCTCCTCCGGGCTCACGGGACCGCTCAGCTGGACGAAGGCGACCACCTCCTCGCCGAGCTTCGGGTCGGGCTTCCCCACGACAGCGGCAGCAGCGACCGAGGGGTGGGCGAGCAGCACGTCCTCGACGTCGCGCGGGTAGACGTTGAAGCCGCCGCGGATGATGAGGTCCTTGATGCGGTCGACGACGTAGAGGTAGCCGTCCTCGTCGAGGTGCCCGACGTCGCCGGTGTGCAGCCAGCCGTCACGGACCGCCTCGGCCGTGGCCTCGGGGCTCTGCCAGTAGCCCTGCATGAGGGTCGCGCCCGCCACGCAGATCTCGCCGTCCTCACCGGCCTTCGCGTCCGAGCCGTCGGGCAGCTCGATCCGGACCTCGATGCCCTCGAGCGGCTTGCCGACCGAGCCCAGACGCCGCTCCTCGGGCTGGCTGCTGATGAGCGCGGACGTCTCCGTGCAGCCGTAGCCCTCGCGGATCTCGAGGGTCGGGATGCGGCGCTCGAGCTCCTCCGCCACGTCACGGGCCAGCGGCGCGGCGCCGCTGCTGATCCGCTCCAGGCAGGACAGGTCGTGGTCCTCGAGCGGCTGGCCGAGGAGCATCTGGATCATCGACGGCACGAGGGCGCTGGTCTGGATGCGGTGCTCCTCGACGAGCGCGATCCAGCCGGCGGGGTCGAACCAGCGCATGAGGAACGACCGGCCCGGTTCCTGCGCGTGCAGCCCCGCGACCGTCACGAGCAGGCCGTAGGCATGGGCGAGCGGCAGCGGCACGAGGATGCTGCTGCGGCCCGGGCTGTAGGCGGCGGTCGCCGCGGCGTACCCGGCGGCGTCCAGCCCGGCGTGCGACAGGGCCACGCCCTTCGACCGGCCCGTGGTGCCGCCGGTGTAGAGCAGCGCGGCCAGGTCCTGGGGGTCGCGGTGCACCAGCGGCAGCTCGTCGTGGTCCTCGAGCTGCTCCCACGTGACCGGGCCCTCGCCCCCCACGACCACGACCGGCAGTCCAGGGGCGGCGGCCCGCACCTTGGGCAGGAACTCCGGCGTCGTGACGCAGGCGACGGCGCGGGAGTCGCTGACGACGTGGGTCAGCTCGTCCTCCGTGAGCAGGAAGAGCGCAGGCGTGGGGACCGCACCGGCGCGCCACAGCGCGCTGTAGGTGAGGCCGACCTCGGGGCAGTTGGCCATCACGACCACGACCCGGTCGCCCGGCTGGACGCCGAGCTCGACGAAGCCGCGCGCCGCGCGCCGGGCCCGGGACGCGAGCTCGTGGCTCGAGTACCAGGTGCCCTCGAAGAACAGGGCCGGGTGGTCGGGGAACTTCGCGAGGACCTCGTCCGCGCGCTGGCCGAGGGAGGCGGGGGCAGTCACTCCCGATTCCTACGCGACGTGTTGCACCCGCGCAACTACAGGCGGACGGTGGCCTTCGCGCCCATCAGGACCTTGCGGTCCCCGACGGTGACGGTGAGGCCGACGACGACGGTGCCGTCGTCGTTCTTCTCCTCGACCACGCCGGACACCGACAGCGTCGCCCCCTGGTCGTCGTCCTCGACGACCACCGGGCTGCTGAACCGCACGCCGTAGCTCACGACCTTGCCCGGGTCACCGACCCAGTCGGTCACGACCCGGCCCGCGGTGGCCATGGTGAGCATGCCGTGGGCGATGACGTTGGGGAGTCCGACCGACTTCGCCACCCGCTCGTTCCAGTGGATGATGTTGAAGTCGCCGCTGGCGCCCGCGTAGCGCACCAGGTTGTCGCGCTTCAGCTGGAACTCCTGGGCGGGCAGCTCGGTGCCGACCTCGACCTCGGCGAACGTCGGCATCAGGCGGTCCCCCTGCTCACGATGGTGTTGGTGATCGTCGCGACGTGCTTGCCGTCGGCGTCGGTCACCTCGGTCACGAGCGTCATGAGCTCGTTGCTGCCCTTGGCGGTGATGTCGTCGATGCGCTGCTCGAGGGTGAGCACGTCTCCCGCCACGACCGGCCGGTCGAACGCGAACGACTCCTCGCCGTGCACGACCATCGCGAAGTTCAGCCCCAGCTCGGGCTCGAGGATGAAGCCGCCGCCCCCGCCGCCCGTGCTGGCGCTGATGAGGAAGGTCGGCGGCGCGATGACGTCGGCGTAGCCGGCCGCCTGGGCGGCCGCGCGGTCGGTGTAGAGGGGGTTCGCGTCGCCGATCGCGGCCGCGAAGCGGCGGATGTCGCCTCGCGTGATCTCGACGGGCTCGCCGGCTGGCGCCTTCCGTCCGATGTAGTCGCGGTTCAGAGGCATTCGCCGAGCCTAACGATCAGGTGAGGCGGGTCACTCCGGGCCCCCGGCTCAAGGTTTCCGATGGTTCGGACGACACACAAGATGCAGCCCCGCGCTAGCCCAACCGGACTAGTGCTGGTACCGCCACCTAGGCAATCCGACCCGAAACGGAACCCTCGATGAAGACCCGACGCACCCGCCGAGCCTCCGTCGCCGCTGTCCTGGCCGGCCTCGCCACCCTGCTCACCCCGTCGGCCCACGCCGATGCCGCCGTGAGCTCGCACTTCTCCCTGAAGCTGCACGACACGTTCACCGCCGGCCTCAACACGGCCCGCTGGGGCACCTACCAGGGCCAGCCGGGCGGCAACCCGTACGGCTACTGGATGCACAGCCACGTGATGGCCTACCGCGGTTCCGCGCTGCTGCGCGGCTACAGCGACGGCGGCCGCTACGTCACCGGCGGCATGATGCTCAACTCGATCGCCCAGACCTACGGCAAGTACGTCGTGCGCGCCAAGTTCGACAAGAGCACGACCATCCAGCACGCGATGCTGCTCTGGCCGACGTCCGGCTGGCCGCCGGAGGTCGACTTCTCCGAGGGCCCCACCTCGATGGGCGTCATGGCGACCTCGCACTGGGGGTCGAGCAACGCCCAGCAGCACGCCTTCAAGAAGGTCGACATGACCCAGTGGCACACCTACGGCGTCGAGTGGACCCCCACCCGTCTCGTGTACACGATCGACGGGCGCGCCTGGGCGGTCATGACCGGCGCGGCGGTGCCCCACCAGGCCATGAAGCTCGCCATCCAGACGGTCCCCGTCCAGAGCGTCCCCGCCGGCACCCCCGAGGTCCGGCTCTCGATCGCCGACGTCTACGTCTGGTCGTACCACTAGACCGCCCGAGCCCCGAAGGCCGGTCCCCGCGAAGGGCGGATTCGCGGGGTCGTCGCAACACAGCTTGTGTGTGAAGGTTAGGCAAGGAGCTTTGCGAGGCGCTCGGCTGGGGTTTCCCAGTCGAGCGTTTTGCGTGGTCGGGTGTTCATGAGGTGGGCGATCTCGGCGAGGTCGTCGGGGCTGAAGCGGCTGAGGTCTTCGCCCTTTGGGAGGAACTGGCGTAGGAGTCCGTTGGTGTTCTCGTTCGAGCCGCGTTGCCAGGGGCTGGCTGGGTCGCAGAAGTAGACGGGCATGTCGGTCGCCATGGTGAAGTCGCGGTGCCGGGCCATCTCCGTGCCCTGGTCCCAGGTCAGGGACTTCCGCAGTTGCGTTGGGAGGGTCTGCATGGCGGCGATGAGCCCGTCGCGGACGGTCTCGCCGCTGTGGTCGTTGGGTAGGTGCACCAGCAGTACGAAGCGGCTGGTGCGTTCGACGAGCGTGCCGACGGCGGACAGGTGCCCGGGCCCGACGATGAGGTCGCCCTCCCAGTGGCCAGGGACGGCGCGGTCTTCGACCTCGGCGGGTCGTTCGCTGATCATCAGCATCGGGTCGGTGAAGCGGCTGTGCCGCTGTCCGGGCTTGCGTTGCGGCTTGCGGACCGTCCGGCCGGTGCGCAGACATGCAGCTATCTCACGGCGCAGCTCCCCGCGCCCCTGGACGTAGAGGGACTGGTAGATGGTCTCCGGGCTGACGTTCATCAACGGATCATCCGGGAACCGGCGAGCGAGGTCGGCGCTGATCTGCTCGGGGCTCCAGCGCAGCCGGCTCAGTCGGTCCTGCACCAGGCCGCGCAGGGCCTCGTTGGTAGCCAGCTTGCGCTGTTTCGGTCGTGGCCGGCGCCGGCCGGGCCCGCGCGGTGCCGCGGGTGGGCGCTAGTAGCCGGCGGCG
>CBIHPE010000131.1:0-11297 GCA_966212015.1 uncultured Frankiales bacterium | reverse complement strand
GCCCGACACGCTGACGGGGACCGCAGGAAGTGGAAGATCGCGCAGGGTGAGCGGCTGGAGCGGGTCGGCTCAGACCTCGTACGTGGTCCCCACGTGCGCGAGCTCGAGGTCGCCGTCGAACGTCTCCTTGGCCTCGGCCAGCATCGCCATCTGGTCGTGGAACGGCATCAGGTGCGTCAGCAGCAGCTTGCGCGCCCCTGCCTCGGCCGCGTGCTCCCCCGCCTCGCGGCCGGTGAGGTGGATCCCCTCGGGCGGCGTGGGGACCGACGGCCACGACGCCTCGCACAGGAACAGGTCCGCGTCGCGTGCCAGGTCCACCAGCTGCGGGCAGGCGGCCGTGTCGCCCGAGTAGGTGAGGACGCGACCGCCGGCTTCGATGCGCAGGCCGTGGCACTCGATAGGGTGCCGGACGACCTCGGTCGTGACGGTGAACGGCCCGATCTCGACCGTGCCGGCACCGCGCTCGCGGAAGTCGTAGACGTCGTCGAAGCCGTCGACCGGCGGCTCCTCGAAGGCCGCGTGGATGCGGAAGCGGGTGCCTGCGGGCCCGTAGACGGGGAGCTTCGGCAGCATCCCGGTCGGGTGGTAGCGGCGGGCGTAGAAGTAGGCGACCAGGTCGATGCAGTGGTCGGCGTGCAGGTGGCTGACGTAGACCGCGTCGACGTCACGGACGTCGAGGTGACGCTGCAGGTTGCCGAGGGCGCCGGCACCGAGGTCGACGACGAGCCGGAAGCCGTCGTGCTCGACGAGGTAGCCCGAGCAGGGCGACTGCGGGCCGGGGAAGGTGCCCGCGCACCCGAGGATCGTCAGCTGCACAGTCGTTCCTCCATGCTCGAGACCTTCCCGATCTCAGGGCCCAGGAACCGTCTTCCGACCTTCGCGAACGGCGCTGGGTCGCCGGTCGCGAGGAACTGGTGCTGTGGTGCAGGGGCTTCAGGGTCGCGCTCCAGACCCTCGCGCACAAGGACCCGGTAGACGTCCTTGGCCGTCTCCTCGGCGCTGCTCACGAGCGTGACGCCCTCGCCGACGACGAGGCTGATCATGCCCGTGAGAAGTGGGTAGTGCGTGCAGCCGAGGACCAGGGTGTCCACGTCGGCAGCGACGACGGGCTCGAGGTAGTGCGTCGCGAGCTGGAGCAGCTGGCGGCCCGTGGTCACGCCGCGCTCGACGAAGTCGACGAAGCGCGGGCACGCAGCGCTCGTGAGCGTCACCTGGGGGGCGGCGGCGAAGGCCTCCTCGTACGCCCCTGAGCTGACCGTCATCGCCGTGGCGATGAGCCCGACCCGGTCGTTGCGCGTGGCGGCGACGGCGCGGCGGACAGCGGGCGCGATGACCTCGACCACGGGCACGTCGTAGCGCTCCCGTGCGTCCCGCAGGCAGGCGCTGGACGCGCTGTTGCAGGCGATGACGAGCATCTTCACGCCGCGCGCGACCAGGTCGTCGAGGCAGGCGAGGGCGTGCCGTCGGACGTCGGCGATGGGCAGCGGGCCGTACGGCCCGTGCGCGGTGTCCCCGACGTAGACCAGCTCCTCGTGCGGCAGCTGGTCGAGCAAGGCCCGCGCGACCGTGAGCCCGCCCACGCCGGAGTCGAAGACACCGATGGGCTGGTCACTCACGGTGCCGACACTACGACTGAAACAGATCCTGTGACGTGATCCACCTGTCGGGTTGCCGACACTTGCTGCTCAGGGGTCAGGCCCAGAGCTGGCCCTCGAGGGCGCTCTCCGCCTCTTCGAGGGTGCCGGCGTAGGCGCCGGTCGAGAGGTACTTCCAGCCGCCGTCGCACACGACGAACGCGATGTCGGCGCGCTGCCCGGCCTGCACGCACTTCATGGCCTCGCCCAGCGCGGCGTGCAGGATCGCGCCCGTCGAGATGCCGGCGAAGATGCCCTCCTCCTCGACCAGCTGGCGGGTGCGGCGGAGCGCCTCGCGCGGGCCGACGCTGAAGCGGGAGGTGAGGACCGAGGCGTCGTAGAGCTCCGGGACGAAGCCCTCGTCGATGTTGCGCAGGCCGTAGACGAGCTCGCCGTACCTCGGCTCCGCAGCGATGATCCGTACGCCGGGCTTGTTCTCGCGCAGGAAGCGACCGGTGCCCATCAGGGTGCCCGTGGTGCCGAGACCGGCGACGAAGTGCGTGATCTCGGGCAGGTCCTCGAGCAGCTCCGGGCCGGTCGTCTCGTAGTGCGCCTGCGCGTTCGCGGGGTTGCCGTACTGGTAGAGCATGACCCAGTCGGGGTTTTCCGACGCCAGCTGCTTCGCGACCGCGACGGCCTGGTTGGAGCCGCCTGCGGCTGGGCTGGTCACGATCTCGGCGCCGTACATCGTGAGCAGCTGTCGCCGCTCGATCGACGTGTTCTCCGGCATGACGCAGATCAGCCGGTAGCCCCGCTGGCGGCACACCATCGCGAGGCTGATGCCGGTGTTGCCCGACGTCGGCTCGAGGATCGTGACACCGGGCCGGAGCAGGCCCTCCTTCTCCGCCGCCGTGATCATGTAGAGCGCGGCGCGGTCCTTCACGGACCCGGTCGGGTTGTTGCTCTCGATCTTCGCCCACAGCCGGACGTCGGACGAGGGCGACAGCCGAGGGAGCCCGACGAGCGGCGTGCGCCCGAGCGACTCGATCAGGCTGTCGTACCTGGTCAACCTCCCGCGACCGCCGGGAGCACGGTGACGCTGTCGCCGTCCTTGAGGGGGGTCTCGAGCGAGCCGAGGAAGCGGACGTCCTCGTCGTTGACGTAGATGTTCACGAAGCGGTGGAGCTTGCCCTCCTCGGTGATGAGGCGGCCCTTGATGCCCGCGTGCCGGCTGTCGAGGTCGTCGATCAGCCCCTCGAGCGTGTCGCCCTTGGCCTCGACGGCCTTCTCCCCGCCGGTGTAGGTGCGGAGGATGGTCGGGATGCGGACCTCGATGGCCACTGAACTACTCCTGTGCTCGTACTGCGCTTGCGTCACGAATGTCTCAGACAAGTGAACACGACCCGGCGCTCGGCTTGTTCCGACGGGTCGGGTAAGAAGCGGACATGGAACTGTTCGAGCAGGTCGACCGCTTTCTCGGCGAGGCGCTGCTGGAGCCCGACGCCGCCCTCGACGGGGCGCTGGAGCGCAGCGCTGCAGCGGGACTGCCACCGATAGCGGTCTCGCCCCTGCAGGGGAAGCTGCTGCACCTGCTGGTCCGGATGAGTGGCGCACGTCACGTCCTCGAGGTCGGCACGCTCGGCGGCTACAGCACGATCTGGCTCGCTCGCGCCGCGGGCACCGTGACGACCCTCGAGCTCGAGGAGAAGCACGCCGCCGTCGCGAGGGACAACCTCGCAGCTGCCGGCTGCGACAACGTGACGGTGCTGGTGGGGCCGGCGCTCGAGACGCTCGCGACGCTGACGGAGACCGTGGACTTCGCGTTCGTCGACGCCGACAAGGCCAACAACCCACGCTACGTCGAGCACGCCCTCCGGCTGTCCCGCCCCGGGACGGTGATCGTCGTCGACAACACGGTGCGTCAGGGCCGGGTCGCCGACGCGTCGCTCACCGATGCGGACGTCGTCGGGACGAGGGAGCTGTTCGACCTGCTCCGCGCCGACCCGCGGGTCGCCGCGACCACCCTCCAGCCCGGCGGCCTGAAGGGCCACGACGGCTTCACCCTGTGCGTCGTCAGGTGATCCGGAGCTCGACCTCGGTGACCTCGCCCGCCTCGATCGCGTAGGCGTGGACCTCGTCCTCGTCTGAGCGCGTCGAGACGAGCAGCCAGTACGGGAAGCCGGCGGTCTCCGACCAGCGGATGTCGGTCCGTGACGGGAAGGCCTCGGTCATGGTGTGCGAGTGGTAGACCACCCACGGCACCTCGTCGGCGTCGTCGATGTCGCGGTAGACCCGCAGCCACTCGGCGCCGTCGAAGGTGAAGCCTGTGGGCGAGCGCTCCGCGTTCTCCATCTCGAACAGCCGGGAGGCCTGGCCGCCGAGGGCGCTGATCACGCCGCAGCACTCGTCGGGGTGGTCGCGGCGGGCGTGCGCGACGACCTGGTCGACCATGGCGCGGGGCAGGCTGAGCGTCACGACCTGCAGCCTAGAAGGGCCTGCGGTCAGCCCGACACGCGCGGGTCCAGGCAGGACAGGAGCGACTCCTGCAGCCAGCCCAACCAGCCGTAGACCTCCAGGGCCTGCCGTGCCGGGTGCTCCTCGTCGTAGTCCTCGGGGTCGGTGTCCTCCGTGACCCCGAGCGACGTGCCGAGGGCGAGCCGCATGTCGTTGAGGGCGCCGAGCCAGGCGTCGGCCTGGTCGCGGTCGAGCTGCATCCGGCCGCCGCCCTCCGGCAGCGACTCGAGGACGACCGTCGCGTGGCCGCGCTTGGTGGCGCGCAGCTCGGCGTCGGTGTAGCGACGGAAGTCGGAGGCCGCGTCCTGGTCGTCGCGGTAGGCGTCCGGGAGCAGCCGCAGCAGCACCGGGTCCTCCGGCTGGTCGACGTCGCCGACGGGCAGGCCGACGAGCGCAGCGAGCGGGTCCTCCGACCCCAGCTCGACCGAACCGGCCGCCTCGACGATGCCGAGGATCTCGTTGGCCAGCTGTCCGAGGACCTGCGCCTCGACGGCGTCGACGTCCGCGCGCACCGAGCCCTTGTGGCGGGTGAACCTCATCAGTCCTGCTGCAGGGTGGCCCACAGGCCCTTGGCGTGACATCGGGCCACGTCGGCCTCCATCTGCTCGCGCGTCCCGTTGCTGACGACGGCCTTCCCCTCGTGGTGCACCTGCAGCATCAGCGTCGTGGCCTTGTCCCGGGAGTAGCCGAACAGCTCCATCAGCACGTGCGTCACGTAGGTCATGAGGTTGACCGGGTCGTTCCACACGATCGTCACCCACGGCCTGTCGACGATCTCCTCGGTGTCCGGCCGCTCGACCTCAGCGGGTGCGGTCACGCGAGCTCTTTCTTGAGGACCTTGCCGGTCGCGTTGCGAGGCAGCTCGTCGAGGAAGCGGAACTCCCGGGGCACGGCGAACCGCGCGAGCTTGTCGCGGACCAGGGCCTTGAGGTCGTCCTCCGACACGCTGCCGACGACGTGGGCCACGAGCTTCACGCCGTACGACGGGTCCTCCGTCGCCGTGATCGCGACGTCGTCGACGGCGGGGTGGGACAGGATGACGTCCTCGACCTGGTTCGGGTAGACGTTCTCGCCACCGATCACGACCATGTCGTCGTCCCGCCCGAGCACCGTGAGCAGGCCGTCGTCGCCGATCACCCCGAGGTCGCCGGTCGAGATGAGCCCGTCGAGGCGGTCCTTGTCGGACCCGTCGGTGTAGCCGCCGAACGCGAGGCCGCTGCCCACGAACAGCCGTCCCGGGGTGCCGACGGGGCAGTCGTTGCCGTGCTCGTCGACGACCCGCAGCGTCACGCCCAGCGGGGCCTTGCCGGCGGTCTTCGGGTCCTTCGCGAGGTCGTCGGGCTGGGCCACCGCGGCGTACGCCACCTCCGTCGAGCCGTAGAGGTTGTAGAGCACCGGCCCGAACGTCTCGAGCGTGCGCGTCGCCAGGTCACCGGGCAGTGCCGACCCGCTGGAGGCGATGACCTTCAGCGAGCTGGTGTCGGGCCCAGCGGCCTTCACCAGCATGTCGAGCAGCACCGGGACGACGATGAGCGCGGTCGCGGAGTGCTCCTCGACGAGCTTGAGGACCTTCTCGGGCTCGAACTTCTTGGTGAGCACCACGGTCGACCCGAGCAGCATCGACAGGGTCAGGTGCCCGAGACCCCAGGCGTGGAAGACCGGGCACGCGATCACCGTCGCCTCGCCGGTGTGCAGCGGGATCCGCGACAGCATCGCCACGACGTCGTCGATCGAGGCGCCCGAGCGGGCCGCTCCGCGGGGCGCACCCGTCGTACCGCTCGTGAGGATGACCAGCCTGGTCGTGTGACCGGTCTTCGGCGGTGCCTTGAGCTCGCTCGTCTCGGCCAGTCGGCCGAGCTCCTCCGTGGTGATGCAGGTGCGGCCGACCGCCGCCTCGGCGAGCAGGTCGGTGAACTCCTCGTCGTGGACGATGACCGTCGACTGCTCGCGGTCCAGGACCTGCGCGAGCTGCCCGCCGGCCGACCCGGTGTTGAGGTAGAGCAGGTCGCCACCGGCCTTGGAGATGGCGACGGAGCCCTCGACGAAGCCGCGGCCGTTGCGCGCCAGCAGCCCGACGGGGGTCCCGACGTCCACGCCGAGCCGCCGCAGCTCGCCAGCGAGCCGATCGGTGCGCTCGTTGATCTCGCGGTAGGTCAGCGCGCCCTCGTCGTCGACGAGGGCGACCCGGTCGGGGTGCCGTGCGGCGCCCGCTGCGTAGCCGGTCGCGGGCGTCAGGCCCCAGCGGGCGACCGCCAGGGCCATGCCTACCAACCGGTCCGGGCGGATGGGGGCCAGCAGGCCCGCCCGGACGAGCACCTTCGCGCCGTCGAGGTCCATCCCGTCAGCCTGCCACGTCTCAGGTGGCGCTGGGCGCCGCCTGCCCGGTGCGGAAGCGCAGCGCGGTCGCGTCGATGCCGTTGTTCGTCAGCAGCGACTCCTCGCCCGGCACGCCGGGCGAGAGCACCGCGACCTGGTCGGTGTCGCGGTCGTCGAGCGCCAGGTAGGTGATCCAGCCGTTGCTCGCCCAGTCAGGATCGGCTGCGTCGCTGGCGACCAGGCGACGGTTGGTGCCGTCGACGTTGACGCCGTAGACGAGCGGACCGTCGTCGTTGATCCGCGTGAACAGCAGTCGCTTCCCGTCCGGGGAGAACACGCCCGAGAAGTCGATGTTGCCGGCAGCCGTGATGCGCTTGAGGCCCGTGCCGTCGGTGCCGATCGTGAAGACGTCGAGGTTGTCGCCCACGGCCCGCGTGAAGACGATGCGGGTGCCGTCGGGCGAGAAGCGCGGCTTGAACCCGCCGGCGCCGGTGAGCCGGACCGGTGTGGCATCCGTGGCCAGGGGCCGCTTGTAGAGGTTGCCGTCGTCGCCCTCGTAGACGAGGGTCGTGCCGTCCTGGGACACGTCGGCGTGGTGACCCGCCGCGATGTCGTGGGCGACCGCGCCGCCCGCCTCGGGCACGCTGTCGACGCCGCCGGGTGCGGCGTCGCGGTCGCTGTCGTCGAAGCTGTAGTAGACCCGGCCGGTCGTCGCCGACCAGGCGTTCGCCTCGATGATGTCGGTGGACGCGGCGATCTTCTTGGTCGTGCCGCTGCCCGGGTCGAGCGTCTCCAGCTCGGAGCGGCTCATGTTGGCGATCGAGTAGGTGATCATCGGCGGGAGGGTCGTCAGCGCGGCGCTCCGCTTCAGCGGGATCCCGCGCTTGGCCAGGCTCGAGCCGTCCGCGGACGCCGCCGCGACCGGCAGGGCCACGCTCGTGGCGACGGCAAGGACCAGCAAGGACGGGGTGCGGAGCATGCGATTTCCCTCGTTCGACAACGGTTTCGGCTCTTCCTACCCCACTTCCCGGACCGACACCCGGTACAGCTCCGTCCGCGCCAGGCTCGCGTCCCGCACGCCTGACAGCGCCTGTCGCTCCTCGTCGGCCAGGAACGCCTCCAGCGTCGCCTCGTCGGGTAGCTCGAGCACCTGGACCTCGGTCGGGCCGTCCGAGGTGGCCTCGCGGACGACCACGGCCCCGCCGTACCTCCTCTCGAGGATGCCCAGGACCCGGTCCTCGTACGACGCCAGCGCCGCCTCCTGACCGGGGACCGCAAAAAGCAGGCATACGAGGCGCATGACCGGACGTTAGACTGGGAGCAGCCACACAGAAGGGGGTGACAGGTCTCGACTCCGGATGTCGCGACAGGAGAAGCGGGCCGAGGAAGCCGACGATGATCTCGTTAACCACGAAACGTCGGAAAACAAATCAAGCGCCGACAACAGTCCGCGCGCGTACGCCCTCGCTGCCTAAGCAGTAGTGCGTCGCTGTCAGCCCAGGAGAGCCTCCGGCCTGGGACCTGGCATCGCTAGGAGGAACACCAGGCCGATGGGCCGCTCGGCGGCCTGGTGATCTAGAGCGGCTGGGCCCGTTCCCCGCTTGCTGGCGGGACGGGGAGGGCCGAGAAACTCACAGCCAGCTGCGCCCGGAGAAGTCCTGAAGTAGCACCGGAGCACCGGGGTTCGATTCCCCGCACCTCCAAGATCGTTCAGCGTCACGGCACTGAACGATGTTGGAGGTGGACCTGCCCCACAGCCCAGCCACAGTGCGGACCTTCCGCGTGCGCGCGAGCGTGATGTCCGCGGATCCGTGCCGCGCCCCTGCGTGAGAATCACGCTCAGCCGCGCACACATCGCCAGCCGTCCCGATCCGTGCCGCCCTGCCGCGTGAGAATCACGCTCAGCCGCGCACACATCGCGGACGGGCGCCGCACACACGCGGCTCGGTCAGCCGGTCTGGCCCGGGAGGACGACGAGGTGGGCGCCCTCGGCGCGGGGCGCCGGGATGCCCGCGAGCTGGCCGGAGAGCAGCGTCCGCATCGCCTCGGCCGGCATCGGCTTGGCGAAGTGGTAGCCCTGGGCGACGTCGCAGCCGAGGTTCTGCAGGGCGACCTGGAGCGCCTGGGTCTCGACGCCCTCCGCGACGGCCCGGGCGCCGAGGGAGTGCGCGAGGGAGACCGTGGCGCGCACCAGGGCGAGGTCGTTGTCGTTGACGAGCATGCCGCTGACGAAGGAGCGGTCGACCTTCAGCTCGTGGACGGACGTGCGCTGCAGGAAGGCGAGGGAGGAGTACCCCGTGCCGAAGTCGTCGACGGAGATCTCGACCCCGAGGCGACGGAGCTGTCCGAGGACCTCCTCGACGACCTCGAGCTCCGAGGCCGCGGCGGTCTCCGTGATCTCGAGCACCAGGCAGTGCGGCGGGAGGCCGTGCCGGGCGAGCAGGCCGGCGATGTCCTCGGGGAGCTGGCGGTCGAGCAGGGTGCGCGCGCCGAGGTTGACGGCGACGGAGGTGGTGCGACCGGGACGCTGCCAGCGGACGCACTCGGCGATGGCCAGGTCGAGAACCCGGAGGGTGAAGGGCCGGATCAGGCCGGACTGCTCGGCGACGCCGACGAACTCGTTGGGCTGGAGCAGGCCGCGCTCGGGGTGCTCCCAGCGCACCAGCGCCTCGGCACCGATGATCGTGCCCGACCGCAGGTCCACCTGCGGCTGGAAGTAGACGACGATCTGCTTGTCGATGGCGGCCCGCAGCTCGCCGACGAGCGTGAGCCGTTGCACCGAGGTGTCGTCCCGCAGCGGGTCGTAGCGCAGCCAGGAGCCCCGCTCGAGCTTGGCCTGGTACATCGCGACGTCGCAGCGGCGGAACAGCTCCTCGGGCTCGACGGCGTCGTCCGGGTGGCAGGCGATGCCGATGGACGCGTCGACCGACAGGTGCAGCCCCTCGTAGTCGACCGGCTGGTTCAGGGCCGCGAGCAGCTGCGAGGCGACCGGCTCGGCCTGCTCGGGGCCGCCGAGACCGGTGAGGAGGACCGCGAACTCGTCGCCGCCTAGCCGGGCCACGAGGTCGCTGCCACGGACCGCGCGGCGGAGCCGTCGCGCCACCTCGACCAGGACCAAGTCGCCCGCGGCGTGGCCGAGCGTGTCGTTGATCTCCTTGAAGTGGTCGAGGTCCAGCAGGAGCAGCGCAGTGGTGCCCTCCGCCTCGTTCATCGCCTCGTTGATGACGGAGTTGAGCAGCGTGCGGTTCGCCAGGCCCGTCAGCGGGTCGTGCGACGCCTCGTAGGCCTGCTTCGCGGCCTCGGACCGCGCGTCCTCGTAGAGGTAGGCGTTCAGCATGGAGGTCGACACGGCGTGGGCGTACGTCGACAGCACCCGGCGCTCCCGGCGCGAGAGCCGGACCGGGACGTCGAAGGCGAGGCGGAGACTGCCCAGCTCGCCGGTCGGCCCGCTGAGGTGGGCGACGAAGCAGGTCGCGGCGGCGACCTTCCTGCGCTCGATCTCGAGGTCGGAGTACGGGACGACCGGCGCGCCCTGCTCGACAGCGCTGAGCAGCTCGCCGTCCGGAGCGAGCGAGTAGGCGCGGTCGACCCGGCCGTTGCGGGCGCGGAGGGCGAGGGTCACGTCCTCGGTGCGGAACATCTGGCCGGCCCGGGTGAGCGCAGCGCGGGCCACCTCCTGCTCGTCGAGCAGGTTGAGCTCGCGGCCGGCCGCCTCGAGCTGCTTCCAGGCGTCGCGGTCCTCACCGGTCAGCAGGAACGCGCGGTAGCCGACGAGGAACGTCACCATGACCGGCGGCATCAGCCACAGGGCGGTGCGGCTGTGGACCGCCAGCTCCAGCAGGCCCAGGGCGCACACCATGTTTCCGATCGAGACCAGCAGCGACGCTCGCGCGCCGTCGCGCAGCACGAACAGCCAGGGCTTGCCGGTGGCCGCCCCGATGACCAGGCCGGTCAGGACGGCGCTGATGACGCTGAACGACAGGCCTGAGGCCACGAGCACGGAACTGGCACCCACCGAGCGGACGTCTGGGGTGCCAGTCGAGACGGAGACGACGAGATCAGCGACGGCGGCTGCCGTGGTGAACGTCGCACCGTTGAACACCGACTTCAGGAGGCCGCGACGCGCGACGAGGTGCACCCCCGTCACCATCGGGAGGGCAAGCACGGTGAACCACGCCGGGGAGGCGAGGACGAAGCCGGCGAGAAGGCAGGCCTCGCCGCAGGTGAAGGCGAAGTTGCCGCCACGGAAGCGCAGGTGCAGCAGGCCCAGCTCGGACAGCGGAAGGGCCACCAGCAGCAGCAGCAGCTGCGGCACCGAGAGCGGGGTGCTGAGCGCCTGGCGCAGCGCCAGCACCTCCGCCACGGCACCGGCAAGGACCGCGGCCCCCACGACGGCGTGCAGCCGCGTGGGCCACCCCGTCCTGGAGACCACGGTCCTTGTCGTCATCTCGATCAGCCCAGCCCCGGGATGTAGATCGGGACCAGCGCGCTGACCTCGCCGGGGATGATCCGGCCGTACTTCGGCTGGTCGCCGTACCAGGCGGTGAGGAAGCCGCCGGAGAAGGCGCCGCCGGAGGAGCCGTCGGCCGCGTTCGGGGTGTTGGCCTGCGTGCCGTCGTAGTCGGCGCTGGTCCAGGCGTTGCCCGTCCACGCGTTCCCCGTCCACGCGTTCCCGGTCCAGGCGTTGCCCGTCCACGCGTTCCCGGTCCAGGCGTTCCCGGTCCAGGCGTTGCCCGTCCACGCGGCGGCCGACCAGGTCGATCCGGTCCAGGCGTTCCCGGTCCAGGCGTTGCCCGTCCACGCGTTGCCGGTCCAGGCGTTGCCCGTGTAGCCGACCGCCGTCCACGCGTTCCCGGTCCAGGCGTTGCCCGTCCACGCGTTCCCGGTCCAGGC
>CBIHPE010000130.1:0-11335 GCA_966212015.1 uncultured Frankiales bacterium | reverse complement strand
CGCGACCAGCAGGGTCAGGACGATGACGAGGACGCCACCGATGACCACCGCCTCCTGCAACCCGAACCAGTCGGCGAACGCACCGGCGCGGCCGTCGCCCAGTCGCGGTCCTCCTGCGACGACGACGATGAAGACGCCGCCGAGCCGTCCGCGCATGTCATCGGGTGCAGCAGCCTGCAGGATCGACGTGCGGAAGACGGCGCTGATCATGTCGGCGAGGCCGGCCCCGGCGAGCAGCACCAGCGCCAGCCACAGGTGCGAGGTCAGGCCGAAGCCGATGACGCAGCCGCCCCACCCGACGATGGCGAGCACGACGGCGACGCCCTGCTTGTGCACGTGGCCGAGCCAGCCGCCGAAGAGCGCCCCGAGGAGGGCTCCTGCGGGGATGGCCGCGTAGAGCGCGCCGGCAGCGGCCTCGCCGCCGCCGAAGACGTGGTCGGAGAGCGGCGCGAAGAGCGTGCGGGGCATGCCGAAGACCATCGCGATGATGTCGACGACGAAGGTGAGCAGCAGCACCCGCCGGGTGCGCAGGAACGCCAGCCCCTCGATGACCGACGCGAGCCCTGCCTTGCGCCCGCCGCCCTCCGGCGCCATCGACGGCAGCGACGCGACCGCCCACAGCGAGGCGGCGAACGAGACCGCGTCGAGGCCGTAGGCGGCGCCGAAGCCGAAGGCCGCGACGATCACGCCGGCGAGCAGCGGTCCGCCTGTCATGCCCACGTTGAACTCCACCTGCCGCAGCGCGTTGCCCGCAGGCAGCAGCTCCTTGGGCAGCAGGTTCGGGATGAAGGCCTGCCGGGCCGGCGAGTCGAGGGCGAACAGGCCCGCCTGCACGGCGACGACGACGAACAGCAGCCACGTCCAGCGCAGGTCCAGGACGGCCTGGAGCAGCAGGATCGTCGACAGCACGGCCTGCAGGGTCGTGGTGAACAGCACGAGCTTGCGACGGTCGACGGCGTCGGCCACCGCTCCGCCGTACAGGCCGAAGACGACGAGGGGGACGAGACCGGTGAGCCCGACCAGACCGACCGTGGCCGCCGAGTGCGTCAGCGCGTAGACCTGCAGCGGGATCGCGACCGCAGTGACCTGGGTGCCGATGACCGAGACGGCGTCGCCGATCAGCAGGTTGCGGAAGCCCGGCGAGACGCGGGTCGGCGACAGGTCGAGGGTGAGTCGACGACGGGGGGCAGCGGTCGTCACGGTGACAGTCTCTCCACCTCCCAGCGCTCCCCCTCGAGGCGGTACCGCAACCGGTCGTGCAGCCGCGACCTGCGACCCTGCCAGAACTCGACCGACACCGGTGCGACCCGCAGGCCGCCCCAGAACTCGGGAAGGGGTACGTCGGACGGGAACCGCTCCTCGGCTTCCGCCATCTGCGCCTCCAGCGCGGCCCTGGTCACCACGGACGACTGCCGTGACGCCCACGCCCCGAGCTGCGAACCGCGCGGCCGGGTCGCCCAGTACTCCTCCGACTCGGCACGGGACACCTGGCTGACGGTCCCCTCGACGCAGACCTGCCGCTCGAGGTCGACCCACGGCAGGCACAGCGCCACCCACTGCTGCCCGAGCGCCTGCTTCGCCTTGCGACTCCCGAGGTTGGTGAAGAACACGAGCCCGCGCTCGTCCGCGCCCTTGAGCAGCACGTTCCGCGACGAGGGACGCCCCTCCGGGGACACGGTCGAGACGACCATCGCGTTGAACTCGCGCACCGGGCGGGCGTCCTCGAGCCAGCGGGCCAGCTGCTCGTGCCACGTCGGCGCCAGGTCCTCCTCGGACAGTCCCGCACGGGCGTACTCCTGGCGCAGGGCCGACAGATCGATCATGGGACCACCCTGGCAGAATGGGCCGCACCGAACCATTTGAGGAGCCGCAACCGATGGCTGACGAGACCGCCTTCAAGCCTGGACTGGAGGGCGTCGTCGCCTTCGAGTCGGAGATCGCCGAGCCCGACAAGGAGGGCAGCGCGCTCCGCTACCGCGGCGTCGACATCGAGGACCTGGTCGGCAACGTCAGCTTCGGCAACGTCTGGGGCCTGCTCGTCGACGGCAAGTTCAACCCCGGCCTCCCGCCGGCCGAGCCGTTCCCGCTGCCCGTGCACTCGGGCGACATCCGCGTCGACGTGCAGTCCGCGATCGCGATGCTCGCCCCCGCCTGGGGCCTGCAGCAGATGCTCGACATCGACGTCGACCAGATCCGCGACGACCTCGCCCGCACCTCGGTGATGGCGCTGGCCTTCGTCGCGCAGAGCGCGCGCGGCCTCGGCAAGCCGATGGTCCCCCAGAGCGAGGTCGACAAGGCCAGCACCATCGTCGAGCGCTTCATGATCCGCTGGAAGGGCGAGCCCGACCCGCTGCACACGAAGGCCGTCGACGCCTACTTCGTCTCGGCCGCCGAGCACGGCATGAACGCCTCCACGTTCACTGCCCGGGTCATCGCGTCCACCGGCGCCGACGCCGCGGCGAGCATCTCGGGCGCCATCGGTGCCCTGTCCGGCCCGCTGCACGGCGGTGCGCCGTCGCGCGTGCTCACGATGCTCGACGAGGTCGAGCAGGCGAAGAGCCCGGAGCAGTACGTGAAGGACCTGATGGACCGAGGCGAGCGGCTGATGGGCTTCGGTCACCGCGTCTACCGCGCCGAGGACCCCCGCGCCCGCGTCCTGCGCCGCACCGCGGCCGAGCTCGGCTCGCGGCGCTACGAGGTCGCCGAGGCGCTCGAGAAGGCTGCCATCGAGGAGCTCACCAACCGCTACCCCGACCGCCCGCTCCGCACGAACGTCGAGTTCTGGAGCGCGGTCGTCCTCGACTTCGCCGAGGTGCCCGCGCACATGTTCACGAGCATGTTCACCTGCGCTCGCACGGCCGGCTGGTCGGCGCACATCCTCGAGCAGAAGAAGCTCAACAAGCTCATCCGCCCGTCGGCGAAGTACGTCGGCCCCGGCCCCCGCCCCGTCTCTGCCGTCGAGTCCGGCACGCTCCCCTCTGGAAACCAGGTCTAGTGACAGTCACGATCCCCACCGATCTCCTCCCTGCCGACGGCCGGTTCGGGTCCGGCCCGTCCAAGGTCCGTCCCGAGCAGCTGCAGGCCCTCACGGCTGCTGCGAGGGTCATCGGCACGTCGCACCGGCAGAAGCCGGTGAAGGACGTCGTCGCACGGGTCCGGCAGGGCGTCAGCGACCTGCTCTCCCTCCCCGAGGGGTACGAGGTCGTGCTCGGCAACGGCGGCTCCACCTGCTTCTGGGACGTGGCCACCTTCAACCTGGTCCGGGACCGCGCGCAGTTCCTGACGTTCGGTGAGTTCGGGGCGAAGTTCGCAGAGGGGGTCAAGGCCGCCCCGTTCACGGGCGAGCCGACCATCATCAAGGCCGACCCGGGTAGCGCCCCCGACTGGGTGCCCGAGGCGGGCATCGACCTCTACGCCACCCCGCACAACGAGACGTCGACGGGCGTGGCGCGCACGGTGCGCCGTCCCGTGGGGGCGGACGCGGGTGCGCTGCACGTCGTGGACGCCACGTCCGGTGCCGGCGGACTGCCGGTCGACATCAGCGAGACCGACGTCTACTACTTCGCGCCGCAGAAGAGCTTCGCCTCCGACGGGGGCCTGTGGCTCGCGGTGATGTCCCCGGCTGCGATCGAGCGGGTCGATCAGCTGAAGGACCGGTGGATCCCGCCGTTCCTCGACCTGCAGACGGCCATCGACAACAGCCGCCTCGACCAGACCTACAACACCCCCGCCGTCGCGACCCTGCTGATGCTCGCCGACCAGCTCGACTGGATGAACCGGCAGGGCGGCCTGTCCTGGTGCGTGCAGCGCACGGCCGACTCCTCGCAGCGGCTCTACACGTGGGCCGACAAGACGTCGTACACCTCGCCCTTCGTCAGCGACGAGAGCCTGCGCTCCCAGGTGGTCGGCACCATCGACTTCGAGGGCGTGGACGCCGCCGAGGTCGCCAAGGTGCTGCGCGCCCACGGCGTCGTTGACGTGGAGCCCTACCGCAAGCTCGGTCGCAACCAGCTGCGGGTCGCGATGTTCCCGGCGGTCGACCCGGCGGACGTGGAGGCCCTGACGGCCTGCATCGACCACGTCGTGGAGCAGCTCTCCTAGCCGATGCGCCAGTCCTGGGTCCCGCGGGTCCTCAACCTGACCCTCGCGGCGTTCCTTCTGCTCTTCCTCGTCCCGATGGCGATGCACCTGCCGGGCTTGTCCCTGTCCGTGCAGGTCTTCCTGGGGTTTGTCGGACTCCTCCTGGGCCTGCTCGTGGTCGCGTGCCTGGCCTCTGCGATCCGGCCAGGGAGCCTGGGCGGACTAGTCCGCCGACGCCGCTGATCTAGTCATCTGAGCGTACTGGCCGGTAGGTCATGTCCGACGTGTCCGGACATGACCAGATCTCTTGATTACCAAGGGAAGTCGCGTGCTACCGGCCGTGACCTGACGCGCCCCTGATCGTTGGCTCAAGCAAATGACTGGTCCTGACGAACTAGTGCAGGACTAGCCCAGAAGGAGCCTTCGAATGCGTCCCAGCCGCTCGATCCTCGCCCTCGCGATCATCGCCGCTGTGCCCGCCACGGCCGCCCTCGGCGTCCTCGGTGGGAGCGCCGCTGTCTCCGCCTCCCCGAAGGCCTCCGTGCACGCGCCGGTCGCCCAGGCGCCCAAGGTCGTGGCCCACGCCGTCGTCGCCCCGAAGCACACGGCTCCCGCTGCCAAGGCCGCGGCCAAGCCGGCCGTCACGAAGGCCGCCGCCAAGCCCGCCGTCCACCACGTCGCCCGCACCGCCAGCAAGCCGGCCGCGACGGCCACGACGGCCGCCAAGCCCGCCGCCAAGCCCGCCGCGCCGAAGCCCGCCGCGCAGCCGACGGTCCACACCAGCAACGACTACCCCTACGCCGGCGCCACCACGAACGAGAACGACAAGTGGGGCTTCACCGAGCGCCAGTGCGTGAGCTTCGCCGCGTGGCGCCTCGCCAAGAACGGCCACGCGATCAACAACTCGCAGGGCTGGGGCAGCGCCTTCCACTGGGACGAGGCCGCCCGCGCCAACGGCGTCCGCGTCTCCACCACCCCGCACGTCGGCGCCATCGCCCAGTGGAACGTCGGCGAGGCCGGCAAGGTCTGGATGAACGGCGGCCAGGGCACCTTCCACGCCGGCGAGTACGGCCACGTCGGCTACGTCGCCGCCGTCTACTCCGACGGCTCCGCGCTCATCGAGCAGTACAACGTGATGGGTGACCGCAACTACACGGCCCTGCGCATGACCGCCCCGCGCTACCTGTTCTAGGCCCTCCGCTGGAAACCCCATGCCTGGTGGTTCCCCCCACGCTCAGGGTCCATGAGGCAGCCGCATCGGGCTTGGTCCATGAGGTTTCCCGCGACTACGGCCGGACGCCGCCCGGCGGCGCGATCTCGACGAGCCGGCCGGTGAAGGTGGTCGCGTAAAGGCGGTTCGCCGGGAAAGCACCACCTGCTCCCTGCCGCACCGAGCTGATCGTCGTGAGCCCTGACGCGACCACGCAGGAGGCCCCGGTCCGCGGGTCGAGCCGGATGACCTCGCCACCGGAGTTGGCCGCGACGTAGAGGGCGCCGGAGGTCGCCAGCGTCAGGTCGTCGAGCCCCTTCGGGACGCCCGGTCCACCGAGCTGTGCAACGACCGTCCGGTGCGAGGGGTGGGCGATCTCCGTCCGGTAGACCTTCGAGCCGTAGGTGAACGTCTCGTCGCTGTAGAGCCACCGCCCGGTCGGGTCCACGGCGAGGCCGTTGCTGTCGTTCTGCTCGGACCACGACTCCTGCACCTTCCCGCGGACGACGCGGGTGATGCCGGTGGGGTGCAGGCCCGAGACGTCACGGCTGGTGACCGCGCTGCCGTCGGGCAGGAACGTGAAGCCGTTGGGCATCGTGAGTCCGGTGGCCCAGGTGGTCTGCTTGTGCGTCCGCAGGTCGAGCCGCTCGATGGTGCCGTCAGCGGTCCCGAGCGCCCCCGAGCGTGACCCGTCGCCGGTGACGAACCAGAGAGCGCCGTCCTTGACGCGCAGGCCTCCGGGGCTCGAGGCGTCGACGACCTTGGCAGGCGCGGCACCGCGGGTGAACCGCATGACCGCGCTGCTCTCGCTGTAGTAGATGCCGGTGCGGTCGGGCAGCAGGTTCTCGAGCACGCCGAGGCCCGTGGCGAGGTCCGCCGCCTTCCAGCCGTCGCACGGGCTGGGTACGGCGGCAGCGGAGGTCAGCGGGGCGGCACCCGCGAGGAGGGCAGCCGACAGCAGCAGCGGGAGGCGCATGCCTGTGTCAACGAGCGACGGGCTCAGAGGTCGCGTGGAGCAGGTCCGGTCGGAGCACGAGTCCCTCCCTGCGCGCGAAGAACGCGACGGCCGCCAGCGCGCTCAACGTGCAGACGACGCCGCCGATGAGCAGGCTGCTGCGCGGCCCGGCGTGCTCGGCCAGGATGCCCAGGAGCGGCGCGCCGATGGGTGTGCCTCCGATGAACACCGTCAGGTACAGCGCCATGACCCGGCCCCGCACCTGCGGCTCCGCCCCGAGCTGGACGATCGCGTTGGCCGTGGTGGTCAGTGTCAGGACGGCGGCGCCGGTCGGGACGAGCAGGACCGCCAGCACCCAGAAGGACGGGGCGAACCCGTCGGCCACCTCCAGCACACCGAAGGCGATCGCGGACACGAGCATGGTCCGGATCCGTGGGAGCCCGGTGCGGCGGGCGGTGGCGAGCGCACCGATGAGGGCACCGACCGCCAGCGCTGACGACAGCAGCCCGAACGAGTCGGCTCCGGCGCCGAAGGTCTGCTTGGCGATGAGGGAGAGCGTGATCTGGAAGTTCATACCGAAGGTGCCGATCATGAAGATCAGCAGGATCGGGACGTACATGCGGGGGCGGGTACGCACGTACCTCAGGCCCTCCATCAGCTGGCCCGGCTCCCGGGGCGCTCGATCGCTGCGGAACAGCTCGCTGCGGCGCATCATGACCAGTCCCGTGAGGACGGCGACGTAGCTGAGCGAGTTTCCGAGGAACACCCAGCCGGTCCCGACCCGGCTGATCGCGACGCCGGCCACCGCGGGTCCGAGGATGCGGGCGGAGTTGAAGGTCGCGCTGTTGAGGCCGACGGCGTTCGGCAGCTCCTCGGGCCCGACGAGCTCGCTCACGAACGCCTGCCTGGTGGGGATGTCGACGCAGCTCGCGAGGCCGAGCCCGAAGGCGAGGCCGTAGACGTGCCAGAGCTCGACGTGGCCGGTGACCGTCAGCAGCCCGAGCGTGAGGGCGAGAAGTCCCATCGACAGCTGCGTGCCGACGAGCAGCTTGCGCTTGTCGTAGCGGTCGGCGAGCACTCCCCCGTACAGGCCGAACAGGAGCATCGGCAGGAACTGCAGGGCCGTCGTGATGCCGAGTGCCGTGCCGCTGTTGTGCGAGACCTGGAGGACGAGCCAGTCCTGTGCCACCCGCTGCGCCCAGGTGCCCGTGAGGCTGACCACCTGACCGGAGGCGAACAGCCGGTAGTTGCGGACCTTGAGCGAGCGGAAGGTGGGGCTCATGCGTCGGCGATCCGCCCCAGGACCTCAGCCGCGCGGTGCAGCACGTCGCGTTCCTCGGGCGTCAGGTCGCGCATCCGCTGAGCGAGCCAGGCGTCCCGGCGCCGCCGGTCCTCCTTGATCATGGCGATCCCGGCGGGGCTGGCGGCCACCAGGACCTGACGTCCGTCGGTGGGGTGGTCGGTGCGGGTCACAAGACCCGCCTCCTCGAGCTTCGCGACGAGGCGCGTCATGGAGGGCGGCTGCACGCGCTCGTGCGCCGCCAGCTCGGACGGCGTCAGCGGGCCGTGCCGGAACAGCGTCCCGAGCGCAGCGATCTGGCTCAGCGAGAGCGTGTTGTCGGCCCGCTGGTTGCGCAGCCGTCGGGCCAACCGCATCACCGTCGTGCGGAGCTCCGAGGCGAGAGCGGTGTCGGTGGGCATGTCCTTACCCTAGGTCATTACCTAGGGTAAGGACAAATGATCTACGTCAGAGCCCGCTGGATGGGGTCGATCGCGAAGTAGATCGCGAACATCACCGCGATCACCCAGAGGAGGACGCCGGGGTCCTTCGCCCGTCCGGAGGCCGCCTTCAGCACGACGTAGCTGATGAAGCCGGCACCGATGCCGTTGGTGATCGAGTAGGTGAAGGGCATCAGCACGATCGTGAGGAACGCCGGGATCGCGATGACCCAGTCGTCCCAGGGGATGTCCTTCACCTGCGTCAGCAGCAGGAAGCCGACGACGACGAGGGCCGGCGTCGCGGCCTGCGACGGCACGATCGTCGTGAGCGGGGTCAGGAACAGCGCGACGACGAACAGCAGCGCCGTGACGATGTTGGCGAGCCCTGTCCGGGCGCCCTCTCCGACGCCGGACGCGGACTCGATGAAGCAGGTGTTGCTCGAGGTCGACGCCGCACCACCCGCGACAGCCGCGACGCCGTCGACCATCAGCACCTTGCCGATGCCCGGGAGCTTGCCTTCGTCGGTCAGCAGACCGGCCTCGTTGCTGATGCCGATGATCGTGCCCATCGCGTCGAAGAAGTCCGACAGGATCAGGGTGAACACGAAGATCACGGCGGTCACCACACCGGCGTGGACGAAGCCGCCGCCGAGCGAGAAGTGCCCAAGCAGCCCGAAGTCCGGCTTGCCCACCACGCTGTCGGGGATCTTCGGAGTCGTGAGTCCCCAGCTCTTCACGGACGCAGCCTCGTTGATGATCACCGCGAGCACCGTGGCCCCGACGATCCCGAGCAGGATCGCCCCGCGCACCTTGCGGATGAGCAGGACCAGGATGAGCAGCAGCCCGAACGCGAAGACCACCACGGGCCACCCGTTGAGCCGGCCCGTGGCCCCGAGCTGCACCGGGACGGCCGCGCCCTTCGGGGTGGTGACGAAACCGGAGTCGACCAGCCCGATGAAGGCGATGAACAGACCGATGCCCACGCTGATGGCCTGCTTCAGCGGCATCGGGATCGCGTTGAGGATCGTCTCCCGCAGCCCGGTCGCGGCGAGCAGCACGATGCCCAGGCCCTCGATGACCACCAGGCCCATCGCGTCGGGCCAGGACATCGTGGGCGCGATCGTGAAGGCCACCAGGCTGTTGAGCCCGAGGCCCGTCGCGATGGCGAGCGGGATGTTGCCGACCACTCCCATGATCGCCGTCATGACGGCGGCGACGAGCGCCGTGGACGTGGTCAGCTGAGCGAGCGACAGGTGATGGCCGTACTTGTCGACGCCCGACCCGAGGATGATCGGGTTCAGCACCACGATGTAGGCCATCGTGAAGAACGTCGCGAAACCGCCTCGGATCTCGCGCTCGACGGAGGACCCGCGGGCGGAGATGGCGAAGAAGCGGTCGAGTGCGGAGGGGACGGGGGCGGTCTCGGCAGTCGTCATGCCCCGCAAGGTGCCAGACGTCTGGGTCCGGGGCGTTAACGTCTGGGGCGTGTCCGAGCGCAGACCCGACCCGCCCCCCTTGGAGACCGACGACGTCAAGATCGTCGCGGCCGGGACAGCGCTCTGGCTGGTCGCGCTCGTCGTCCTGGTCGTGTTGAGGCTGACCCGCGACGACATCCGTGACTGGTGGGTCGAGATGTGTGCCGCCGGAGTCGCGCTGGGGCTGCTCGGGATCAGGTTCTGCGTGCGCCGCCGGCGCGCGATCGCTGCGGGCTGACCTCGACGGCCTGACCGCGAGGCGGCAGCTCGACGGACGAGGCGAGCGCCTCGGTCAGGTCCCGCACGGCGTTCTCGAGCTCCTCGATCCGACCCTGGTCACCACGCAGCTGCTCGCTGACGATGAGGCTGCCACCCAGGACGGAGAGCAGCACGACGATCAGCCCGGCGCTCGCGAGGAAGGGGATCTGCCGGTTGAGCAGCGGCTCGCCGGAGATGCGGTACCAGCCGATGCCGGCGACCACCGCGGCGAGGCCGAGCACGCCGAGGCCGACCCAGAGACGGGGGCGGGTGGGGTTCATCTGTCCTCCGGACGGACGGAGCCCGGCGAGGAAGCCGAGCAGGAGCGGGAGGGCGATCAGCCCCATGGCGACGAAGGCGAACCCGGACGCGACCTGAGCGTTGAGGTTCACGCCGGGGTTCCGAGGTAGGCGGCGCGGAGGGTGCTCTGCATGGTGCGCACGTCCTCGCCCGAGGCGGCGGCAACGACCTGGCCCTTCTCGAGGACGTAGGCGCGATGCGCGAGGTCGAGGGCGAGCACGTTCTGCTCGACGATGAGCACCGCGACGCCGAGGCTGCGGTTGACCTCGGCGATCAGGCTGAAGGCCCGCTCGGTCATGACGGGCGACAGCCCGAGCGAGGCCTCGTCGACGAGCATCAGCCGGGGCGACGCCATCAGGGCCCGACCGAGGGCCAGCATCTGCTGCTGGCCGCCCGAGAGCGTCCCGGCCTTCTGCTCGCGCCGCTCGAACAGGATCGGGAAGGTGTCGTAGGCGCGAGCGAGGGACTCCGCGACCTGCTTCTTGTCGCTGACCGAGTAGCCGCCTACCGCGAGGTTCTCCGCGACCGTGAGGTCGCGCAGCATGCCGCGTCCCTCGGGCACCATGACGACGCCCGCCGCGACGAGCTTCTCCGGTGTCACGCCCGTGACGGGCCGGCCGTCGAGCACGGTCACCCCGGACATGGTCTTGAGCAGCCCCGTGATCGTGCGCAGGGTCGTCGTCTTCCCGGCGCCGTTGGATCCCATCAGCGCGACGACCTCGCCCTCGCCGACCTCGAGCGAGACGCCGAACAGCACCTGCAGGGCGCCGTAGCCGGAGCACAGGTCGTGGACCTCGAGCAGCGTCATCCGACCGGCTCCAGGGTGCCGCGGCCGAGGAAGCTCTCGACGACCCGCGGCTGGGCCGTGACCTCCACCGGCGTCCCCTCAGCGATGAGCGCGCCCGACTCGAGGCAGTAGCAGTAGTCGCACGTCGCCGCGATGAGCGGGACGTGGTGCTCGATGACGACGAGGGTCAGCCCGAGCTCGTCGCGCAGGGCCCGGAACCGGTCGCCGAGGGCGTGCGCTTCCTCGGGCGTCAGCCCGGCCGACGCCTCGTCGAGCAGCAGCAGGTCGGGCCCCGACGAGACGGCCGCGGCGATCTCGACCACGCGCATCGTGCCGTAGGGCAGGTCGCCGAGGCGCTCGTCCGCCAGGTGCTCGAGGCCGAACAGCTCGAGCGCCTGGTCGGCCCGGCGACGGAGCTCCCGCTCGGTCTGGACGGTCGCGCCGAGGGCGAGCATGCCCGCGGCCGCGGGGTACTGCGCCATCCAGCCCTGGGCGAGCAGCACGTTCTCGCGCACGGTCTCGGCCCGCACGAGCCCCATGTCCTGGAAGGT
>CBIHPE010000129.1:0-11372 GCA_966212015.1 uncultured Frankiales bacterium | reverse complement strand
GCGACCTGCTCCCGGAGCGCGGGGTCGAGCGCCTCGCGGGCGAGCACGGAGAGGGCAGCGCGGGCCGCAGTCAGGGGAGTGCGCAGCTCGTGCATGACGACTGCCAGGTAGTCCTCGACGGGCACGCTGCTCGCCCACGGCCCCTGCGCGGGGCGGTCGAGGCCGATCCCGCCGACGGCCTGCGCCCCGCCCTGGGCGAGCGCCTCGGTCCAGCGCAGCAGCTGCGCGGCGTCCATCTCGAACCGCTCGGCCACGAGCCCCACCGACTCGCCCGCCAGCACGGCGGCGGCGGCGCGGACCCGCACGTCCGTAGACGGCATCCGGTGGAGCTGGCCGGGCACGGGCTGCTCGGCCGGGAGGGACATGTCCCCATCCTCGGGAGCGTGCTGTGAGCACGACATGGCCCTTCGTGACCATCTCGTGAGGGTCCTCGCCGCACGCCGGTCGCCGAGTGCGCGAGACTGTCCCGGAACACATCTCGACGGGGAGCACAGCAATGAGCGAGTGGGGTCGGGTCACCGACGACGGCACGGTCTTCGTGAAGACCGCCGACGGGGAGCGCGAGGTCGGCTCCTGGCACGCCGGGCCGCCGGAGCAGGGACTGGCGCACTTCGCCCGGCGCTTCGAGCAGCTGGCCACCGAGGTGACGATCCTCGAGGCGCGGCTGCGCAGCGGCAACGGCGACCCGCGCCAGGTCGCGACCAGCGCCGAGCGCCTCAAGGAGGGCCTGCCGACGGCTGCCGCCGTGGGTGACCTCGACGCCCTGGGTCGCCGCGTCGACGCGCTGCTCGAGAAGACCGCGAGCGCCGTCGAGGAGCACAAGGCCGCTCGTGCCGCCCAGAAGGAGGAGGCGGTCGCCGCCCTCACCGCCCTCGCGGAGGAGGCGGAGAGGCTCGCCGCCAGCTCCTCCTGGAAGGAGGCCGGCGAGCGGCTGCGCACCCTCGGCCAGGACTGGAAGCGGATCACCGGCGTCGACAAGAAGACGGCCGACGGCCTGTGGGAGCGCGTCGCCGCGGCCCGGGCCCGGTTCGCGGAGCGCCGCACCACCCACTTCGGTGCCCTCGAGACCCAGCGCACGGTCTCCCAGGAGCGCAAGGAGAAGCTCATCAAGCAGGCCGAGGCGCTGTCGACCTCGACCGAGTGGAAGGCCACGGCCGACAAGTTCAAGGCCCTCATGGCCGACTGGAAGGCCGCCGGCCGCGCCCCGCGCGAGGTCGAGGACACCCTCTGGGCCGCCTTCAAGGCCGCCCAGGACGTCTTCTTCCAGGCCCGCTCCGCCTCCTTCGCCGAGCAGGACGAGGAGTTCCGCGGCAACCAGAAGGTCAAGGAGGAGATCCTGGCCGAGGCCGAGGCGCTCGAGGTCCCCAGTGGCAAGGCCCGGCTGCGTCAGCTCCAGGAGAAGTGGGACGCGGCCGGCAAGGTCCCGCGCGACGTCATGAAGTCCCTGGAGGACCGCTTCGGCAAGGTCGAGGAGAAGTTCCGGGGCGCCGCCGACACCTCGCACGTCAAGACCACCGAGTCCACCTTCGTCATCCGGCTGCGCGAGAAGGTCGCCGACCTCGAGAAGAAGCTCTCGGCGGCCCAGGCCGCCGGCAAGCCGACCGGCGACATCGAGGCCCAGCTCGAGACCCAGCGGCAGTGGCTGGCGCAGGCCGGTGCCCCGGCCGAGGCCCCGGCAGCCGCCGAGCCGGCCCCTGCCGCGCCGGCCAAGAAGCCCACGACCGCCTGGGTCCGCGCCGACGACTGACGCCGCCTGCGTCCGTTCAGTTGGACAGCGCTGAGGCTCACCAGAGCGGACGCACGCAGAGGTCCTAGGTGACGTTGGCCTTGAGGAACGCGACAGCGCGGTCCCAGGCCGTCTTGGCGTCGTCGGGGGAGTAGGTCCCGATCAGGTTCTCGTCGTTGTGGAAGGCGTGCCCGGCGTCGTAGTAGAAGTACTCGACCTCGGCACCGGACTCGTCGCGGATCTGCTGCTCCTGCGCCCGCGCCGCGTCCTCGGGGTACATCTGGTCCTGCTTGGCGTAGTGGCCCTGCACCTTCGCGGTCACGCCTGCGTAGGACGAGGGCACGCCCGGTCCGACGCCGTAGAACGGCACGGCGGCCGACACGCGGTCGCCCTGCTGGGCGGCGAGCAGCAGCACGAAGCCGCCGCCCATGCAGAAGCCGATGGCGCCGACGGTGGACGACGTGACGGCGTCGTGGCCGAGCAGGAAGTCGACGGCGCCGCCGAGGTCCTTGCTGGCCTCCTCGACCGGGAGCGACATGAGCAGGTCGGTCGCCTCCGCGGCGTCGTGCGTGGTCTTGCCGCCGAACAGGTCCGGCGCGAGGGCGACGAAGCCCTCCGCGGCCAGCCGGTCGGCGATGGACGCGATGTGGTCGGTGAGGCCCCACCACTCCTGGATGACGATGACACCCGGACCGCTGCCGGACTCGGGGAGGGCGAGGTAGCCGTGGGCCGTGCCGCCGTTGCTCGGGAAGGTCGTGTTCTGGCGTGAGGTCATGTCCGTTTCCTACACCAGGGCGGGCAGGTCCAGCGCGTCGAGGAGGGCTGCTGGCCCTCGACGCAGGTACCACTCGGCCGCGTAGGTCTCCGCGAACCGGGTGTCGAGCATCGCCGGCGTGATCTGGCTGGCGTGCGCCAGCAGCGCCTCGCGCTTCGCGTGCAGCTCGTCGGCGGTCGCGACCACCGCCAGGCTGATGTCGGCGGTGACCCGGCCGTACTCCGCCCGCCCGCCGGCCTGCTCGACCACGTGCGCGCCGGCGGTCCGCAGGTGCTCGCGGTCGAGGGTGGCGTCGTAGCTGGTTACCCCGGCGAGGCCTGCGGCGTGCCGGGCGAGCAGGTGCACCGCGATGTGGTCGGGGTGCCCGTAGACGCCGTCGGCGTCGTAGCCCACGACCGCCTCCGCGCGCTCCTGCTCGACGAGCCCGGCGAGCTTCCGGGCGAGGGCTGGCAGGTCGGAGCGGACGAGGGAGCGCGGGTCGTTGCCGACCGGGATGCCGCTGTCGCGCTTCCCGAGCCGGACCAGGCGCTGCACGCCCAGCAGCTCGGCCGAGCGCTCGAGCTCGGCGTCCCGGACCTGGCCCAGGGTGCGGCCCCTCAGCGGGATGCGCGGCTCGCCGAGCTCGCCGGAGGTGGCAGTGACGAGCACGACGCGGGCGCCGCAGTCGGCGAGCCGTCGGAGCGTGGCTCCGGTGAAGATCGCCTCGTCGTCGGGGTGCGCGTGCACGACGACGACGGTGCGGCCGGACAGGTCAGGGCGGTCGAGCAGGAGCGGCACGGAAGGTCCAAGGGTCGTACGCCATCAGGCGCGGGCTGTCGGGACGGCTGGAGGTTCAGCGGGTCAGCGACAGCAACGACACGCGCGGCACGGGGCGGCAGGCGCGGTCATGGGGTCATCCTAGCGGCTTGGTCGACAATGCACTGCGGGCATCGGCAGGTCAGGCCGTGGCCTTGACCACCGGCACAGCGATGCGTGCGCCGGTGAGCGTGGTTCCTGAGCGGCCGTCGAGTCAGGGTCGGTGAGCGACGAGCGGGGTCGCGAGGGCGTGCTCGACGAAGGCGTCGCGGTGCTCGGCGTGGAGCATGCCGGCCGACTCGAGCGCGGCGACGCCGTGGCCGGTCGCCCAGCAGATCCGGGCCAGGTCCTCCGCCGTCCCGCCGGTCAGGGTGCCGGCGTCGAGGCAGTGCTGGACCTCCTGCACGACGATGCCGAACGTGCAGCTGCGGCCGTAGGCGCGGGTGTCGCGGGTCGGCGTGAAGCCCGCGATCGCCCGCCCGAACATCACGGCGAAGAAGGCCGGCTCGGCCTGCGCGAAGGCGAGGTACGCACGACCCAGCGCCATCACCCGCTCCGGGTCGCCGGCGGGGGTCGGGCCGTCGAGGGCCGAGGACATCGTGACGGACAGCCGCCGGAAGCCCTCGCCGTAGAGGGCGTCCGCGAGTCCCGGCTTGCCGCCGAACAGCGTGTAGACGATCTGGGTCGACGCCCCGGCCTCGGCGGCGATCCGGCGCAGCGACAGGCCGTGCGGGCCGTCCTCGGCGAGCACCCGGGCAGCGGCCTCGACGACCTGCCGGCGGCGGGCGTCGGTCTCGTCGGGCTCGGGAGCGGTCACCGGGCCATCTTTGCCGAGATCGCTGGACAACAGCGTCATAACACTGTTATACACGAGTCATGACTGCACTCGCCACCCCTGTCGAGGCTCCCGTCGAGGAGCGGATCGCGCCGCACGCGTGGAAGGTGCTCGCGGTCTCCGCGGCGGCCGTCTACGTCGTGTTCCTCGACGCGACCATCGTCAACATCGCGTTCCCCGCGATCAGCGCGAGCTTCCCCACGGTGACCCGCAGCGGCCTGTCGTGGGTGCTGAACGCCTACGCGGTCGTCTTCGGCGCGCTGCTCGTGACCGCGGGCGGTCTCGCGGACGACCGGGGGCGCAAGCGGGTCTTCCTGTGGGGCCTGGTCGTGTTCGCCGGCGCCAGCGCGCTGTGCGGGATCGCGCCGAACGTGCCGCTGCTCGTGGCCGCGCGGGCCCTGCAGGCCGTGGGCGGTGCGCTCCTCGTACCCGCCTCGCTGGCCCTGCTGCTGCCCGAGTTCCCGCTCTCCAAGCGCGCGACCGCCGTGGGCCTCTGGGGTGCCGTCGGCGCCGTCGCGGCGGCCACAGGCCCGTCGATCGGCGCCCTGCTCGTCGAGGGGCCGGGCTGGCGCTGGGTCTTCTACGTCAACCTGCCGTTCTGCGCCGTGGCCTGGTACTACGGCCGGCGCATCCTCACCGAGTCCAGGGGCCAGGTCGGTGCGAAGCCCGACGTCCTCGGCGTCGCGCTCGTGACCGCGACCTTCGGGCTGCTGTCGCTGGGGCTCGTGCAGGGCGGCTCCTGGGGCTGGGACTCGGTCCGGACCGTCGGCTGCTTCGCCGGTGCCCTCGCGCTGACCCCGGCGCTCATCAGCCGGGGCCGGCACGCGACGCACCCGGCCCTCCCGGTCCGGCTCTTCGCGGTCCGCAGCTTCTCCACCGCCACCGTTGGCACGCTGCTCTACGGCACCGCCTTCTACGGGCAGATCCTGTGCAACGTGCTCTTCCTCAACGGCGTCTGGCACTACTCGATCCTGCGGACGGCGGTGGCGATCCTGCCCAGCCCGCTCATCGCCGCGGCGGTGGCCCCGGTGGCGGGTCGCCTCGCCGACCGCTACGGCTACCGCACGGTGATCGTCCCGGGCGCGGCCCTGTTCGCCCTCGGGTCGGTCTACTACGCCTGGCAGACGACCGTGCACCCCGACTACCTGACGCACTTCCTGCCCGCGTCCGTCCTCGCCGGGCTGAGCATCGGCGCTGCCTTCAGCACCCTGGGCGCGGCCTCGTCGCAGTCGCTCCCGCCGCACCTCTACGGCGTCGGGTCGGCCGTCAGCTCGATGTCGCGACAGCTCGGCGCGGTGATCGGTGTCGCCGTGCTCGTGGCGGTTCTCGGTACGCCGTCGCCGGCCCAGGCGCTCGGCGCCTTCCACGACGCCTGGCACGTCACCGCCGTCTTCGCCGCTGCCTGCACCCTGGTCAGCTGCCTCATCCCGCCGAAGGCGAGCCCGACGCACGGCTGATCACGAGGTCGGTCGCCGTGCGGCCGTCGCGGTGGGCCCGGCGCTCGTAGCCGGTCTCCGGGCGGGCGCGCCGGTCCTCGGTGATCGACCAGCCCGCGAAGGCCTCGAGCGCGTGCTGGAGGTACTCGTCGCGGTCCGTGGCGAGGTGCACGAACCCGTCCGCGGCGAGGACCCGGTCGAGCAGCGTCACGAACGTCGGCCGGACCAGCCGCCGCTTCGCGTGCTTGGGCTTGGGCCACGGGTCGGGGAAGAACAGCCGCACCTCGGCCAGGCACCCGTCCGGGAGCCCCTGCAGGACGGGGACCGCGTCGCCCTCGTGGACGCGCACGTTCGTCAGCTCCGCGGCCTCGAGCCGGCGCAGCAGCGCCGCGATGCCCGCCGGGTGCACGTCGATCGCCAGCAGCTGCCGCGGGTCCGCCGCCGCCATCGCGGCCGTCGCCTCGCCCATCCCGAAGCCGATCTCGACGACCTCGGGCACGTACGACCCCAGCTCGGCGATCCCGTAGACGGGCCAGAGCCGCTCCATGGCCGCGTGCGACGTCGGACCGGTGCGCCCACGGCGTACCAGGTAGGAGCGGATCTCCCGCGTCTCGTGCACGCGCCCACGCTAGGCGGCTGGGCGAAGGTGGGGCTTCTGAGGCGCTGGAGCACCGACGAACCCCCACGTCGCCGCCGCCGGAACGCAGAAGGGCCGCCAGCACCCGGGGGGATGTGCTGACGGCCCTTCAGACCGGGGTGGCGACTACGCCACGTACTCCTTGAGGCCGTCGGCGCGGCCCTCCATGCGGAGCTCGGCGAGCGTGTCGCGCTCGATCTGGCGGATCCGCTCGCGGGTCAGGCCCAGGTGGCGGCCGACCTCGTCGAGGGTGCGCGGCCGGCCGTCGTCGAGGCCGAAGCGCATCCGGACGACGATCGCGCTGCGCTCCGGCAGGCTGTCGAGCACCTGGGAGAGCTGGGTCTGCAGCATCTGGGTCTCGATCGAGGCGACCGGGTCGACGGCCTCGGTGTCGGTGATGAAGTCACCGAGGGTGGCGTCGTCGTCGCCGACCGGGCTCTGCAGCGAGAGCGTGTCGCGGCCGAAGGCGATGATCTCCTCGACCTTGGCAGCCGTCATCTCGAGCGGCAGGCCGATCTCCTCCGGCGACGGGTCGCGACCGAGGGACTGGGTCAGCTCGCGGCGGACGCGGGTGACCTTGGTGATGAGCTCGGCCATGTGCACGGGGACGCGGATGGTGCGGCCCTGGTCGGCGAGCGCGCGCTGCAGCGCCTGGCGGATCCACCAGGTCGCGTAGGTGGAGAACTTGTAGCCCTTGGCGTAGTCGAACTTCTCGACGGCGCGGACCAGGCCGAGGTTGCCCTCCTGGACCAGGTCGAGCAGGTCGAGGCCGCGGCCCTGGTAGCGCTTGGCGAGCGAGACGACCAGGCGCAGGTTGGCCTCGAGCAGGTGCCGCTTGGCCTTGTCGCCGTCGCGCACGACCCAGGTGAGGTCCTTCTTCATCGTCGGGGTGAGCTTGAGGCCCTCCTCGGCGTTCTGGCGGAGCTTCTCGGCGGCGAACAGGCCGGCCTCGATGCGCTTGGCCAGGTCGACCTCCTCGACGGCGGTGAGGAGCGCGACGCGGCCGATCTCGCGGAGGTAGGCCTTGACCAGGTCGATGCCGGGGGGCGCCTCGTCGAGGGCCAGGGGGGCGTCCTCGTCGGGCTCGGCCGCCTCGGCGGCCTCGACGATCGCGGCCGCGGCCTCGGTGACGGCCTCGGTGACGGCCTCGGTGACGGGACCGGTGACCGGGGCGGCCGTCTCGGCGACCTCGGCGGCCTTCTTGGCGGTGGTCTTGCGGGTGCGGGTGGGGGTGGTGCTCACAGGGCTCACAGGGGTCTCAGTCATCTCCGTCGCCTCGGCGTGGGTGTCCGAGGAGCTGGTGGTGCGGCCGGCGGGGCGGCTCGCGGTGGTCGGGCGCGCGGCGGGCCGGGTGGCGGCCGCGCGGCGGGTCTTCTTCGGCTCGGTCGACGGACCGTCGGTGCCGATGACCAGCCCGCCCTCGGTCAGGCGGCGCAGCACGGCGCGGGCCTGGTCGGGGCCGATGCCGGCCTGCTCGAACGTGGTGCGCAGCTGGGCGAGGGACAGCTGTCCCTCCGCGGCGGCACGCTGGACCAACGCCTCGACCACGACATCGTTGTCGGCGGGGCGGGCAGCGGTGGGCATGACGAGCTCTCCTCAGGATTGGACGATCGGGGGCCGAGCGGCGGGACGAGTACGCTGGCTGCGCGCCCGCTCGACGGATCTTGACCGGGGCCCTGGACACGCGCGTGCCGGAACCCGCTTGGTAGAACGATCTCAGGCTTCTGTCTGTTCCGAAAGTTACTGGCGGGTGAACTCACTCACAGCCGTTCCCCCGCGGCCCTGGGTCAACCCCACCCGAGCTGGTGCAAACGCTCCTCTTCCAGGCCCACGTGGTGGCCGAACTCGTGCAGGACGGTCACCTGGACCTCGCGGACCAGGTCGTCGGTGTCCTCGGCGAGCAGGCACAGCGGGATCCGGTAGAGGCTGATGCGGTCGGGGAGCGCCCCGGAGTAGTGGCTGCGCTCGGTGAGCGGGACGCCCTCGTAGAGCCCGAGCAGGTCGGGATCGCCCTCCCGCTCGTCCTCCACGACGACCACGACGTTGCTGAACCCGAACCCCTCCGGCAGCCCGTCGAGGGCTTCGGCGACGAGGTCCTCGAACTCGGAGGGCGGGAGGATCTGCACTAGTCCTCGAGGTAGTCGCGCAGCTTCTGCGACCGCGACGGGTGCCGCAGCTTCGAGAGCGTCTTGGACTCGATCTGCCGGATCCGCTCGCGGGTCAGGCCGAACTCCCGGCCGATCTCGTCCAGCGTGTGCTGCTGGCCGTCGGTCAGGCCGAACCGCATCTTCACGACCGCGGCCTCCCGCTCGGTGAGCGTGGTGAGCACGTCGTGGAGCTGCTCCTGCATGAGCGTGAAGCTCACGATGTCGACCGCGACGGGCGCGTCGGCGTCCTCGATGAAGTCGCCGAGGCTGCTGTCCTGCTCGTCGCCGACGACCGCCTGCAGGCTGATCGGCTCGCGGGCGTAGCCCTGGATCTCGAGCACCCGGTCGACGGTGAGGTCGAGCTCGGCGGCGATCTCCTCCGGCGTGGCCTCGCGGCCCTGCGTCATGAGGACCTCGCGCTGGAAGCGGGAGATCTTGTTGATCTGCTCGACCATGTGCACCGGCACCCGGATGGTGCGGGCCTGGTCGGCCATGGCGCGGGTGATGGCCTGCCGGATCCACCAGGTCGCGTAGGTCGAGAACTTGAAGCCCTTGGTGTAGTCGAACTTCTCGACCGCCCGGATCAGGCCGAGGTTGCCCTCCTGGATGAGGTCGAGGAACAGCATGCCGCGACCCAGGTAGCGCTTCGCGATGCTGACGACGAGCCGCAGGTTGGCCTCGAGCAGGTGCTGCTTGGCCTTCTCGCCGTCCTTGACCAGCCACTCGAGGTCCCGTCGAAGGGAAGCCGACAGGCCCTTCTGCTGGAGCTTGTGGTGGGCGAACAGGCCCGCCTCGATCCGCTGGCTGAGCAGCACCTCCTGCTCGGCGGTGAGCAGCGGGGTCTTGCCGATCTCCTTGAGGTAGGCGCGGACCAGGTCGGCGGAGACGCTGGCCTCGCCGCGCGGCTGCTCGTCGAGGTCGATGACGTCGTCGTCGGGGGACTCGGCGACGTCGGTTTCGGGGGGAGCGATCGTCATGTGAGGGGGCCTTCCTGCGGTGCTCTCGTACTACCTAGAACACCCGACTGCCCCCTCTGGTTCCCTCGGAACCTGGCGGTTGCCTGTGAGCGCCTGCCTGAACGACGACGGGCGCCCGAACCGCGAGGTCCGGGCGCCCGTGAGCGCGGTCGTCCTAGAGGAGCGAGCGCAGGACGTACTGCATGATCCCGCCGTGCCGGTAGTAGCTCTGCTCGCCGGGGGTGTCGATGCGCACCGTCACCTCGAAGGTCTTGTCGTCCGCCTTCACGGTCAGGGTCCGCGGGACGTCGCCGCCGCCCGCGATGCCCTCGATGGTGAACGTCTCGAACCCGGTGAGCCCGAGGGACGCCGCGGTGTCGCCGCCGGAGGACTGCAGCGGCAGGACGCCCATGCCGATGAGGTACGACCGGTGGATGCGCTCGTAGGACTCGGCTATGACGGCGCGGACACCGAGCAGCGCGGTGCCCTTGGCGGCCCAGTCGCGGGAGGACCCGGAGCCGTACTCCTTGCCGGCCAGGATCATCAGCGGCGTGCCCTCGGCCTGGTAGGCCTGCGACGCGTCGTAGATGCTCGTCACCTCGCCGTCCTTGACCGTCACCCCGCCCTCGGTGCCCGGCGCGAGCTGGTTGCGCAGGCGGATGTTGGCGAAGGTGCCGCGGATCATGACCTCGTGGTTGCCGCGGCGGGAGCCGTAGCTGTTGAAGTCCTTGGAGTCGACGCCGTGCTCCTGCAGGTACCTGCCTGCGGGGGAGTCCTTCTTGATCGAGCCGGCCGGCGAGATGTGGTCGGTCGTGACCGAGTCGCCCAGCATCGCCAGCACCTTCGCGCCGGTGATGTCCGTCAGCGGCTTCGGGTCCTTCTCCATGCCGTCGAAGTACGGGGGCTTCCGCACGTAGGTCGAGGACGGGTCCCAGGTGAAGGACGACCCGCTCGGGGCGGCGACGGCCTTCCAGCGGTCGTCACCGGCGAAGACGTCGACGTAGGAGTCGGCGTACATCTTCTCGGTGATGGCCTCGCCGACGACCCGGGCGACGTCGGCCGGCGTCGGCCAGATGTCCTTCAGGTAGACCGGCTGGCCGTCCGTGCCCGTGCCGAGCGGCTCGGTGGTGATGTCCATGTCCATCGTGCCGGCGAGCGCGTAGGCCACGACCAGCGGCGGGCTGGCGAGGTAGTTCATCTTGATGTCCGGGTTGATGCGGCCCTCGAAGTTGCGGTTGCCGGACAGGACCGACACGACCGCCAGGTCGCCCTCGTTGACGGCGGCCGAGACCTCGGTCGGGAGGGGGCCGGAGTTGCCGATGCAGGTCGTGCAGCCGTAGCCGACGGTCTGGAAGCCCAGCTTGTCGAGGTAGGGGTTGAGACCGGCCTTCTCGTAGTAGTCGGTGACGACCTTGGAGCCCGGCGCCAGGGTGGTCTTGACCCACGGCTTGCTCGACAGGCCCTTCTCCACGGCGGCCTTGGCGAGCAGGCCCGCGGCGACCATGACGTAGGGGTTGGAGGTGTTGGTGCAGGAGGTGATCGCGGCGATCGCCACGGCGCCGTGGTCGAGCGTGACCTGCGCGCCGTTGGCGAGGGTGGTCTTGACCGGGTTGGACGGGCGGTCACCGACCGGGCCGACGTTGCAGCTCACCGGCTCCTGGCCGGCGGAGTCGCTCGTGGCCGGGGCGTCGCTCGCGGGGAAGCTCTCGAGCGCGGCCTCGTCCACGGGCGGGGCGTACGAGGTCAGGGCCGCCCGGAAGGAGGCCTTGGCGGCGTCGAGGGAGACGCGGTCCTGCGGGCGCTTCGGGCCGGCGAGGGACGGGACGACCGTCGCGAGGTCGAGCTCGAGGGTCTCGGAGAAGCGCGGCTCGGCGGACGGGTCGTGCCAGAGGCCCTGCTCCTTCGCGTACGCCTCGACGAGGGCCACCTGCTGCTCGCTGCGGCCGGTGAGCCGGAGGTAGGCGAGGGTCTCGTCGTCGATCGGGAAGATCGCGCAGGTCGAGCCGTACTCCGGGCTCATGTTGCCGATCGTGGCGCGGTCGGCCAGCGGCACGTTGGTGACGCC
>CBIHPE010000128.1:0-11407 GCA_966212015.1 uncultured Frankiales bacterium | reverse complement strand
GCCGATCCGAGCAGCTCGACAAGCAGGCCGTGCAGCAGCTCCCGCGGGCCGGCCTGCTGCGAGCTCACGACGAGGAGCACGGTCAGTCGAGCCAGGCCTCGTCGTGACCGGAGACGACGACGAGCCGCTGGGTGGCGCGGGTCAGGGCGACGTAGAGCGTGCGCAGGCCGGAGACCTCCGACAGCGCCTCCGAGAGGACGAGCTCCGGCATGACGACGACGCAGCCGTCGTACTCCAGGCCCTTGACCTGCCAGGTGTCGACCACGGCGACCCGGGGGTCGTCGAAGGTCCACGAGCCGCGCAGCGAGCGGGGTACGACGACGCCGACGGTGCCCGACACCTGCTCGAGCAGGGTGGCGACGGCGGCCGGGACGTCCGACGCAGATCCCTTGACCCACAGGGGATCCACGCCTGTCGTGCGGACCGCGGCCGGGGCGATAGCGGTGTGGTCGATGCGCCAGAGCACCCGAGCGGCCAGGGCCGCGATCTCGGTGCTCGTGCGGTAGTTCGTCGACAGCTCGGCCGTGCGAACGCGTGCCTTGCCGAGCACGTCGTCGAGCGCCCGGCGAACCTCGGACACGTCCGGCCACGCGGACTGCGCCCAGTCGCCGACGATCGTCCAGGTCGCGCCGCGGGCGCGGCGGCCGAGCATCCGCCACTGCATCGGGGTGACGTCCTGCGCCTCGTCGACGACGACGTGGGCGTAGGTGCGGTAGTCCGCCTCGAGAGCGGGAGCCCTCGTCGACGAGCGGTTGCGGTCGGCGAACGTCGTGACCTCGTGCGTCGCGGCAAGGGCCTCGAGCTCGGCCAGCTCGTCCCAGTCGTCCTCCGACGGCTCGGGTTCCGGTGGCGGACCCAGCAGCGAGGCCAGCTCGTCGAGCACGGCAGCGTCCGCAGCGCTGAACGAGGTCGTGGGCCACGAGCCGGCGAGCACGGCCTGCTCGCCGTCGTCGTACAGGCCCTTCGCGACCTTGGCCAGCGGCACCACCCCGTCGCGGAGGGCCGCCACCACGTCGAGCGGCCGCAGCACCGGCCAGGCGCGGTCCAGCTCCCGGACGAAGACCGGCTCGTCCTTCAGCCACCGGCCGAAGTCCTCGCGGTCGCCGGGCTCCTCCTTGGCGCCGCCGGGCCGTCGCTCCCACTGCCGCCACAGCACGTCGACGAGCGCGTTGACGAAGGCGACCCGGCCGGCGTTGTGGCTGCGCGGCGACCGGCCGACCTGGCTCTTCCTGCGGAGCATCTCCTCGACGGACAGCGTCAGGCCGAAGCCCCATCGGGTCAGCTCCACGTCCCGCAGCCGCTGGGCCCCGGACAGGTGTCGGATCGACCGCTTCAGCAGGCCGACCATCCGGTCGCTGCCCTTCACCGCGACCGCCCGGGCGTCGTCGTCGCCGTCGAGCGTCAGGTCCCGGGGCAGCACGGGGACGCTGCCGAGGTCGGACAGCCGGACGCTCGTCTCGCCGAGGGACGGGAGCACGGCGCCGATGTAGTCGATGAAGACCGAGGAGGGACCGACGACCAGGACGCCGCGCCGGGAGTACCAGTCGCGGCGCGCGTACATGAGGTAGGCGACGCGGTGCAGGGCGACGGCCGTCTTGCCCGTGCCCGGCCCGCCGGTGACCACGAGGGCGCCGTCGTCCGGCGCCCGGACCGCGAGGTCCTGCTCCCGCTGGATCGTCGCGACGATGTCGCGCATCTGGGACGTGCGCTCGCGGGAGACCGCCGCGAGGAACGCGCCGTCGCCGACGACCGTCCCGTCGAGCTGGGCGTCCGGGTCGAGCAGCTCGTCCTCGACCCCCACGACCCGAGGTCCGCGGCAGGTGATGGTCCGTCGCCGGATGACGCCGAGCGGGTCGGCCGCCGTGGCCCGGTAGAAGGGCGCGGCCGCCGGTGCGCGCCAGTCGACGACGATCGGCTCCTGGTCCTCGGTGCGCAGGCCGAGCCGGCCGATGTGCAGGGCCGGGCCCTCGAGCACGTCGAGCCGGCCGAAGACCAGCCCCTCGCCCGCCGCGTCGAGGTCGACCCGTCGGGCCGCTGCCGCCAGGGCCTGCACGTCGCGCTCGTACACGCCGCCGGGCGTCGAGACGCCGGGAGCGAGGGTCTCGCGCTCGCGGACGACGGCCTCGGAGCGCAGCACCTCGAGCCGCGCGAGGGCGCGGTCGACCACGACCTGCTCGCGCTCGACCTCGCGAGAGAGCTCCGACAACCTGCACCCATCCTTGCTGTGACCGGCCCAACAGTCTGCCGCAAGAACTGCCGAACCAGGGCAGAATCTCGTGCTTCACCCCAGAACCCTCGAACCAGGAGCTCCGCTTGTCCGCCCGTCTCACCAGCCGTCTCTCCACCCGCTTCGCCGCCGGCACCCTCGTGCTGGCCCTCCCGCTCGCTGCCGCCGCCGGCTGCGGCGCCGCCAAGAAGCGCACGATCAAGCAGGAGCTCGCGGCCGCCCAGAAGAACCTG
The DNA here is from genome assembly GCA_966212015.1 of uncultured Frankiales bacterium. Classification (GTDB taxonomy): domain Bacteria; phylum Actinomycetota; class Actinomycetes; order Mycobacteriales; family SCTD01; genus RYN-111. Next base: position 8,947 of record CBIHPE010000128.1, on the reverse strand, counting down.
CTGGACAGCGACGCGACGTCGATCACGCTCCGCCTCGACGACGCGAAGGGCAACCTCGCCAAGGAGGCCAGCAAGAGCGGCGACGTCTCGACGGCCGACGCCAAGGACCTGCTGACCAGCAGCGTCACGTTCACCTTCGACGGCAAGAGCGCCAGCACCATCCGCGGCATCGACGCCAAGGCCAGCGAGAGCGACCTGAAGAAGGCCCTCGCCGACGTCCACCTCGCCGTCTCCGTGAAGAGCTCCAGCGGCACCCTCGGCGAGATCCGCCTCGTCGACTCGACGCTGTTCGCGCGCATCGACGTGGCCCACATCGACAAGACCGTCGGCAAGGCCAGCAAGGCCGACTTCTCGAGCGGCTTCGACGACTTCATCGACGGGGCGCCCGCCGAGTACCAGGCCGCCCTGAAGGACGTGAAGGCCGGCAAGTGGCTGAAGCTGCCGCTGACGTCCTACGTGGGCAAGCTCCAGGACTCGCTGAAGGACCTGCCCTCCGACGCGACCGCGTCCAGCGACGACCTGACCAGGACGGGCAAGGACCTGTTCGCGGCGATCAAGCCGTTCATCAAGGTCACCGACGCCAACGACGACCCCGACAACCGCAAGCTCAACGTCGACATCGAGGCCCGCCCGGCTGTGAAGGCCGGCCTGGGCGTGCTGAAGACGGCCAAGGGCCTGCCGTTCGGGGACGCGCGGAACGACGGCACCCAGGCCGCCGGCGACGACCACCACGCCGCCGGCCACGCGCCCGGCCCCATCACGCTCTCCGACGGCCACCTCAAGCAGGTCACGGTCGACATCGACTCGATCCGCAAGCTGGACCCGAACGCGGACAAGGCCCTCGACCTCGCCGGCAGCAGCGTCGTCCTCGACATCGACGACAGTGCCGACCAGGTCAAGGCGCCGACGAGCGACGTCTCCGACGCCGACGTCAAGGCGCTCATCGACGACCTGTTCAGCCAGTTCACCGAGAGCTTCGGCGCCAGCGCCTCGATGAGCTCGAGCTACAGCGGCTGACGCCTTTCACCCCACCGGGTGAACCCGGTTCCTTGATCGTCGGTCGAGGAACCGGACATGCGTGTCCTTCTCGCCGCAACTGCCCTGCTCGCAGCCGTGGCCGTCCCTGCCGTCGCAGGCACCGCCACCGACACGACCGGGACGGTCTACAGCACGGACCGCGTCGTCGTGCCGATCACCTTCCCGTTGATCGGCCCGACGTCGTTCTCCGACACCTTCCTGTCCTGCCGGTCCGGCTGCTCCCGCAAGCACATGGGCCAGGACCTGATGGGCCCGAAGATGTCCCCCCTCGTGGCCGCCTGCACGGGCACCGTCGTGACGCTGAAGCGGGAGACGCACGTCGGCGACGGCAACTACCTCGGCATCGCCTGCGACACCGGCGCGGCGGCCGGCTGGACCGCCATGTACCTGCACGTGAACAACGACACCCCCGGCACGGACGACGGCAAGGGGACGGCGAAGTGGGCCTTCCCGACGGGCATCGCCGAGGGCGTTCGGGTGCTCGACGGCCAGCTCGTCGCCTGGCGCGGTGACTCCGGCAACGCCGAGACCACCGGGCCGCACCTGCACTTCGAGCTGCGCAAGGGCAGCGGTTGGGGCGGCGTCGTCTACAACGCCTACCCGTCGTTGCGGGCCGCGCGCCACATCGCGGCTCCGGTGCGGAGCGGGCCGCACCCGGACGGCACGCTGCTCCGCACGCCGGCCAGTGGCACCTACCTCGTGCAGGACGGCAAGGCCTACGGCGTCACCCCCGCGGTCCGCGCCGCCAACAGCCTCAGCATCGGAAACGCGATCTCCGTGTCCTGGGCCGAGATGGCGCTCTACCCCTACGCAGGGCGGCTGCCGATCCGCTCGGGCGCCCTCGTGAAGGACCCGGCAGGCGCGGTGTGGCGGGTCTCCGGGAGCACGCGCTTCCCGGCCGTACCCCTGCCTGGTCAGACCGTCACGAGCGTCGCGGCCACCGACCTCGCCGGGCTGAGCGTGGTCGACGTCCCGGACTCCCCGTTCTTCCCCGGCCTGCTCCTGAGGGTCGGCGGCAAGCTCGTGCAGGTCGGCGAGGACGGTGCGCTGCACGCTGTCGGCGCGTTCGCCGCCGCGTCCTACGGCCTGCGCGCTGCCGACGCGGTCGACGCCCCGCTCGACGTCGAGCTGCCCTGGCAGGGCGACGACCTCGGTCTGCGCGACGGCACCCTCGTCAGCGCCTACAAGGTCGGCGTCGGCGTCGTGTCCGGCGGCCAGCTGAAGCGGCTGTGGGACACCCGCGAGGTCAACGCCTACGGCTACGCGGGCAAGCCCCGGCTGGCCGTCCTGGCCTCGACCGTCAGCAACCTGACCACGGGGGAGATCGCAGGTACGGCCTACCGCCACTGGTAGCAGGAACGGTCCCGTCAACGGCGAAGCACTCCTCATGCGTCGCCCCCTGCTCCTCGCCTGTGCCCTGACGGCTCTTGCCTCGGCGGCGCTCCTCGCGCCGACGAGCAGCGCAGCCAGCGCGCCCAAGCTCGTGTTCGGCCCCAACACCTACGCCTACACGTCGAGCTACGGCGAGCCGGGCCTGGCGATCGCTCCTGACGGGCGCGTCTACGCCACCACCCCCGGCGAGAACGGCGTCGTGCTCGCGCGCAGCGACAACCGGGGCACGACCTGGACCAAGCTGCCGACGGCCGTGAGCACCGCGACCCAGGCCGCCCTGAAGGGGGGCGACTCCGATGTCGCCGTGGCCAAGGACGGCACGGTCTACGCCGCCGACCTCAACGTCGACGGCATCACGGTGTTCCGCTCCACCGACCACGGCGCGCACTTCCCGCAGCAGGCGTTCATCAACTCCACCTCCGACCGCGAGTGGCTCGCGGTCACCGGGCCGCACGGCGAGAACGTCTTCTGCGTCTGGCACGAGATCGCCACCGGCACCATGCTCGCCGCGGTCAGCCACGACAGCGGCAAGACCTTCGGCATCCCCGAGATCCTCTACTCCAACGCTGGCACCGCCGCTGAGTCGGCGCACGACGGGACGGCGATCGGTGGCATCAGCACCGACAGTCACGGCCGGGTCTTCGTGACCTACGCGACCAGCCTGCTCACGACCACGGACACGACGTACGGCACGCCGCCGGTCAACTCGATCCACATCTCGGTGCGCGAGCCCGAGGGCACGTCGTGGACCGACTACAACGTCAACGCCGGCACGGCCGACGCCAACTACGGCAACTTCTGGATGGCGAGCGGGGTCGACAAGGGCGACAACGTCTACGCGGTCTACAGCGGCTACGCCCACAAGGGCGACCCCATGCACGTCTGGCTGCAGGAGTCGACCGACCACGGCAAGACCTGGACGAAGCCGTTCGCCGTCGACGACGTGCTGCCCGGGCCGACCGGGCAGGACCTGTTCGGTTGGGTCGCAGGCGGCGGCAACGGCGTCGCGGTCGTCAGCTGGTACCACACGACCAGCGGCAACAAGGACGCGAACGGCATCGACTGGACCGTGCCCGTCGCGCAGGTGCGCGGGCTGACCAGCGGCCACCCGTCGGTGGTCTACGGCGTCGCGAGCGACCACTCCGTGCACCACGGCCCCATCTGCACGCTCGGCACGTTCTGCGGGATCCTGCCCGGCTCGAGCAGTGACCGCAGCATGCTCGACTTCTTCAAGGTCGCGGTCGCCCCCGACGGGATGCCGGCCGTGACGTGGAGCGACAACAACCGCATCGACGGCGGCCCCAAGACCGGTGTCGGCTACGCCCGCCAGGTCGGCGGCCCCAGCGCCTTCCTCGAGAAGCTGCCCACGGCGACGGTCGTCCCGCCGAAGAAGCCGACCACCCCGGGCACGCCGACGACCCCGTCGCAGTCGGGCGGGCACCTGGCCGCCACCGGGCTGGGCGGCTACGTCCCCTTGGTCGCGCTCGTCCTGATCGGGTCGGCCGTCGGGATGCGCCGGCGCTCAGCCGATCGGCACCGCTGACGCAGCGCCGTTCGGCGCTTGAGGAGGGCCCGTCCTGGCCCGATCCTCGGGAGGTGGACCCGCAGAAGCTGACTCCGGAGGAGGACGCGACGCTGCGCCGACTCCACTGGTTCGAGAAGTTCGGCGTGGACCTGTCGCCGCAGCTGCGGGTCGTGAAGGCCTCCATCAGGTCGCGTGACAAGCGCGCCCACATCCGCGACCCCGATTCCAAGCTCTGACTAGCCTGAGGTCGTGAGCCCGACGCGATCCGGAACCCTGTTCGGGATCGCGGCCTATGCGGCCTGGGGGTCGTTCCCGCTCTTCTTCCCGCTGCTCGAGCCGGCCGGTGCGCTGGAGGTCCTCGCGCACCGCGTCGTGTGGTCGCTGCTCGTCGTCGGGGCGCTCCTCGCGCTGGGCGTCGCCTCGGCCCGGGGCCTGCGTCGCGACCAGCTGCTGCGGCTGGCGGCAGCCGCCGTGCTGCTCGCCGTCAACTGGGGCACCTACATCTACGGCGTCAACAGCGAGCAGGTCGTGGAGACGTCGCTGGGCTACTTCATCAACCCGCTCGTCTCGGTGGCGCTCGGCGTCGTCGTGCTGGGGGAGCGCCTCCGCCCGGTCCAGCAGCTCGCTGTCGGCATCGCCTTCGTGGCCGTGCTCGTCCTCACGCTCGAGGCCGGTCACCCGCCGGTGATCGCCCTCGTGCTCGCCTTCTCGTTCGGCACCTACGGCCTGCTGAAGAAGCAGGCCGGCGTCGGGGCGGTCGCCTCGCTCGCCGTCGAGACCGCCGTCCTGACCCCCGCGGCGCTGGTCTACCTCGTCGCCATCGGCATCACCGGCGACGGGACCTTCACGACCGAGGGCCTCGGGCACAGCCTGCTGCTCGTCTCGGCCGGCATCGTCACCGCCGGTCCGCTGCTGGCGTTCGGCGCTGCTGCGACCCGCATCCCGCTGTCGACCCTCGGCGTCCTGCAGTACATCGCGCCGACCCTGCAGCTCGTCTGCGGCCTCGTCGTCGCCCACGAGGCGTTCGGGGTCCCGCAGGCCGTCGGCTTCGGCCTGGTCTGGGTCGCTCTCGTCCTGTTCACCTCCGACCTGGTCCGCTCCCACCGAGCTGCCCAACGAGCCGTGCTGGTGCCTGCGTGAACCTGTCGGAGCTGACGACCCTCCGGCTGGGCGGTCCGGTCGGTGAGCTGATCGAGTGCACGACGCAGGAGCAGCTCGTCGAGGCCGCCCTCAGCGGGGCGTACGTCCTGGGCGGCGGGTCGAACGTCGTCATGCCGGACGCCGGGCTGGACCGGGTCGCCCTCGTCCGGACCGACGGCTGGTCCCAGGACGGCGAGGTCCTCTCGGTCATGGCCGGCCTCCCGTGGGACGACGCCGTCGTCCGTGCGCTCGTCGCCGGGCTCACCGGGTTCGAGGCGATGTCCGGCATCCCCGGCACCGTGGGGGCGGCGCCCATCCAGAACATCGGCGCTTACGGGGCGGAGGTCTCGTCGTACCTCACCTCCGTTCGCGCCCTCGACCGCAGCACCGGTCAGGTCGTGGAGATCGCCCGCGACGAGTGCGGCTTCGCGTACCGGTCGAGCCGGTTCAAGGCCGAGCCCGGCCGCTGGGTCGTCCTCTCGGTCGGCTTCCGGCTGCCGTCCGAGCCGCAGCCGGTCCGCTACGCCGAGCTCGCGAGGGCCCTCGGCGTCGAGGTCGGTGAGGCCGCCCCGGCGCAGCAGGTCCGCGACGCCGTCCTCGCCCTGCGGCGCTCCAAGGGCATGGTGCTCGACCCGGCGGACCCCGACAGCGTCAGTGCCGGCTCCTTCTTCACCAACCCGCTCGTCGACGAGGCCCCCGAGGGCGCGCCGCACTGGCCCGACCCGTCCGGCCTGGTGAAGGTCAGCGCGGCGTGGCTCATCGAGCGCAGCGGCTTCGGCAAGGGCTGGGGCGACGGCCGCATCGGCCTGTCGAGCAAGCACACCCTGGCTCTGGTCAACCGGGGCGGTGGCACGACGGCGGAGCTGCTCGAGGTGATGAGGACGATCCAGGACGGCGTCCGGGTCCGCTTCGGCATCGACCTCGTCAACGAACCTGTGATCGTCTAGCGAGGGTCTCGCCCCAGGGGCCGGGCCAGGGGGTCGGCTCGTGCCCGTCGGTCTGGCGGACGAACTCCTCGATGTACCAGTGCGAGAAGGCTGCCTCGACGTCGCTCTGCGCAAGGGTCAGCAGCGAGGTGCGGCAGTACTCCTCCGCCTCGTCGAGCAGGGCTCGCATCCGCACCGCGGCTGCACCGGCGGAACGGGGCACCTCGTAGACGAGGTCGGCACGGTCGCGCCCGGCCGCCAGGGCGGCATCGCGGTCGTCGTCCGGTCGGGCGCCGGCCGCGCCGTACTGCTGGCCCAGCACCTGCACCAGCTCCGTCAGTCGCTGGGGCAGGTCAGGCGGGTCTGGCGCCAGGGCCAGCAGCGCCATCTCCCGCATGAGCTCGTCGTGGTGCTCGGCGGCGCGCTGCCAGATGCGCAGCGGGGCGTCGCGCAGCACCACCGTGACGTGATCGTCGTCGACATCACTGGCGTAGCGGCCGAGGGGACTGCTCACGGCGCTCAATGTAGGGGTGGAACCGGTCGAGGTCTTGTCACATGACCCTGCTCGACACCACAGAGAAGATGAGGCGCGACCGCGACCTCATCGAGAAGCTCATCGACGACCCGACACTCCTGGGTCCCGACTTCCAGCCCATCAAGGACCTCACCACCGGCACGCTGGTGGGCCTCAAGGCCACCGGCCGCGGCCAGACCGGCACAGAGCTCGACAGCACCCTCGCCCTGCTCGAGTCCGCGCAGTCCGCCGGTCTCATGGAGCGCCTGGACTGGGCGTTCCGCTGCCTCGCGTTCGACGTCGCGCAGGAGCACGGCGTCACCGTCGAGGTGCACCTCACGCCGGAGGCGGACACCTTCGGTGCGGCGTGCCCGCCCCGGCTCGCGGCCGCCTTCGGTCGCGGACGGCGCGCCCTCAAGGTCGCGGCCGAGGTGCACGACGACGGCTTCGACCACGCCGGCCTGGACGCGGCCGTCGCCGAGTGGCGCGGCTGGGGTTGGCGGGTCGTCGTCGCCGACGTCTCGCACCGGGTGGATGCCGCGTTCCTGCGCCGGCTCGAGCTGCTGCGGCCGGACGCCGTGCAGGTCGACCTGAGCCGGTCGGCGACCGACCAGACCCGCGAGCTGCTCGACTGGGCGACCGGCAAGGGCGTCGAGGTGCACGCCGTGAACGTCGACACCGAGCTGCGCCGCACCCAGGCGATCACGCTCGGCGCGACGGTCGGCCGGGGCCGGCTGCTCGGCGCGCCGGCTCCCCTGGAAGCTCGCTAGACCGGCAGGGCGTCCTTCGCCCGGTCCAGCACGGGCTTGGCGCTCTCCCGGGCCCGCTCCAGGGCGGGCACAGCGGCGTCCCGGGCCCGCTCGAGGGCCGGCACGGCAGCATCGCGTGCCCGCTCGAGCGCGGGTCCGGCGTTGTCGCGCGCCCGCTCGAGCGCCGGCCCTGCGGCCTGGGCTGCGCTGACCGCCCGCGCCCCGATGAGGGCTGCGATCGGCGCCGCCGCCTCGACCGCGCGGGTGCGGGCGTCCTGGACGCCGTCGCGCAGGACCTCCCTGGGGGTCGGGCGCTGCTTGCGCAACGAGGACGCAACGGCCGCGCCGGTCAGGCCCGGGATCGCCCACTGCAGGGCCTTGAGCTGCTTCTGGGCCGTCTCGTCCTCTGGTGCCTTCTTCGCCAGGCTACGGGCGTAGGCGGTGGCTCCGAGGGCGCTCCCCGCGAGCAGCAGTGTCGGCTTCGACGTGAACGAGCGGGGCATGACGACCTCCAGGTTGTGGACTCTTGGTGATCGCCTACCCCTTCCCACCGCGCCTTGCACCTGCGATCGTCGCGACGTGGCCGAGACACCGACTGACGCGGAGCAGACCTGGGCGGTCGTCGTCTTCAACGACGGCGGCGGCGCGGCCGGGATGCGGTGGCAGGTGGGTCAGCTGGCGCCGGGGCTGTCGGACGACCTCGGGCACGTGGAGCAGGCTGTCCAGGGCCAGCTCCCGGGGAGCTTCGCGCTCGTCGACGTCGCGGACGACTTCTTCATCGTCGTCCGCAACAGCGGCGGCGCGATGCGCTTCCTGCTGAGCGACGTGACGGCCAGCAGCGAGTGGGAGCTGGCCGCGCAGGTCATGGACCGGCTCGACCTCGACATCCCTCGGGAGTCCGACCTGGACGAGGTCCTCCCGGCCGGAGACCTCGACGTCTTCGACGACCTCGGGCTCGACGCGATGGAGCTGGGTGCCATCCTGTCGGACGTCGACGCGTACGCCGACGAGATGCTCTCGACGCTTGCCCGCAGGCTCGGCTTCGCCGACGCCTACGAGCAGGCCGTGGACGCCCTCGTCTGAACCGAGACGGACCGTCAGTGACCTACTTCGCCGCTGCCCTTGCGAAGACCGCCGGGGGGTGGACCGGCCGTGAGCTCGACCTGCACGAGGTCGAGGACCTGGAGTCGCTGACCGAGGAGCTCGGCGACCTGGTCGAGGACGAGGACGCCGGTCCTGCGCTGCTGCTGCTCGAGGAGGACGACGAGTACGTCGCCCTCGTCCGGGTGGACGCCGACGCTCTCGACGAGCCTCGGGTCTTCCTCTCCGACCGGCGCGCGGTGTCGGCCAGCGAGGTCGCCGCGATGCTGTGGGAGGAAGCCGAGGACGACGCCGAGCTCGACGACGACGAGGAGGAAGAGGGCACCCGCCCCGTCGCGGAGCCCGTCGGTGACGCCAACCTGCTCACCGACCTCGGCACGCCGTCGGACGTCCTGCTCGAGCTGTGCGCGGAGGAGGGTCTCCTGCCTGCCGACGTGCTGTCCGGGATCGCCGAGCGCGCAGGCTTTCTCGACGTGCTCGACTCGCTGCGCGAAGGGTGATCACCGGCTACGAGGAGAGCATGCGGCTCGCCCTGGAGCAGGCCGCGCTGGCCCCCTCCCAC
>CBIHPE010000127.1:0-11612 GCA_966212015.1 uncultured Frankiales bacterium | reverse complement strand
TTCGGGCGCGCCTCGCCGATCGGCGCCCGCGCCACACGCACCCCCCTGCCCCACCCCTTCCGCCGGGGCCGGTCGCCGGCCGGCTCGTCGCGCGGCCCGATCTCTACCTCGCCGACGCGTCGGCCGCGCAGCAGACCAGGGACGCCCTCGACGTGGTCGGCGTGCAGGTGGGTGAGCACGAGCAGGGGCACGCGGTCGACGCCGAGCCGGTGCAGGCAGCGGTCGACCTTGTCGGGGTCGGGGCCGTTGTCGATGACGAGTGCCTGGTGCTCGGCGAGCGGGACGACGAAGGAGTCGCCCTGCCCGACGTCGCAGCTGGCGAGCACCCAACCGGGTGGCGGCCACGGCGGTCTCACGACGACGAGCACGAGCAGCGCGAGCAGCCCTCCGGCGCAGCACGCACAGGCGGTACGACGAAGCCATCGGGTGCGGAGGACCAGCCCGAGGACGGGAAGCAGTCCCAGGGCCAGGAGCGCTCCCGGCCATCCCTTCGTCAGGCCGAGGCCCGCGCCTGGCTGTCGCGCGCCGAGGTGGGCGATGGCCACCCGCCACGCCGTCGGGAGGTACGCGAGCCAGGCCACGAGCTGGGCCAGCGGCAGGCACAGCGGCGCGAGGAGCGCAGCGACGACGCCGAGCAGGGTCGCGGGACCGACCGCGGGCACGGCGAGGAGGTTGGCCGGGATCGCGTAGAGGCCGAGCTGCCCGGAGATGCCGACCACGACCGGTGTGCAGGCGACCTGCGCCGCCGCGGGCACCGCGATCGCCTCGGCCAGCCAGTGCGGGAGACGTCGCGCGAGCCGGTGCCGCCAGACGGGCGCGATCACGAGCAGCCCCGCGGTGGCGAGGGTCGACAGGGCGAACCCGGGCTGCGGCGCCAGCTCCGGGGACAGCAGGACGAGGAGCAGCACCGCTCCGCAGAGGGCCGGCATCGCCTGCCGCCTCGACCCGGTCGAGAGGGCGACCAGCGCGATCACGCCCATGACGGCAGCGCGGAGCACCGACGGCGACGGCCGCGCGAGCACCACGAAGGCGGCCAGCAGAGCGAGCGCCACGGGCGGACGGGCGCGGAGCGGCAGCCGCAGCCAGCTGCAGACGACGAGCGCGGCCGCGAGGACGACGGCGACGTTGGTCCCCGACACGGCCACGAGGTGCGTCATGCCGGTGGCGCGGAAGTCGTCCGTCAGCCGCGGGTCGAGCCGCGAGGTGTCGCCCTCGACGAGCCCGGGCAGCAGGCCGCGCTCGTCGTGCGGCAGCGGAGCGGCTGCGTCCTGCATGCCGTGCCGCAGCAGCCCCGCGAGGCCCTGGATCCACGACGGGCCGGAAAGCACGACCGGCGGGCCACGCACCGACAGCACCGCCGCGACGGCGTCACCGTCATCGGGGGCCTGCACCCGTCCCTCAGCCCGGACGTGCTGCGACGGCAGCAGTCCCAGCCAGTGCGTGTCCGCGAGGACCAGCACCGGCTGGCGCACCCGGTAGTCACGCCCTCCGACGGACAGCCGCTCCACCCGCACGGTCGCGATGACCACCTCGCGGAACGACAGCACGTCACCCTTCGCGGGGACGACCCGCGGGTCGTCGACGAGCGTGCCCGTCACCGTCACCGCCGCCGCGCGCGAGGCCGCGTCGACGAGCGGCCCGGTCGTCCGGGCGTGCACCCGGACCCCGACCGAGAGCGCCGAGGCGGCTGCGCAGACGAGGACGCCGGCCACGACGTACCGGCTGAGCCGGAAGGCAAGGGCACCGAGGAGCACGAGGCAGCCGGCGGCCGCCAGCAGCACGGCGACCGGCAGGAACCGGCCCTGCCAGGCGACCACCCACGCGGCGAGCGCCGGAGCGGCGAGCCGCAGGTCGAGGCTCACACCCGGACCTTGGCCTTGAGCGACTGGTACTTGCTCTCGCCGATCCCGCTGACCTCGCGCAGCTGGTCGACCGACCCGAAGCGACCGTGCTCGGTCCGCCACGACACGATCCGGTCGGCGAGCACCGGACCGATGCCGGGCAGGGCGTCGAAGTCCTGGGCCGTGGCGGTGTTGAGATCGAGCAGCGCGGAGCCGGACGCCGAGGAGGGTCCGGAGTCGACCCCTACGAGGACCTGCTGGCCGTCCTGCAGCTTGGCCGCGCGGTTGAGCGCGGTGGTCACCGTCCCGGGCAGCACCCCGCCCGCCGCCCGCAGGGCGTCGTCGACGCGCGACCCGGGCGGCAGCCGGACCAGTCCGGGGCGGCGCACCCGTCCCGCCACGTCGACGACGAGCTGGGCCCCGGTCGGACCCGAGGTCGCGTTGGTCACGGGCGGCGCGGTCACCGCCTGCTCAGACGGCTGACCGCGCAGCAAGAACCAGCCGGCTAGCGCTGCCGCGACCACTGCGACGACGACGAGGGCCAGCACACCGTGCCGGGCCGGGTCGACCCGCGACGTCGCGAGGACCTCCCTGACCGTGTCGGGAGCGGCACCCTCCTGCCTGGGCACCCAGCCGGTCGCGGGCACGTCGGTCCCAGGCAGCAGCTGGCGCAGCCGGTCGACCACGCCCTCGGGAACAGGCACCCGTCCGACGCTAGGCAGGTCCGTCCGTCAGAAGGCCTGCTCCGCAAGGGATGTGGATCGACGCCGGGCTTGTGGAGCGTCAGGGACCGATGTCGACGCTCTGCTCGAGGTCGCGCCAGTCGTGCTCCGCCCGCGGGCTTCCTCCGGTGACCATCACGAAGGAGTAGGCCGAGGCGCCGCTCGGCACGATCAGCATGTGCCCGGGCTGGCCGCCCACGGTGAGGTCGACCTGGACGGCGTCGCGGCCGTGCACGGTGACGACCTGGGCCGTGGCGGGCGCGACGCTGGCCCCGAACGCGAGGAGGGCGTTGCCGTTCGACAGCCGAGCGATCATCTCGTCGGTGGTGACGACCCGACCCGTCGGCACCTCCGCGACGGCGAGGCTGGCCCCTGCAGGGCCCTGGTAGGTCGCCGCGATCGAGGCGCTCCGGGCTGCGTGCCACCCGCCCGGGAGCTCGAAGTGCGCGCCCCCGAAGGAGGTGTAGGTCCCCGCCGCCCCTGACGTCGCCACGACGGCGACGACGGTGAGCACGCCGTTGAAGCAGGCGTGGGCGGTCATCGAGGCGATCAGCCCGCGCTTCTGCCAGAGCCGTCCGAGCAGCAGGCCCATGAGGGCGTAGTAGCGCAGCGACTCGGGCCGCATGTGCCAGATCGCGAAGGCGAGGGCCGAGACCCAGAGCGCCGCAGCCGCCCCCTTCGAGGTCAGGGAGCCGGCGCAGATCGCACGGAAGACGGTCTCCTCGACGAGCGGCGCCAGCACCGACGTCACGACCAGCGTCAGCAGGATGCGGAGGGCGCCACCACCGCCGACCAGCAGCTCGACGCCGGGGTCACCGGACAGGTGCCCCCGGATCGCGCTGTTGAGGGCCACGGCGAGCGCACCGCCCCCGATGCCCACCGGCAGCCCCAGCCCGAAGGCGAACAGGACAGACCCGCGGTGCCAGACCAGGTTGACCTTGCGGACGACGACGTAGCTGCCGACGGCCACACCCACGGCCAGGTAGAAGAACAGCGTGTACGCGAGCCCCTGCCGGAGGGCGCGGTCGTAGCTCTGGGCGTTCGGCGTGCGCATGCCGACCATCAGGGCCAGGGAGGCGAGCAGCGCAAGCCCTGTGACGAGCAGCGCTTCGCCCCCGCCGACGCCGGACTCGCTCTCGGGGCGCGCGACAGGCCCGCCCCAGACGGGCGCGGGGGGCGCCCATCCCGTCCGGACAGGAGGCGCCCACGAGCTCGGGGCAGGCTGAACGGGTGGAGCACTCGGCGCGGCGACCGGGGTCGCCGCGAAGTACCCCAGATCGTCTGGGTTCACCCTGGAGGTCTCGTCAGGAAGCCGGGCGCGCTTGAGCCAGCCTGCTCCGGACGTTGCCGTAGTGCCGCGCCACCACGACAGCCGCGATCACCGCCGCCCAGACGCGGTCCTCGCCCGCCACCAGCGCGCAGACGAGGACCGACGTCGCGGCCAGCATCGAGGCGAGCGCGATCCAGCGCGACACCGCGAGGACCAGCAGCCAGGTCGCGAGGACCACCAGCGCCCAGAGCGGCTGCACGCCGAGGATCGCCCCGGCCGCCGTCGCCACGCCCTTGCCGCCCTTGCCCCTCAGCCACGGCGACGTGATGTGCCCCGCCACGGCGAGGGCACCGGCGACCAGGCCCCAGCGGTGGTCTCCGAGCGCGAACAGCGCGGCGGGCACGGCGCCCTTCGCGACGTCGAGAAGAGCCACGAGGACACCGGTACGACGACCGAGCGCGCGACCCGCGTTCGACGCGCCCGGGTTGCCGGAGCCGATCTGCCGGAGGTCGATGCCGCGGGCCCGCGCGATGAGCACCGCCGGGTTGATGGCGCCGAGGAAGTAGCCGACGACAGCCGCCGCCGTAAAGCCGATCACCGCCTCCACACGACCACCCCCAGCAGGCCAGGGCCGACGTGGGCGCCGACGACGGCGCCGACCTCGGAGACGTAGATCTGCTCGGCCTGCGGCAGGGCTTGCTTCAGCTCCTGCTCGAGCTGCGCCGCGCGTTCCGGCGCGGCCAGGTGGTGGATGGCCAGCTCGCAGCGCCCGGTGCCGGCCGCCTCGACCGCGAGCTCCTCCAGACGGGACAGCGCCTTGGAGAACGTGCGGACCTTCTCCAGCAGGGCGATCTCCCCGTCGCTCACGACCAGCAGCGGCTTCACCGCGAGCGCCGTGCCGACGATCGCGGACGTGGCGGTGACGCGGCCCCCACGGCGCAGGTGCTCGAGCGTGTCGACGTAGAACAAGGTCGTGGTCTGAGCCGTCTCGGCTGCCGTCGCGACCTGGTCGAGGGAGCCACCGGACTGGGCGACCTCGGCAGCGGCGATCACGTCGAACCCCAGCCCCATCGCGATGGAGCCGCTGTCGACGACCCGCACGCTGATGTCGGGTGCGACGTGCGCCGCCGCGAGACGCGCGCTGTCCGCCGTACCCGAGAGAGCGGAGCTCAGGTGGACCGACACGACCTCCGTGGCGCCGGTGGCGCGGTAGGCGTGCGCGAGCTGGCCCGGGGTGGGGCGCGAGGTCGTGACCTGCACGCGCCGCTCGCCGAGGGCCTTCGCCACGTCCGCAGGTGAGACCTCGATGGCCTCGAGACCGGACCAGGTGCCCAGCACGACGTGCAGGGGTACGACGGTGATGCCGAACCGGTCCGCGACCCCGACCGGGAGGTAGGCGGTGGAGTCGGTGACGACGGCGACTCCGGGCATGGTCAGAACCTAACCGTTGAGGCACTATGACCTTGTTGCTCCGAGGAGGCCTCATGGAGCCAGTTCGGGCGCTGCTGCAGCGGAGCAGCGCGTCGCTCGCAGGCGGAGCGACCCTGCGCGCGGTCGAGGAGGCCAGGGAGGCGCTGGTGCTCGCGCGGGGCGACGGGACCCTCGAGGCGCTGAGCCTCGACGCGCTCGGCTCCGCTCTCTGGGCCCGTGGGGACCTGCACACCGCAGCGGTGACGCTGGGTGCGGCGGAGCGGCTGCGCGGCAGCACCGCCCGCCCGGCTCCGGTCTCTGCGCTGGTCGAGCTGGCGCAGGGCTCCGCCGGCTGGACGGAGGGCCTGCGGCTCGCCCCCGACGACGTCGTCGGGCTGCTGACACCGCGGGGCCGTCCTCGGTCCGGCTGGAACAGCCTCACGCCGGCGGAACGCAGCGTGGTCGAGCTCGCCGTCGAGGGCCTGTCCAACCCGCGCATCGCGCAGAAGCTGTTCTTGTCGACGAACACGGTGAAGACCCACCTGCAGCGCGCCTACCGCAAGCTCGGGATCACGAGCAGGCAGGAGCTCAACCAGGTACGACGTTGACCAGCTTGGGGGCACGCACGATGACAGTGCGCGGCTCCTTGCCGGCGAGCAGCTCGACGATGCGCGGACTGGCCAGGGCCAGCGCCCGCAGCTCGTCCTCGGCGATGCCGGGCGGCACCTCCAGCTTGTCGCGCACCTTCCCGCCGACCTGGATCACACAGGTGACGGACTCGTCGACGAGCAGCGCCGGGTCGGCCGTCGGCCAGCTGCTGTCGTGGACGCTGTCGCCCGCCTCGACGTCGTGGCCCAGCCGGGACCAGACCTCCTCGGCGGTGTACGGCGCGTAGCAGCTCAGCATCGTCGCCAGCGCGTGCAGGCCGTCGGTCAGGCTGGCCTTGGGCGCGCCGTTGTCGGCGGCGCTGTCGATCGACTTGCGCATCGCGTTGACCAGCTCGTGGAAACGGGCGATCGCCACGTTCAGCCGGTGGCTGTCGATCAACCGCGTGACGTCGTCGACGGTCTTCGCGACCGCCTTGTCGACGGCGGCGTCGCGCCCGTCCCCGGACATCGCGACGACGTCGTCGGTCAGCCGCAGGACGCGGTTCAGCCACTTCAGCGTTCCGCCGGGGCTCACCGTGGCCCAGTCGATGTCGTCCTCGGGCGGGCCCGCGCCGATGATCGTCAACCGGATGGCGTCGACGCCGAACGCCGTCAGCTGCGTGCCCAGGTCGACGCCGTTGCCCAGCGACTTGCTCATCGCCTTGCCCTCGTTGATGACCTGGCCCTGGTTCATCAGCGACGTGAAGGGCTCGACGAAGTCCAGCATCCCCATGTCGTGCAGCACCTTCGTGAAGAAGCGGCTGTACAGCAGGTGCAGGATCGCGTGCTCGACGCCGCCGACGTACTGGTCGACCGGACCCCACTCGCGGATCGCCTCGACGTCGAACGGGCCCTCGTCGTACCGCGCGTTGGGGTAGCGCAGGTAGTACCAGGAGCTGTCGACGAACGTGTCCATCGTGTCGGTGTCGCGCTTTGCGGGGCCGCCGCACGTCGGGCAGGTCGTCGTGACCCACGCCTCGTTCGACGCCAGCGGTGACTGCCCTTGCGGGCGCAGCTGCTCACCGGTCATGTCGTCGGGCAGCCGCACCGGCAGCTGGTCGTCGGGGACGGCGACCTCGCCGTGCTCGGGGCAGTGGACGACGGGGATCGGCACGCCCCAGAAGCGCTGCCGGCTCAGCAGCCAGTCGCGCAGCCGGTAGTTGATCGCCTTCTCGCCGGTGCCGCGCTCCTCCAGCACCTCGATCGCCTTCTCGATCGCCTCCGCCTTGCGCAGCCCGTCCAGGGGCCCGGAGTTGACCAGCGCGCCGTCGCCGGCGGTGGCCACCCAGGTCGTACCCGGGTCCTCCTCGCCGGTGTCGACGACGACCCGCACCGGCAGGTCGTAGGCCCTGGCGAAGTCCAGGTCGCGCTGGTCGTGCGCGGGCACCGCCATGATGGCGCCGGTGCCGTAGTCGGCCAGCACGTAGTCGGAGGCGAAGACCGGCAGCTCCTCGCCGTTCAGCGGGTTGACCGCCGTCACGCCCAGGCTCACGCCGGTCTTCGGGCGGTCGGTCGCCAGCCGGTCGATGTCGGACAGCTTGCGGGTCTCGGCCAGGTAGGCCTCGTACGCCGGGCGCTGCTCGTCGCTGACGATCTCCGCCGCCAGGGCGGCGTCAGCGGCGACCACGAAGAAGGTCGCGCCGTACAGGGTGTCGGGTCGCGTGGTGAAGACCGTGACCTTCCGGCCGCTGATGGTGAAGTCGACGTGCGCGCCGGTGCTGCGACCGATCCAGTTCTTCTGCATCAGCAGGACGCGCTCGGGCCACTTGCCCTCCAGCTGCTGCATGTCGTCGAGCAGCCGGTCGGCGTAGTCGGTGATCTTGAAGTACCACTGGGTCAGCTCGCGCTTGGTGACCTCCGCGCCGCAGCGCTCGCACTTGCCGGCCACGACCTGCTCGTTGGCCAGCACGGTCTGGTCGTTGGGGCACCAGTTGACGGCGCTGTTCTTGCGGTAGGCCAGGCCGCGCTCCATGAAGCGCAGGAACAGCCACTGCGTCCAGCGGTAGTACTCGGGGTCGCTGGTGTGCAGGCGGGTGCTCCAGTCGAAGCTGATGCCGTAGCGCCTGAAGGACTCCGCCTGCACCTCGATGTTGGCGTAGGTCCAGGTGGCAGGGTGCTCGCCGCGCTTGATGGCGGCGTTCTCGGCGGGCAGGCCGAAGGAGTCCCAACCGGTGGGGTGCAGCACGTCGTACCCCTGCCGCATCCAGAACCTCGCCACGACGTCGGCGATGGCCCACGCCTCGGCGTGGCCCATGTGCAGGTCGCCGCTCGGGTAGGGGAACATGTCGAGCACGTACCGCTTCTCGGCCTGTGGCCGGCGGCCCGCGCGGTTCAGGTCGAGGCGGTCCCACACCGGCAGCCACCGCTCCTGCACCGCGTGCGGGTCGTAGCCCTCGTCCTCACTCATGTCCCTCATCCTCTCGATCCGCTCCTGGGCAACAAAAAAGCCCCCGTGGTCACGAGGGCGCCGCGCTGGTATCCGGGTTCGGATCAGCGCGGCTCGGGAAGGAGCAGCTCAACCTGCATGTGGGACATCTTACGCGCAGCAGTCGAACGGGTTGCGAATAAGGTGGTCGGCGTGACGGCGGAGCTCGAGCAGGACGCGGCTCCCGCCCCGCACGACGTCTCCCCCTGGCGCACGGCCGGACTGAAGGCCCGCGCTCGCCGGCGCCGCCTGCTGCTGGCCGTCGTCGTGGTCTTCACCCTCTCGGTCGCGTTCTTCGGCGTCCCCACCGGCCGCGAGTGGCTGACGTTCTGGCTGCTGCTCACGCTGTTCGCCGCCTGCGGTGGCGCCTGGGGCGTCTTCCGCCGTGCGGTGGTGCGCGACTGGCTGCCGCTGCTGGCGGTGCTGTTCGCCTACGACCTGCTGCGCGGTGTCGCCAACGAGATCGGTGGGCGCGTCTTCGGGCTGCCGCCGCTGAAGCCCGGCAACTCGCCGATCGTCGTGCACGCCCACATGTGGCCGCCGATCGACGTCGACCGCACGGTGTTCCTCGGCACCGTCCCGACCGTCTGGCTCCAGCAGCACCTGTTCACCGAGGGCGTCGCGCACTGGTACGACCGGGTCGCGATCGTCATCTACATGTCGCACTTCCTGGTCTCGCTCGTCCTGGCGATCGTGCTCTGGTGCGTGAACTACCCGCTGTTCCGGCGCTACATCGGGGCGCTGGTCGCCCTCACGGCGGTGACGCTCGCGACGTACGTCCTCTTCCCGGCAGCTCCCCCGTGGATGGCCTCCCTCAACGGTGCGTTCTGCTCCGACCAGGCCGGCACCCGCACCTGCACTCAGGTCCACCGGGTCGTGCAGGAGTCGCTCAAGGTGATCGGTGGCTCGACCGTCGACAGCGCCGTCGAGAAGGGTGCGGCCTACTCGAACTCCGTCGCTGCGATGCCGTCGCTGCACGCCGCGATCCCGATGATGCTGCTCGTCTTCTTCTGGCCCGAGGTGGGCCGGCGCGGCCGGCTCGGCCTGTCGCTCTACGCCGCCGGGATGTCGTTCGTGCTGGTCTACGGCGGCGAGCACTACGTGACCGACGTCGTCATGGGCTGGATCTACGCCATCGTCGTCGTCACCGTGCTGCGGCTGGCCTTCTTCCGCACCCAACCGACCGAGGCCCCGCCCGACAACCCCCTGACCACGCCGGCGGAGCACCACCACCTCACGTAGCGAGCCCGGTCGGACCCCGCGTCCGGGCCTGGTGATCATGGCCGGGCCAGCGGGGTCAGACGACGGCGGACTCAGCCATGGCGAGCTCGCCCTGCTCCTTGGCCGCGGCGATGCCGCCGGAGGTGCGCAGCGGCACCTCCTTGATGAAGAAGGTCAGCACGAACGCGGGGATCACGAGCACCGCCACGACGAGGAAGACCGTGTGCATCGAGTCGGCGAAGCCCTCGAGGATGAGGTGCTTCATGCCGGCGGGGACCTTGTCGAGCAGGCCCGAGGTGTTGTCGAGCTTGGCACCGGTGACCTGCCCGGCGAAGGCCTTGTAGGGCGAGTCGAGCAGGCGCTCCTTGATGTTGCCCACGACCGTCCCGAAGAGCACGGCCAGCGAGACGGCCGCACCGAGGGTGCCGCCCATCGAGCGGAAGAACGTGACCGACGAGGTCGAGAGGCCCATGTCCTGCGGCGGCAGGGAGTTCTGCACGGAGATGACGAGCATCTGCATCGTCATGCCGAGCCCGACGCCGGTGACGACCATGTAGGCCATCGCCTGCTGGATCGGGGTGTCGACCTTGAGCGTCGAGAACAGCAGCATGCCGACGAACAGGATGGCGGTGCCGAAGATCGGGAAGACCTTGTAGCGCCCGGTCCGCTGCATCGCGCGGCCGACCAGCATCGACGAGCCCATCAGCCCGACCATGAACGGCGTCATCATCAGACCCGCCTTGGTCGGGGACTCGCCGCGGACGATCTGCAGGTAGAGCGGCATCAGGACGAGACCGCCGAACATCACCATGCCGACGAGTGTCGCGATGACGCTGACCACCGAGAAGACGGGGTCGCGGAAGATGCGCAGCGGCAGGATCGCGTCCTCGCCGAGCCGGCTCTCGAGCGGGATGAACAGGGCGAAGGACACGAGGGCGATGGCCATGAGCGACAGCGACGTCGCCGAGCCCCAGCCCCACTCGCGGCCCTTCTCGGCGAGCAGCAGGAACGGCACGACGGTCGAGCTGAGCAGCGCAGCGCCGAGGTAGTCGATGCGGTGCTCCTCGCGCTTGCGCGGCAGCGTGAGGTTGTGCCAGACGACGTAGAACGCCGCGGCGCCGATCGGCACGTTGACGTAGAAGATCCAGCGCCAGCCGGTGACGCCGAGGATGGTGGCCTGACCGGCGAAGAAGCCGCCGAGCACCGGGCCCAGCACCGACGACGTCGCGAAGACCGAGGTGAAGTACGCCTGGTACTTCGCGCGCTCGCGAGGAGCGACCAGGTCGCCGATGATCGCGAACGCCAGGGAGAGCAGGCCACCGGCACCGAGGCCCTGCAGGGCGCGGTAGGCGGCGAGCTCGTAGATCGAGTGGGCCTGGCCGCAGAGCACAGACCCGACGACGAAGATGCCGATCGCGAACAGGTAGAACGGCTTGCGCCCGTAGAGGTCGGACAGCTTGCCGTAGAGCGGGGTGCTGACCGTCGAGGTCACGAGGTAGGCCGTCGTGACCCAGGCCTGCGCGGTCTGGCCGTTCAGCTTGTCGGCGATGGTGCGCATCGCCGTCGACACGATGGTCTGGTCGAGCGAGGCGAGGAACATGCCGAGCAGCAGGCCCGACAGGATGGACATGATCTGCCGGTGGGACAGTCCGGCGGCGGGGGTGGTCATGCGATCTCCAGGACGGCGCCGAGCAGGTCGGCGTGCTCCGTCAGGTCGTGGTTCAGGCGAGCCAGCCGTGCGGCGAGCTCCTTCAGGTCTTTCGAGGACCAGCCGGGGGTGAGCACCTTCAGGGCCTGTGCCCGCTTCTCCTGCACAGCAGTCGCGGCGGCGTGGCCCTTCTCCGTGAGGACCAGCCGGGTGGCGCGGCCGTCCGACGGGTCGGGCTCACGACGGACGTACCCGGCCCGCTCGACGGCGCTCACCTGACGGCTCACCGAGGAGGGGTCGAGGCCGAGCGCCGAGGCGAGCTCGGTCAGCCGGACGGGTCCGAGGACGGCGAGCCGGCCGAGGACATGGACCCCGGCGACCTCGAGCCGCAGGCCCGAGGCCGCGATGGCGGAGTTGTTGAGGTCCTT
>CBIHPE010000126.1:0-11660 GCA_966212015.1 uncultured Frankiales bacterium | reverse complement strand
CACGTAACCCAGATGCCCAACCCCCCCGTTTTCCACAGCACCTGGTGGTTTTTCAAACGGGGCCGGTTGCAGGAGACAAGCAGCCCGGTGTCGAAACCTCACTGCAACTCACTGCAGGAGGTCCCCCCGTGCGCGTCCGCTCCGCCCTGATCGCTGCTGCTATCGCTGCCGCGACCCTGCCGGCCCTCGCCCACGCCGACCCCGCCGACTGCCTGACGCCCGACCCCGAAGCGGCCCTGTGCCTCGCCACCGAGAGCGGGCAGGCGGCGCAGCAGGCCGAGAAGCCTGCCATCCCGGCCCGCGACGCCGCGCGGCTCGCCGCGGACAAGGCCCTCGAGGCCGCCGGCATCTGCAACCCGCTCGACCACGCGGCCTGCCTGCTGCCGTTCCCCAACGACGACTACACCAAGGCCGACCCGACCACGGCGACCGGGCGCCGGATCGACATCAGCCCGCTCGCGATGCCGCGCAACGTCGCGAACCGGCCGATGGACCCGACCGAGCTCAACCGCAACGACGGCTGGTCGCCCGGCACGCCGATCCTCACGGTGGTCCCGGGCCTCAGCACCAGCCGGTCGAGGATCCCGAGCGAGGCCAACCCGGGAGACAGCCTCAAGAAGGACGCGCCCATCGTGCTCGTGGACGCGACCACCGGGAAGCGCTGGCCCTACACCGCCGAGCTCGACACCAACGCGCTCGACGGCGAGCAGCCGCTCCTCATCGTCCGCCCGGCGGTCAACTTCCCGGACGGACACCGGATCGTCATCGGCCTGCGCAACCTCAAGGACGCGCAGGGCAGGACCATCCCCGCAGGACCGGAGTTCGCGGCGCTGAAGAAGACCGCGCACTCGAGCGACCTCGTGTTCGGGCCGCTCATGGCCCAGAAGGTCGACCCGCACGACCTGTTCCTCGCCTGGGGCTTCACGATCGCCAGCACCCGCAACACGACCGAGCGCATGCTCCACATCCGCGACGACGCGTTCGCCAGCCTCAAGGGGGCCGCGCCGTCCTTCACGGTCGACACCGTCACCCAGGGCTACAGCGACAAGGTCGCGACGCGCATCCAGGGCACCTTCCAGGTGCCGAACTACCTGACGACCCCCGTGAACCACCAGGAGCCGGTCCTCGAGAGCGACCCGGGACTGCCGGGCACCCGCTTCCTCTACCTGCCAGGCGACGACCTCCCGGACCGCAACGGCAGCTTCACGGCGACCTACACCTGCGACGTCCCGAAGCGCGCGTCGGCGAAGCACCCGTCGCGCGGCTCGATCTACGGCCACGGCCTGCTCGGCGGTCAGGGCGAGGTCGGCGCCGGCAACGTGCAGAAGATGGGCAACGAGAACAACGTGCTGTTCTGCGCGACGGACTGGTACGGCATGGCCACCGGTGACGTCCCCAACGTCGCCACGTTCCTCGCCGACATGAGCTACTTCCCGACCCTGCCCGACCGGGTGCAGGAGGGCATGCTCGCCCAGCTGTTCCTCGCCCGGCTGGTGAAGGACCCCCGCGGGTTCGCCAGCGCTGCCGCGTTCGCGCACCGCCTCAGGCCCGGCACCGTCTACTACGACGGCAACAGCCAGGGCGGCATCATCGGCGGCGCCCTGCTGGCGGTCAGCCAGGACATCACGCGGGGCGTCCTCGGCGTGGTGGGGATGAACTACTCGACCCTGCTCGACCGCAGCAGCGACTTCTCGACGTACGAGTCCGTGTTCAACGCGGCGTACCCGAGCGAGGTCGACCGCGAGCTCGTCTTCGGCCTGATCCAGCCGCTGTGGGACCGCGGGGAGAACAACGGGTACGCCGAGCACATCACGGGCAACCTGCTGCCGCGCACCCCGAAGCACACCGTGCTGCTCGACGTCGCGCTCGGCGACCACCAGGTCAGCAACTTCTCGGCGATGGTGATGGCCCGCACCCTCGGCGCCCGCACCAACAGCGGCTTCCTCGCCAAGGGGCGCTCGTGGGAGACCAGCCCGGGCTGGGGCCTGCCCCGGTTCACCGGCTCCTGGAACGGCAGCGCGATCGTGTTCTGGGACAGCGGCACGGCCCTGCCGCCGCTGGGCAACACCCCGCCCGTCGAGGGCAGCGACCTGAAGGGCCACGACCCGCACGAGGACCCGCGGGCGACCTACCTCGCCCGGGTGCAGAAGAGCCTGTTCCTGCAGCCGGGCGGGCGGGTCGTCGACGTCTGCGGCGGCAAGCCCTGCCTCGGCCGGCCGCTCGGCCCGGAGGACCCGCCTGCAAAGAAGTAGCCCCCCGGGAGCGGTGCTCCCGAGGGGCTGCCTCGACGTGCGGTGAGGCTTAGCTCATCACGCAGCCGAAGGGCGACTTCGAGTTGCGCCACTCCTCCTGGACGATGTAGCCGTGACCGTTGATGTGGATGTCCGCACCTGAGGCGTCCGTCGTGCCGAAGAGGAAGTTGCACTCGTCGGAGCCCTCGTCGCCCGTGGTGGCGACCCAGCCGTCACCGAGGTTCTGGTCGGTGATGGTCTCCCAGAGCTCGTGCGACGTCGTGTTGATGATCGAGTCCGCCGGCTGGTTGTTGTTCGGGCTGCTGGGGACCGTGCAGCCGGACTGACCGCCGTACAGCTCGTCGGCGTACGGCGTCGCCGCCCCGCCGATGGTGACGGTCGAGTGGTAGGCGCAGTAGCTGCTGGCCGACTCGCCGCCCTGACCGGTGTAGACGATGTAGAGGTTGCCGAAGCCGGTCGGCAGGTTGTTCTGCGTCACGACCTTCGTGACCTCGGCCTGCAGCGCGGCGTCGGTGACGCCACCGGCCGGGAACGGGCTGGTGTCGACGATCGACCCGGTGAAGGTCGACTGGTTCTTGATGGGCGTCTTCACGCCGTTGACCGTGCCGTAGTACTCGGTCAGCGTGTTGTAGATCGTGCTGCCGCCGACCTCGCCGAGGAAGCGCTTCACGAGGGTCGGGTAGTTCGGGTTGTAGGAGAAGCCCGCCGGGTCCCAGAAGATCGCGTAGGTCTTGCTCGTGATCTGGACCGGGCCGCCGCCGTAGGACAGCGGGACGCCCGCAGGCGTGCCACCGACCAGCGGGAGCCGGTTCTCCGTCGGGACGAGCCCGTCCTTGACCTGGTCCGCCTTGGCCATGAGCTTCTTGACGGGGCTCGTGGTGAGGGACGCATGGGCAGGAGCGGTGACGCTGAGGGTGAGGCCGGCTGCGGCGAGCGAGGTGACGCCCAGGACAGCGAGCCGAGAGGTGCGGCGCAAGAGATCCTCCGAGAGGTAGACGGGGTGTTTCCCCCCACCTCTCAACGCGCCCGTCTCGCGATCATCGCGTACAGGCTTCGTTCAGCCCTTGCCTTCGGCAAGCGGTCAGCCCGGCGCGCGCTCCAGGAGGGTCGCGACGGCGCTCGGGAACTGGTTCGCGATGTCCCAGACGTCCGGCACCAGGTCCGGGCAGCAGATCAGGCCGACGTCCAGGTTGCCCATGTTCGACAGCACCGTGATGTTGAGGCCGGTGCCGGGCAGCAGCGGCCCGAGCGGGAACACCGCCGAGACCCGCGCGCCCGAGCTGTAGAGCGGGATCGGCGGTCCGGGCATGTTGCTCACGACGAGCGACTGCAGCGGCGGGTGCAGGCGGGACAGCCCGAGGCCGTCGTAGAGCTTCGACCCGGTCTTGATGATGAGAGCAGGGACGAGCTCGGCGATCTCCCCGACGACCTCGGGCCCGAGCGCGTCGGTGAAGCCCTTCGCGTCCTTGGTCGCCTGCGCGATCTCGCGGAGCCGCTGGACCGGGTCCTCCGTGGCCACCGGGAGCGGCACCATCATCGCGGACATCTTGTTGGTGCCCTCGACGGCACCCGCGCCCAGGTTCATCGGGCAGCTCGCGATCAGCGGCCGGCTCGGCATCGCGTCGTGCTGCAGGAAGTAGTGGCGGAGCGCGTCCGTCACGGCCGCTAGCACGACGTCGTTGACCTTGGTGCCGTAGGCGTCCTTCACCTTCTTGATGTCGGCGAAGTCGACGGTGGTGAACGCGGCCTGCCGCGCCGGGGTCAGGGCCCCGTTGATGAGCGTCTTGGGAGCCGAGAACGGCAGCGTCACCGGCGCCTTGCTCGTCACCGACCGGGCGACCAGACCGCCGAGCTGACCCACCTGCCGGACCCCGCTCGCCACGGTCTGCACGGCGAGCCCCGGGCGCCGGACCGCGTGCACCCCGGCCCGTGCGACGAGGCCCAGCGCTGAGGGCTTCGGCTCGGGCTCGATGGGAACGGGCGGTTCCAGCTCGCGCCCCTCGGGCGTCAGGTCGAGCAGGTGGGCCATCATGTCGGCGCCGGCCGAGCCGTAGATGGTCGAGTGGTGCATCTTCGACACGAGCGCCACCTCGCCGGAGACGAGCCCCTCGACGAGGTAGATCTCCCACATCGGCCGGTCGCGCGGCAGCATCGTCGAGCCGATGTCGCCGACGAGCTTGCCGAGCGCCTCGAGGTCACCGGGCGCCGGGCACTGCACGACGTGCAGGTGCTGGTCGATGTCGAGGTCGGCGTCCCGGATCCAGTAGGGGTGGTCCAGGTGCAGCGGCACGTCGACGAGACGGCGGGTGAACGCCGGCATCATGTGGAGCCGGGACAGCAGGCCGGCCTTGAAGCGCTCCGTCGTGAAGCGCCCTTCCGAGCCCGCGGCGTCGAACAGCATGACGCCGAGGACGTGCTGGAGGGTGGACGGGCTCTCCATGTAGAGGAAGCTCGCGTCCATCGCGGTGAGCTGGTCCATCAGCCGGCAGCCTTCTGCGCGGCCGCCGTCGCCGTCTCCTTGGCCCAGCGGTAGTCCGCCTTGCCCGCAGGCGATCTCACGACCTTGTCGACCGTCACCAGGTCGCGTGGCACCTTGTAGCCGGCGACGTGCTCGCGCAGGTAGGCCTGCAGGTCGGCGAGCTCGAGCGAGGCACCGGGCTCGAGCTGCACGACGGCAGCGACCCGCTCGCCCCAGCGTTCGTCCGGCACGCCGACGACGAGGGCGTCCTCGACGGCCGGGTGCGCCTTGAGCGGCTCCTCGACCTCCTCCGGGTAGACCTTCTCGCCGCCGGTGTTGATGCACTGCGAGCCGCGGCCCAGCATCTTCACGCTGCCGTCGGCCTCGACCATCGCCTCGTCCCCGGTGAGCGCCCAGCGGACGCCGTCGACGGTGATGAACGTGGCGGCCGACTTGGCCTCGTCGTTGTGGTAGCGGAGCGGGACGTGCCCACGGCGGGCGACCTTGCCCGTCTCCTGCGAGCCTGGTGTCACGGGGGTGCCGTCGGCCTTGAGCACAGCGGTCTGGTCGCTCAGCTTGAACGTCGCCTCGCTCTTCGCGCCGAGGACTCCTGTCTCCGACGAGCCGAGGGAGTCGATGAGCATGCGGCCCGGGAGCAGCTCCGCGACCCGGTCCTTGTTGTGCTGCGAGAGCGGCGCACCGCTGGACGCCAGCACCCAGAGGCTGTCGCTCTTGATGTCGCTGTCCGCGGCGAGCGCGTCCATCAGCGGCTTCACCATCGCGTCTCCGACGAGCACGATGTTGAAGACGCCCTCGCGCGCGATCGTGTCCCAGACCTCCTTCGGCTCGAACCGGCCGAGCGGGTTCATGACGACCTTGCCGCCCGTGAACAGCTGGTGGAACGTCAGCCAGTGCGCCGCCGCGTGCATGAGGGGCGGCGTCGCCATCGCGACGATGCCGTTCTCGGGCAGCCGCTGGGCGAGCTCCTCCGGGCCGCTGACGAAGTCGCCGCTCTGCACGACGTCGCCGCCACCCATCGCCGACTTGAAGATGTCCTCGTGCCGCCAGACGACGCCCTTCGGCATGCCCGTCGTGCCTCCGGTGTAGATCAGGTAGAGGTCGTCCGACGAGCGGCCCTCGGTCTCCGGCTGCTCAGCCGATGCGCCGGAGAGCGCTGCCTCGTAAGGGATCGAGCCCGGTGCCGCCTCCTCCCCGCTGCCGTCGTCGACGTCGAGCACGACCTTCATCGGGTGCTCGAGCAGGACGGGAGCGGACCGGGGCGCGAACGACCGGTGCAGAAGGAGCGCGGACAGCCCGGCGTCGTCGTACAGGTAGCGCAGCTCGCGCTCGACGTAGCGGTAGTTGATGTTCACCGGGATCGCCCGCAGCTTGAAGGCGGCGAGCATGCCCTCGACGTACTCGCTCCCGTTGGCGAGCTGCAGTCCCACCGTGTCGCCGACCCCGATGCCCGCGTCGCGCAGCACGTGCGCCAGCCTGTTCGCGCGCTCGTTCAGGGCCCGGTAGGTCAGTCGCCTGTCCCCGACGACGAGGACCTCGCGGTCCGGGTCGGCGAGCGCGACGGCTTCGAACAGCTGGGCCAGGTTGTAGCTCACACGCACCTCGCGGCATAGGTGGACAGCTTGTTGGCACGGATGAAAGCAGCGACCTGGTCCCGGTCGAGGCCGTTTGTGAGAAAGCAGAAGGAGAGCCCGGAGTCGGGGTCGGCCCAGGCGATCTGCCCGCCTAGGCCGCTGGCGCCGAACGCGCGTGGCCCGGCGGCCCGCCCGAACTGCCGCACCGGCGCCTTCCCGTCATCGCCGGCGACGGTCAGGCCGAGCGTCCGGTTCGCCGGGACGCCGGTCCAGGGGTCCGGGAGCGCGCAGCGGACGCGTCCCGTGCCGTCAGCGAGGACGGCGGGTTCCCACAGGCCCTTCGGGTCGTGCAGCAGGTGCTGGTAGAGCAGTGCCACGTCGTCGGCCGTCGACACGGCACCCGCGCCCGGGATGCCCACGGAGCGGGTGAACGGGTCGTTGAAGCGGAGCAGCCACTCCGGGTCGGCCGAGAGCGGGTCGCGCGTCTCGGAGGGCGTGCCGAGGTGCACGACGTCCAGGGCGGGTACGTCCTCGCCCAGCCGCAGCGCAGGCAGGCCCAACGGGTCGACGAGGCGCTCGCGCACGACCTCCCCGAACGGCTTGCCGGCCACGACCTCGACCATCGTCGCCACGACCCAGTGCGCCGACGTCGCGTGGTACTCCATCCGCTCGCCGGGCGGGGTCGCGAGCCGCCAGCTGGCGAAGCGCTCTCGCCGGGCGACGGGGTCCGCGGCCACCTCGGTCGGCATCGGCGCGCGGGGGAAGCCGGCCGTGTGCGTGAGCAGGTGCTCGACCGTGACGAGCTCCTTGCCGCCACCCGTGAACTCCGGGATCAGGTCGACGGCGCGCTGCTCCGGCGTCAGGTGCATCCAGGCGACGGCGGCGGTGACCGCCTTGGTCACGGAGAACGTCGTGAACCGGGTGCCCTCCGGAGCGCCGAAGGTCTGCGTGACGACGACCTCGCCGTCGAGGGCGAGGGCGAGCTGGCAGGCGGGCAGCCGTCCGGACGACACCTCGTCGTCCGCCGTCGCGAGGAGCCGCTCGACCTTCTCGCTGATCACCGGCACGCGAGCCATCTTGCCCTGCGGGTGACGCGGGCGGAACACTCGTGCCGGTGGAACGCATGACAGGAGCCGATGCCGGCTTCCTCTACATGGAGACCCCGACCCTCCACATGCACACCCTCAAGGTGTCGATCGTCGACGTCAGCCAGGTGCCGGGCGGCTACAGCTTCCCGATGATCAAGGACGAGATGGTGCGCCGCCTGCACCTGGTGCCGCCCTTTCAGCGGCGCGTGCTGCAGGTGCCGTTCCAGCTGCACCACCCGCTCTGGGTGGAGGACCGCGACTTCGACCCGGACCAGCACATCTTCCTCGACCGCATCCCGGCGCCCGGCGGGATGGAGCAGTTCGAGGACCTCATCGGGCGGATCGCCAGCACCCCGTTGAAGCGCTCGCTCCCGCTGTGGGAGCTGCACGTCTGCGAGGGCTTCGCCGACGGGCGCGTCGGGATCGTCGCGAAGATGCACCACGCGCTCGCTGACGGCGTCGCGGCGAACGCGCTGCTCGCCAACATCATGGACCTCACGCCCAGCGCGGAGGCGCCCGTGCCGCCGGAGTGGCACCCGGAGCCGACGCCTCACGGGCGGGACGTCGCGAGGGTCGCTGTCGTCGACGCCGTCAAGCAGCTCGCGCTGCTGCCGGCGCTGCTGATCCGGACGATCCGGGCGATCCTCGCCGTCGTCCGCCACAAGCGCTCCAGCGACATCGCCACGCCGCGCCCGATCCTCGACACCCCCCGCACGTCGTTCGACGGTGCCATCACCGCTCAGCGGTCGTTCACGACGGTGTCGCTGCCGCTCGACGACTTCAAGCGGGTCAAGAAGGCCCACGGCGTGACGCTCAACGACGTGGTGCTCGGCGTCGTCGCCGGGGCGCTGCGCAGCTGGATGGACTCCCACGGCGAGCACCCGGACGGGCCGCTGCTCGCCGGTGTTCCCGTCTCGACCGACGCCCCGGGCTCGCCGCCCCGGCTCGGCGGCAACGCGGTCTCCAACATGTTCACGACCCTGGCCACCGACATCGACGACCCGGTCGAGCGCCTGCAGCAGATCTCGAGGACGACGAACGAGGTCAAGCTGGTGCAGAAGACCCTCGGTCTGAAGATGATGGAGGACTGGTTCCAGTTCGTCCCGCCCGCCCCGATGAGCCTGGTCAACCGCGCCTACAGCCGCTTCAAGGGCGCCGACTACCACCCGTCGCCGTTCAACGTCGTCGTGTCGAACGTCCCCGGCCCCACGGCGCCGGTCTGGATCGCCGGCGCTCAGCTGACGGACCTGTTCAGCGTGGGACCGATCCTCGAGGGGATGGGCCTCAACGTGACCGTCTGGTCCTACATCGACCGGATGAACTTCTCGCTGCTGTCCTGCCCCGACGTGCTCCCCGACCTGCGGGGACTCGCCGGGCACCTTTCCGGCAGTTTGAAAGATCTTTTGGACGCATCTGGGTAACGTCCCGCCAGGTAGGGCAGTCCAAGAAGGCGCAGAGTCGCGCTGGAGGAGGCACGTCCAAGCATGGTGGTCACTGATCTCGCGAGCGGTGTCGCGCGCGCAGGGATGCGCAAGGTCGTCAAGATGCCGAGCGTCCCGAACGTCCCCGAGGGCAAGCTGCTCGAGCTCCCGGGCCGCGGAACGACGTACGTCGTCGACGTCCCCGGACCCCGCAAGGACTCCCCGACCGTGCTGCTCCTGCACGCGCTCGGCTGCACGGCCTACCTGACCTGGTACCCGGTCTTCGAGGAGCTCTCCAAGACCTACCGGGTCATCGCGTTCGACCAGCGCTGGCACGGCCGCGGCATCCGCTCGCGCCGGTTCCGCCTCGACGACTGCGCCGACGACGCCGTGGCCGTGCTCGACGAGCTCGGCATCAACACGGCCGTCGTCGCGGGCTACTCGATGGGCGGCCTCGTCGCGCAGCTCGTGGCCCACAAGCACCCGACCCGCGTCTCGGGCCTCGCGCTGTGCGCGACCGCCCGCAACTTCCGCGGCAAGCGCCGCGAGAAGTTCTTCTTCCCGATCATGACGCTCGCGATGCACCCGCTCTCCGGCTACGCGCTCTCGCGGGTCGAGAAGGTCGCTCAGCACCTGCCGGCCGCGCCCAACCTCGACGCCTCGACCCCGGCCTTCGGGCGCGCGGAGTTCCGCAGCACCAGCGCCTGGTCGATGCCCGAGGTCCTCGGCGAGCTCGGCCGCTTCAACTCCGCGCCGTGGATCGGTGAGATCAGCTGCCCGACGGCCGTCGTCGTGACCGACAACGACCACGCCATCCCCGCCAGCCGGCAGCGCAAGATGGCCGCGGCCATCCCCGGCGCCGAGGTGTTCGAGGTCCATGGCGGCCACATGTCGCTCGTGCTCCACACGAACGAGTGGCGCGACGCCCTCGTCGCGGCGCTGGCGTCCGTGGCCAAGCGCCGCGTCCGAGCGGCTTAGCTACGCGGCGAGCGCCTTCTCGACCGCCTCCGTGACCTCGGGCGCGAGCGGCTCGACCTTGGTGCGGAAGCGCGCGACGACCTGGCCGTCACGGCCGATGAGGAACTTCTCGAAGTTCCACTTGATGCCCCCGCCCTTACCCGCGGCGGTCTTCGCCTTCACCAGCTCCTTGTAGAGCGGGTGCTGCTTGCGGCCGCGTACCGCGAGCTTCTCGAAGATCGGGAAGCTCACGCCGTACGACGTGCCGCACGCGGTGATCGACTCGGCGTCGCCCGGCTCCTGGAACAGGAACTGGTTGCACGGGAACCCCAGGATCGTGAAGCCCTGGTCCTTGTAGCGCTGGTAGAGGCTCTCGAGGCCGGCGTACTGCGGTGTGTAGCCGCACTTGCTGGCGACGTTCACGACCATCACCGCCTGTCCCGCGTAGTCGGCCAGGCTGGCGGGCTTGCCGTCGAGCGTGGTCAGCGGGATGTCGTACAGGGTCATGCGGGAGCTCCTCGCGTGCCGGGTGTCAGGACAAGGTTCGCAGACATCCCGGATCCGGTTCAGGTGACCTGCTGGGGCGCCTGCGCAGCGCACTGAGCGAGACTGCAGGGGTGAGGATCCGCACCGCAACCCCCGCCGACGTCGACGCCGTGGTTGCCCTCGTCGAGTCCGCCTACCGGGGCGAGTCCAGCCGCGCCGGCTGGACCACCGAGGCCGATCTCCTCGACGGCCAGCGCACGGACCCCGCCGAGGTCGCGTCCGTGCTCGACCACCTCGTGGTGGCCGAGGACGAGACCGGGCACGTGGTCGGGTGCTGCACGCTCGTCCCCAAGGACGGGTACGCCTACTTCGGGATGTTCGCCGTCCGCCCCGGGCTCCAGGGCGGCGGCGTCGGGTCGCAGCTGCTGGCGCGGGCGGAGGAGCTCGCGGCGGAGCACGGGGCGAAGCACGTCGAGATGACGGTCATCACGAGCCGCACGGAGCTGATCGCCTACTACCTGCGCCGCGGCTACGTCGACTCGGGCGAGCACCGCCCCTTCCCCTACGGCGACGACCGGTTCGGCAAGCCGCGGCGCGACGACCTCGCGTTCACCGTGCTGGTGAAGCAGCTGGTCACGCAGCTCTGAGGGCGGCCACCTCCTTCACGGCGTAGCCGACGAGCACAAGTCCCGCGAGCGGATCGGCCCACCACCAGCCGGCGACAGCGTTGAGGACCAGGCCGACCAGCACGCTGACGGCCAGCAGCCCGTCGACCAGGGTGACGCGGCCCTCCGCGACGAGGACCGGGTTGCCGAGCGCAGCCCCGGTGCGGGCCTTGCCAGCGGCCAGGCCGAACATAACGGCCGCGGTCACGGCCGCCCACACGATGCCGAGCCCGCTGACGTGCGGGTGGAAGCCGACGGCGAGCACCACGGCCGCCTGAACGGCGAGGTAGACCGCCAGCAGCGCGAACGCGACGGCGATCAGTCGCAGCGCCCGGTCGCGCCGGTCGCGCTGGGTGTCGGCGAGCTCCCAGAGCACGACCGCGCTGGCTCCGATCTCGATGAGGCTGTCCAGGCCGAAGCCGACGAGCGCGACCGAGGAGGCCCGTGCCGCGGCGACCGCCAGCACTCCGAGGCCCAGCACGTTCCAGCCGAGTGTGATCTGCTCCAGCCTGACGCCGCGTCTCAGCAGGGCCTCTGGCATACCTTGATTACACCGCAGGTCAGTCACGGACACCATAGGCAAAATCCCACAACAGGAACGCGAGCACTGTACATGCTCACATGTGTGTTCTATTTCAGGTCCGGTAGCTTTGTGGGGTGACCAGCTCCTCGCCCGTGCGCCTCGTGGCGCAGCGGGCTGTCCTGGAGCAGGTCGAGCAGCTCGAGGCCCGGAAAGCCGCC
>CBIHPE010000125.1:0-11766 GCA_966212015.1 uncultured Frankiales bacterium | reverse complement strand
CCCCTCCCCCCCACCGGGGGGGGGCGGGCGGGGCCCGGGCGGGCGCCGGCGCCCGGGGCCGAGCTTCCCAGGTGGCGTCGACGGCCTGCTCGACCTGGACGTGGTCACCGTCGCTGAGGAGGGCGGCAGGATCACCGGCTGGATCTCCTACAGCCGCGGCCAGGGCTACCGGCACGGCGGGCCGCTCCGCGTCTGGGACTGCGTCGCCTCGACGCCGGTCGCGATGCAGTCGCTGCTGGCAGGCCTCACGTCCTGGTCGGCTGTCGTCGACCAAGTCCGCTGGCGCGGGTCGACGGCCGACGTCGCGCTCGCCTGCGGTGCTCAGGTGCCGCCGCCGGAGGAGGCCCAGCCGTGGATGCTGCGGGTCCTCGACGTGCGTGCCGCGCTCGAAGCCCGTGGCTGGGGCGTGGACGGGACGGTGGCGTTCGCCACGGACGGGTCAGGCTGGCGGGTCACCGTCTCCTCCGGCACCGCTTCGGTGGAGGCGACGGCTGCGGCCGGGCTCCCGGTCCTTCACCCGCGGGGACTCGCGCTGCTGTTCGCCGGGTCCGACCCGGGCCGCGTGGTGCGCGCCGGGCTGCTGGACCGGCCCGTGCCCGACCTGGCCCTGTTCGCCGGACCTGCGCCGGAGATCGCCGACTACTTCTGACGACACGCCGCGACCAGGTCCGCCGACCCGTCGTGACCTGCGACCACACTCGAGAGGTGGTGAACGGTGTCGCGCGCGTGGGGCGGGTCACGCCCAAGCTGCTGAAGCGCGTGCGCCCCGGTGACGTGGTCGTCCTGGACCAGGTCGACCTCGATGCGGCCACGGCGGAGCAGCTGGTGAGCCGCGGTGTGTCCGCCGTCGTGAACGCGTCGCCCAGCACCAGCGGCCGCTACCCGAACCTCGGGCCTGCCGTCCTCGTCGAAGCCGGCATCGCGCTCCTCGACGACGTCGGCGAGGACGTCTTCCGCGCGGTCGCTGACGGCGAGCCCGTGCGCCTCGAGGGCGGCACCGTGGTCGTCCGCGACCTGGTCGTCGCGCGCGGGCAGGTGCAGGACTCCGCGTCGGTCGCCGCCAGCGCCGAGCACGCCCGGGCTGGTCTGGCAGCGCAGCTGAGCGACCTCACGGCCAACGCCACCGGGCTGCTGCTCGACGAGCGGGAGCTGCTGCTCGAGGGCGTCGGCATCCCCAGCCTGACCACGCCGCTGCGCGGCAGGCACGTCGTGGTCGTCACTGGCGGCTACGACGGGGACCTGCGCGCGCTGCGCGGCTACCGACGCGAGCACCGTCCGGTGCTGGTGGGCGTCGACGGCGGAGCCGACCTGCTCCTGGCGCGCGGGCTGGCTGCCGAGGTGGTGGTCGGTGACCCGACGGTGATGAGCGACAAGGCAGTACGCCGGGCGCGTGACGTCGTCGTCCGGCTCGACGCTCCGGGCCGCTCGCGCCTCGAGGCCCTCGGGGCGCACGCCGTGTCCTTCCGCACCCAGGCGCCGTCGGAGGACATGGCCCTGCTGCTCGTGGCGGCCCAGTCGCCGGCCCTGGTCGTCGCCGCTGGCCTCCCGCTGTCCGTCGAGCACCTGCTCGACCGGGGCCGGAGCGGCAGCGCCTCCGCGCTGCTCACCCGGCTGCACGTGGGGGAGCGACTGGTCAGCCCTGTCGCCGCGGCGGAGCTCGTGCCGGACCGCCCCGTGTGGCCCGCGTTGCTGCTGCTCCTGCTCGCCGTCGTCGCAGCGGTCCTCACGATCCTCACCATCACGCCGCACGGGTTCGACCCCGCCCTGCTCGACCGTCGGTGGGCGGCGCTGCTCGACCGGCTCCCGGAGTGGGCCCGATGGTGAGCTTCCGCTACCACGTGACGTCGCTCGCCACGGCCCTGCTCGCCCTCGCGGTCGGCATCGTCGTCGGCACCACCTCGCTGAGCGCCGAGCCTGTCCGTACCCCCGTTGCTCCGGCCGTCGTCGCCCCGGACAGCAGCTCTGCCGAGGACCTGGCCGGCCGGGTCGGCAACCACCTCATCCGCGGCGCGCTCCCGGGCGAGAAGGTGCTACTCCTGCTCGCGCCGGACGCCCCCGCCGACGCCATCCGGACCGTCGTCGCAGCACTCAAGAGCGCCGGCGCCACGGTGACCGCTCAGGTGCACCTGCTGCCCACGCTGCTGGACCCGTCCGGTGCTCGGACCGTCGACGGCGTCGTCAGCGGCACGGTTCCCACCGGTCTGGCGCTGCCCTCGGGCACGATCGCCGCCGCCGCGACGCTCCTCGCCTCGAGCCTGGTCAGCTCCGATCAGGGCACGGACGCGGCGGGGCTGGCTGCGCAGAAGGTGCTGGGTGGCTTCACAGGCGGCAGCCTGCTCGCTGTGGACGGCGCGCTGCCGTCCAGCCGGGCGACGCTCGTGCTGGTGCTCGCCGGTCCGGCGCGCGGACCCGCGCTCGCGGCGGTGGCTGCCGGGTTCCAGTCCCGGGTCGGCACCGTCGTCGCCGGCACGCGGGCGTCGGCGGCCGGCAAGGGGGTCGTCGCCGTGCTGCGAGGTGGCAGCTCGGGAGTCTCCGACGTCGACGGGCTCGGCACCTCGGCGGCGCTGCTCGCGACCGTGCTGGCCCTGGACGAGCAGGCGTCGGGGCGCAGCGGTCACTACGGCGTGGGCCCGAGAGCGACGGGAATCGTCCCCGATCTCGGATGAGTCCCGCGCGCCGCAATCTCCCTGACACGGACTGCTGTTAGCCTGGTCTTCCGTGCAGCGGGACGGTTCCGCTGGGAGAGCACGGGGAGTTTCATGGCGCGAGAGACCTGCCACCTGTTCGTCACCGGGGGCGTCGCCTCCTCGCTCGGCAAGGGTCTCACCGCCTCGTCGCTCGGCCGGCTCCTCAAGGCACGTGGTCTGCGGGTCACGATGCAGAAGCTCGACCCCTACCTCAACGTCGATCCCGGCACGATGAACCCGTTCCAGCACGGCGAGGTGTTCGTCACCGACGACGGTGCCGAGACCGACCTCGACGTCGGTCACTACGAGCGCTTCCTCGACGAGGTGCTGCACGGGTCGGCCAACGTCACGACCGGCCAGGTCTACAGCGCCGTGATCGCGAAGGAGCGGCGCGGGGAGTACCTCGGCGACACGGTCCAGGTCATCCCGCACATCACCGACGAGATCAAGTCGCGCATCACGTCGCTCGCCGGACCCGACGTCGACGTCGTCATCACCGAGGTCGGTGGCACGGTCGGCGACATCGAGTCACTGCCCTTCCTCGAGGCCGCCCGTCAGGTGCGGCAGGAGGTCGGTCGCGACCGCTGCTTCTTCGTGCACGTGAGCCTGATCCCCTACATCGGTCCCTCCGGTGAGCTGAAGACCAAGCCGACGCAGCACTCCGTGCAGGCGCTGCGCACGATCGGCATCACGCCGGACGCGATCGTGTGCCGCTCCGACCGTCCGATCCACGACGGCATCAAGCGCAAGGTCGCCAACATGTGCGATGTCGACATCGAGGCCGTGGTGTCAGCCGTCGACGCCCCGTCGATCTACGACATCCCGAAGGTGCTCCACAGCGAGGGCCTCGACGCCTATGTCGTGCGCAAGCTCAACCTGCCGTTCCGCGACGTCGACTGGACCGACTGGGACAAGCTGCTGCAGCGCGTGCACCACCCCGCACGCGAGGTCTCGATCGCCCTGGTCGGCAAGTACATCGACCTGCCCGACGCCTACCTCTCCGTCACCGAGGCGCTGCGGGCCGGCGGCTTCCACAACGACGCGCGCGTGAACATCAAGTGGGTCACGTCCGACTCCTGCGAGACGCCTGAGGGCGCCCGGGCGGAGCTCGGCGACGTCGACGGTGTGCTCGTCCCCGGCGGCTTCGGCGTGCGCGGCATCGAGGGCAAGCTCGGAGCCCTGCGCTTCGCCCGCGAGAACCAGATCCCGACGCTCGGCATCTGCCTCGGCCTGCAGTGCATGGTCATCGAGGCCGCCCGCAACCTGGCCGGCATCGAGAAGGCGTCCTCCGCCGAGTTCGACCCGGACACGCCCGACCCGGTCATCGCGACCATGGCCGACCAGGAGGACGTCATCTCCGGCGACCGCGACATGGGCGGCACCATGCGGCTGGGCCTGTGGCCGACGAAGATCCTCCCGGGATCCGTGGTCGCCCGGACCTACGGCGACGACCCCGGCACCGAGCGGCACCGACACCGCTACGAGGTCAACAACAGCTACCGCGCGCAGCTCGAGGCGGCCGGCCTGGTGTTCTCCGGCACGTCGCCCGACGGCCACCTCGTCGAGAACGTCGAGCTGCCCGCCGACGTCCACCCGTTCTACGTCGGCACCCAGGCCCACCCGGAGTTCCGGTCGCGCCCGACCCGCGCGCACCCGCTGTTCGCCGCCCTGATCGCCGCTGCCGCGCAGCGCAGCGACGCCACGCGCTTGCCGCTCTAGGGGTTCCTACCTCCCTAGCGCCCACTGCGGTGGGCGTACTACCTTGCGCCGCATGGAACCCGGTGGCACACGCTTGTCGCAGCTGCGACGCGGCGTGATCGAGCACTGCGTGCTCGCGCTGCTGTCGGACGAGCCGCTCTACGGCTTCGACCTCGTACGCCGCCTGTCCGAGGTCGACGGCCTGGTGACGAGCGAGGGCACCATCTACCCGCTGCTGTCACGGCTGCGCCGCGACGGCTGGGTCACCACGACCTGGGCGGAGTCCGAGTCCGGGCCTCCCCGCCGCTACTACGCGCTCACGGCCGAGGGGAAGCACGCGCTCAGCGGCTTCACCGAGGAGTGGGTCCGGTTCCGCGACTCCGTCGACCAGCTTCTCCTGGGAGGGAAGGCATGACGACCCAGACCGTCGACGCACTCGTCGAGGACTACGTCAGGCAGCTCGAGGCTGCTTCGTGGCCGCTCGCCCCGGATCGTCGGGCCGAGCTCATCGAGGGCATCCGCGAGCACATCGCGGAAGCGCGCTCCGCGGGCGCGGCCTCTGAGGTCGAGGTGCGAGAGCTGCTCGACCGCCTGGGCGACCCGGGGGAGATCGCTCGGGAGGCCGCCCGCGAGGGCGGGGTGCCCTACGCGCCGTACCCCGTGGTCGTGCGCCGCCCGAGTCTCGCGCTCGAGGGGTGGGCCGTCGGTCTCATCGCGATCGGCGGGATCGTCTTTCCCCTGATCCCGTGGCTGGTCGGCATCGCGCTCGTCTGGGCGAGCAAGCGCTGGAGCTGGAAGGAGAAGCTCGTCGCCACGCTCGCCGTGCCTGGCGGCGCCCTTGCCTGGTTCGCCTTCGTGCTCAGCGCGCCCGCTCGGACCTGCCTCACGTCCACCAGCGTGCCGATTCCCTCGACGGCCTCGTCCTCCGGCAGCACCCTCAGCCCGATCCAGTCGACCGTCTCGACCTGCCAGGGCACAGTCTGGCCGGTCTGGCTGAGCCTGACGGCCATGGCCCTGGTGTTCCTCACCCCGATCGTCGTGGGCTTCGTGCTCTTCCGCCGGGCTCGTCGGCGCGCCGAGGCGGAGTCGCCGTACCTCAAGGTCGCGTAGGGCAGTCTCCTGGGCGTGCACTCCTACGAGGCCCTCGAGTCCGACACCGTCTTCACCGGACGGGTGATCGCGCTGCGGCGCGACATCGTGTCGATGCCTGGGGGCACGACCTCGCAGCGCGACGTCGTCGTCCACCCCGGAGCGGTGGGGGTCGTCGCGCTCCGCGACAGCCCGGCCGGGCCCGAGGTGCTGCTGGTCAACCAGTACCGCCACCCCGTCCAGCGGAGGCTCGACGAGCTGCCCGCGGGACTGCTCGACGTCGAGGGAGAGCCTGGCCTGCACTGCGCGCAGCGGGAGCTCATGGAGGAGGCCGGCTACGCCGCCGACACGTGGCACCTGCTCGTCGACATCCTGACCAGCCCCGGCATGACCGACGAGTCGATCCGGCTCTTCCTGGCGAGGGACGTGCGCCCGGTCGACCGGGACGTGCAGGAGCACGAGGAGCTCGAGATGACGACGCGCTGGGTGCCGCTGAGCGAGGCGGTCGACGCTGCGCTGGCAGGAGAGCTGGAGAACGGTGCCTGCGTCGCCGGGGTGCTCGCGGCGTTCGCGGCGGTTCACCGCGGTTTCGCCGGTCTGCGTCCGCGGGATGCGCCGTGGCGCGCACGGCCGACGCACTAGTCTCGGTGCGCCGGTCACCCTCCGGCGCGCATCCTGGCGCCGGGTCCTGACCGGACCCTGGCCCGGTCAGCGAAGATCAATGACAGGAGCACGGACGTGAAGGTCGGCATCCCCCGCGAGGTCAAGAACCACGAGTACCGGGTAGCCATCACCCCGGCCGGCGTCCACGAGATGGTCACGAACGGCCACGAGGTCTTCATCGAGAAGGAGGCGGGGGTCGGCTCGTCCATCACGGACGACGAGTTCGTCGCCGCCGGCGCCCAGATCCTCGGTGCGGCCGACGACGTCTGGGGGACGTCGGACCTGGTCCTCAAGGTCAAGGAGCCCATCGCGGAGGAGTACCACCGCATGCGCTCGGACCAGGTGCTGTTCACCTACCTGCACCTCGCCGCCTCACGCCCCTGCACGGACGCGCTGCTGGCGTCGGGGACCACCGGCGTCGCCTACGAGACGGTCCAGCTGGCGGACAAGTCGCTGCCGCTGCTCGCCCCGATGTCTGAGGTGGCCGGCCGGATGGCCCCGCAGGTCGGCGCCCACTGCCTCGAGCGCGCGGCCGGTGGCCGCGGCGTCCTCATGGGTGGTGTCTCCGGCGTCTACGCCGCGAAGGTCGTCGTGCTCGGCGGCGGCGTGTCGGGCCTGAACGCCGCCGCGATCGCGCTCGGCATGCAGGCCGAGGTGCTGCTGCTGGACAAGAACATCGGCAAGCTGCGCGAGGTCGACCGCATCTACCAGGGCCACATGCAGACCGTCGCGTCCAACACCTACGAGATCGAGCGGGCCTGCCTCGACGCCGACCTGGTCATCGGCGCCGTGCTGGTCCCGGGCGCGAAGGCGCCCGTCCTCGTCACGGACGAGCTGGTCGCGGCGATGAAGCCGGGCTCCGTGCTCGTGGACATCTCGGTCGACCAGGGCGGCTGCTTCGAGTCCACCCGCCCCACGACCCACGCCGACCCGAC
Source organism: uncultured Frankiales bacterium (assembly GCA_966212015.1). GTDB lineage: Bacteria > Actinomycetota > Actinomycetes > Mycobacteriales > SCTD01 > RYN-111. The sequence continues at coordinate 4,694 of CBIHPE010000125.1, read as the reverse complement.
CTACGAGGTCAACGGCTCGCTGTTCTACTGCGTGGCCAACATGCCGGGCGCCGTGCCCAACACCTCGACCTACGCGCTCACCAACGTGACGCTGCCCTACGCCGTCGAGATCGCCAACAAGGGCATCAAGGCCGCCTGCGATGCCGACCCGTCGCTCGCTCTCGGCGTCAACACCGTCGGTGGCCAGATCACCTACGCCCCGGTCGGTGAGGCGCACGGCCTGCCGTCGGTGCCGCTGGCGTCAGTCCTGTAGGAGAGCGGTCTCCTGAGCACGCTGCCCCGCGCGGTCCAGACCTACCTGGACCACCTCGCCGTCGAGCGCGGGCTGGCGGCCAACACGCTGCTGTCCTACCAGCGCGACCTGCGCCGTTACACCGACTTCCTGTCCTCCGCGGGCGTGACGGGCGTGGCCGAGGTGGGGGAGGCCCACGTCGCGGACTTCCTCGCCGCCCTCCGCGCGGGCTCGGCAGACCACCCGCCGCTGTCGGCCACCTCGGCGGGGCGGGCGGTGGTCGCGGTACGGGGCTTCCACCGCTTCGCGCTGCGTGAGGGGCTCACGACGGTGGACCCTGCGGCGGAGGTGCGTCCGCCGACGCCGGCGCGGCGGCTGCCGAAGGCGATCACCGTGGCGGAGGTGTCGTCCTTGCTGGCCGCGGCGGGGACGGGTGACACCCCGCTCTCGCTGCGGGACGTGGCCCTGCTCGAGCTGCTCTACGGCACCGGCGCCCGGATCTCCGAGGTCGTCGGGCTCTCCGTCGACGACATGCAGCGCGGCGACGGGCTGGTCCGGCTGGCCGGCAAGGGCGGGAAGCAGCGGATCGTTCCCGTGGGCTCGTTCGCGGCGGCCGCGGTGGAGGCCTACCTCGTGCGAGGGCGGCCTTCCCTGGCGGAGAAGGGGCGTGGCACGCCCGCCCTGTTCCTGAACGCGCGCGGAGGATCGCTCTCTCGACAGAGCGCCTGGGCAGTGCTGCGGGCGGCAGCCGGTCGCGCGGGGCTGGTCGCCAAGGTGTCGCCGCACACCCTGCGGCACTCGTTCGCGACGCACCTGCTCGACGGCGGGGCCGACGTGCGCGTCGTGCAGGAGCTGCTGGGCCACGCCTCCGTCACGACGACGCAGATCTACACGCTGGTCACGGTCGACCAGCTGCGCGAGGTCTACGCCGGAGCCCACCCTCGCGCGCGAGGGTAATCCACAGGCTCGGCCGCTCTCCACAGGTTGTCCCCGACTGTGGGTGGGCTTGTCCACAGGTGCTGCGGCGTGTCGTCCCCAGTTCGCCCGGATCCGTTGTAAAGGGGCGGCCTCGCCACGTAGAGTCCCGCGCATCGTCAAGGCGAGATGTCGCGACGGCATGAAGTCAGCAGAGAGGTTCGGCCACTTGTGAGTATGTCGACAAAGCCCGTGCTGGAGCCGGGCATGATCGGCCCGACCGGCCGGCCGCTGCCCTACCTGCCCACCCCGCCTCCGGTCGAGCGCCACGGGCCCGCGCGCATCATCGCCATGTGCAACCAGAAGGGCGGCGTCGGCAAGACGACGTCCACCATCAACCTGGGTGCAGCGCTGGCCGAGTACGGCCGGCGGGTGCTGCTCGTCGACCTCGACCCGCAGGGTGCCCTCGGTGTCGGGCTCGGGGTGAACCCGCTGCAGCTGGACCGGACCGTCTACAACCTGCTGATGGAGCGTGACGTCACCGTCGACGACGTCATGCTCAAGACCAACGTCCCCGGCATGGACCTGCTGCCCAGCAACATCGACCTGTCCGCTGCGGAGGTGCAGCTCGTCAACGAGGTCGCCCGCGAGCAGTCCCTGCTCCGGGCCCTGACCCCGGTGCTCGACGACTACGACGTCATCCTGTTCGACTGCCAGCCGTCGCTGGGCCTGCTCACGGTCAACGCGCTGACCGCCGCGCACGGCGTCATCATCCCGCTCGAGTGCGAGTTCTTCGCCCTTCGCGGTGTGGCGCTCCTCATCCAGACCATCGAGAAGATTCAGGAACGGCTTAACCCTCAACTGGAACTTGAAGGAATCTTGGCGACAATGTACGACTCTCGCACCCTGCACGGGCGTGAGGTCCTCGCACGCGTCGTCGAGGCCTTCGGTGACCGGGTCTTCCACACCGTCATCAACCGCACCGTCCGGTTCCCGGAGACGACCGTCGCGGGGGAGCCGATCACCTCCTACGCGTCGTCGTCCACCGGAGCCGCCGCCTACCGCGACCTCGCCAAGGAGGTGCTCAACCGATGAGCCGCCGCATCGCCCTTCCCGGGGCCGACGAGCTGTTCCGCTCCACCGGGGACAGCGCCCGGCCCGCCGCTCCCACCGAGGAGCCCAGCCGTCCGGCCGCGCTGAGCGTGGCTCCGGCCGTCGCCCCCGCGACGGAACCGGCTCCCGCAGCGGCGGACGCGGTCGACGACGACCTCGACGGGCTCGCGGAGGCTGCCAGCGCCGTCCGCCCGACGACCCGCCGCCGCCCGCGGGCGCTCGCCGAGCGCCGACCGAGCGGCCGTGAGAACCACGACGAGAAGATCACCGTCTACCTGTCCCAGGACGAGCTGATGGACCTCGAGCACGCCCGGCTGGGCCTGCGCGGCGATCACGGCCTGCCCGTGGACCGCGGTCGCGTGGTGCGGGAGGCGCTGGCTGTCGTCCTCGCGGACTTCGAGGCCAAGGGGGAGGCGAGCATCCTCGTGCGCCGGCTCCGGGGCCGCTGAGGTGCTCTACGCCCTCAAGTACCCGCCCAGCCTGCTCGTCCTCCTGGTGTCCTTCGTCTTCGGGCTGACGCTGCACGGCTGGGTGCAGGCCGGGGTCGCCGATCGCCTCGGGGATCGCAGTGTGAGACAGCAGAACCGACTTCAGTTCAACCCTCGATGGCACATCGATCCCTTTGGGGCGGTCGCTGCCCTCATCGGAGGCCTGGGCTGGGCTGCCCCGGTCGAGCTGCCCGGGCGGCGCGACCGGCGCCGCACCATCCTCGTGGCGCTGTCCGGGCCGCTGGCCAACATCGTGCTGGGCGTGGCACTGCTGCTTCTGTGGCGGTTCGCGATCACCCCCACTGCGTCCAGTCAGCTGGCCTTCGCCTTCAGTCACAGCGAGATCGGCGCCTCCGTCTACGTGCAGCGGGGGTGCAGCTTCGCCAGCGACGCCGTCGGGCTGTCGGTCCTGCTTGCCGGGGCCTCGCAGCTCTACCTCGGCGTCCTGAGCCTGGTGCCGATCCCGCCGCTAGACGGTGGCCGGCTGCTGTTCTCGCTGTGCCCGCAGACGCTGGGCTGGCAGCGGGCCCGCCACTACCTCGTCGAGCAGAACATCGGCATCGCCGTCCTGCTCGCCCTCCTGCTCATCAACCTGGGCGGCGGCAGGCTGCTGCCCAGCCTGCTCGACACCGTCCTGGCGCCGCTGATGAAGGTGCTCCTCGGTGTCTGACCAGCCCGTGTCCCAGCCTGCCTCCCCGGAGGAGCAGACGGACCGACCGCTGTCCCTCGACCCGGTGGGTGAGCCCGCGGCGACGGCCGTGAGCGCGGAACCGGCGTCCGGCGACGCGTTCCAGGTCCGCCTGGACGTCTTCGAGGGTCCGTTCGACCTGCTGCTGGGTCTGATCAGCAAGCACCAGCTCGACGTCACCGAGGTGGCGCTGTCGAAGGTCACGGACGACTTCATCGCCCACATCCGGGCCCTCGGGCCGGGCTGGGACCTCGGGCAGGCCACGGAGTTCCTCGTGGTCGCAGCGACGCTGCTGGACCTCAAGGCTGCCCGCCTGCTGCCCGGCGCCGAGGTCGAGGACGAGGAGGACCTGGCCCTTCTCGAGGCCCGGGACCTGCTGTTCGCCCGCCTGCTGCAGTACCGCGCCTACAAGCAGGCCGCCGCTCACCTCGCCGGGCTGATGGCTGCCGAGTCGCGCCGCGACCCGCGGCAGGTGTCCCTCGAGCCCCGCTACGCAGGGCTGCTGCCCGAGGTGCTGCTCGGGCTCGGGCCCGCGGAGTTCGCCGCGATGGCCGCCAAGGCGCTGACCCCTCGGGCCGAGGAGCTCGTCGCGGTGGATCACGTCCACGGCGGCACCGTGTCGGTCCGCGAGCAGACCGCGCTCATGCACGAGCGCCTGCGGCGCTCCGGCGGCGCGAGCTTCCGGCACCTCACGGCCGACTGCGCGGGGACGCTCGAGGTCGTGGCCCGCTTCCTGGGGCTGCTCGAGCTCTACCGGGAGGGCCTCGTGGCGTTCGAGCAGGCCGAGGCGCTGGGCGAGCTCCACATCCGCTGGACCGGCCCGACGGGGGACCCGTCCGAGGACGACGAGCCGAGCGCGGCGAGCGCCGCAGGCGCCGAGTGGGACGAGCCGGTGGTGCTCGACGCCGACGGCTCCGACGACGCCGGCGACACGCCGGACACCATCGTGCTGCCCGACGTACCCGACACTGGTGGCGCGACGCCGCACGGCGCGCAGGCTCAGGACGCCCCCGAGGGCCCTGGATCGGACGAGGAGGACCCGGCGCTGTGAGCGACGACACGGAGCGCCAGGAGGACGCAGCGGAGACCGCTGGCAGCCCCCAGGAGCACGGTGCGAACCCGGCCCACGCCGTGCCCGACGCAAGCACGCCCGCCGAGCCTGCTGAGGAGCCTGCTGAGGAGCCTGCTGAGGAGCCTGCTGAGGAGCCTGCTGAGGAGCCTGCTGAGGAGCCTGCTGAGGAGCCTGCTGAGGAGCCTG
>CBIHPE010000124.1:0-11770 GCA_966212015.1 uncultured Frankiales bacterium | reverse complement strand
TGGACGTGAACCTGGGGGCGGCCGTCACCCTCGCGCACGGCCTGCTCCCCCGCATGCTGAGCCAGCGGTCCGGGTCGCTGGTCTTCGTGAGCTCGCTCGCGGGCCTCACCTCGACGCCGCACACCTCGCTCTACAACGCGACCAAGTTCGGGCTGCGCGGCTTCGCGCTGTCGCTGCACGAGGAGCTGAGGGGTACGGGCGTGGGCGCGAGCGTCGTGCTGCCCGGGTTCGTCCGGGGGGCCGGGATGTTCGCCGAGACCGGGCTGCCGGACCCCAAGCTGTTCGGGACGTGCACCCCGGACGAGGTCGCCGATGCGGTGCTCAAGGCGATCCGGAGCAACCCCGCCCAGCTGCTCGTCGGGCCCTTCACCAGCCGGGTCGGGGCACGTCTCGGCTCGCTGGCGCCGGCCCTGGCGTTCCGGCTCCAGCGGCTCGGCCTGATCAAGGGCATCGGGCAGCAGATGGCCGAGGCGCAGCAGCACAAGCGGTGACCGCGACACGCTGAGCCGAACGGGTGACGGATGATGAAGAGCGACCCGTCACAATGTGCGCGTGCAACAGCCCACCTCGCTGCGCGTCGACCTGCCGGCCGATCCGGCCAGCGTCGGCGCAGCCCGGCGCTTCGTGCGGCGCGCGCTCGAGGACTGGGGCCTGGACGGGCTGACCGACACCGTGGTGCTGCTGACCTCCGAGCTGGCGACGAACGCGATCCTGCACGCCCGCACGGCGTTCGCCGTGGTGGTCTCGCGCTCGGCCGCGCAGGTGCGCGTCGACGTGCTCGACGGGTCCACCGTCTCGCCCCGCAACCGGCAGCCCTCCGCGATGGCTGGGACCGGCCGGGGCGTCAACATGGTGGCGGCCCTCGCCGACAACTGGGGTGCCACGCCCGACACGCAGCTCGACGGCTTCGCGAAGGGCGTCTACTTCACCGTCCCGGTGTGACGGCCCGGGACCTCGCGGAGGGTCAGGCGGTCTGCGGGATGGCGAAGCGGTACTTGTAGGCGGGCAGCCGGACGAGGAAGTAGTGCAGAGCCGCGACCGTCTGGTCGCGCTTCCCGCCACCGTCGTGCAGCAGCACGATGGCGCCCGGGCGCACGTGGGCCATGACCCGCTGGATGATGTGCCCGGCGCCCGGCTTCTTCCAGTCGAACGGGTCGACGTCCCACTTGAGCGGCGTCATGTGGAGCTGGCGGGCGATGAGCTCGACCTGGGGAGACCAGGAGCCGCCCGGCGCGCGGAAGAGCTTGGGGGCGATGCCGCCGGAGGCCTGCGTGATCGCGGCCTGCGCCTTCGACATCTCCTTCGTGATCTCGGCCGGCGTGCGCTGCGCGAGGCGCTCGTCGTGGTCCCAGGTGTGGTTGCACAGGGTGTGGCCGTCGGCGACGATCTGCCGGATCAGGGCGGGGTACTGCTGCGCCTGCCGGCCGATGATGCAGAACGTCGCGTGGACGTGCGCCGCCGCGAGCATCGCGAGGATCTGCGGCGTGTACTTGGGGTTGGGGCCGTCGTCGAAGGTGAGGGCGACCGGTCGCGCGGTCAGCAGCACCCCGTCGTACGGCGCGCTCAGCACCGCCCGGGAGACGATCTCGTGGCTGACTGCTCCGCGGACGACGCGCACCCGGCCGGGCCGGCTGGCCCGGTGCAGGCTCGCGAGGCCCTTGTTGGCGGGGACCAGCGAGACGACGGTCTCGACCGGCTCGGTGACGTCGCCACCGCCCTCGACCGTGATGACCGCGCCCGGCTGCACGGGGCTCGCGACCTGGGTCGGCGTGCCGTTGACGAGCACCTGGCCGGCGTGGGCGTCGGGGCCGAGCGGGCGGTGCGTCCTGATCGACAGCAGCTGCCCGGCCGGGACGTCAACCCCGGCCTCCTTGAGCGCCTGGCCGACGGTCGCGACGTCGGCCGAGGCGATCTGCGTCCCCGCGACGTCGATCGCCGGCTTGGCGGTCACGGTCGTCGTGCCCCCGGAGCAGGCAGCCAGCAGCAGCGCGGCGGCGAGCGGCGCGAAGCGGCGGTGCACGGGTGACTCTCCCCAAAGGACGATCGGTACGTACGAAGACCTGACGCACGAGATCGCCAGGAGGTTGCCTTCCTAGGGTAGTGCCGCGACGACCTCGGCGAGGGGCTTGCGCGCACCGGTCCAGAACGGGGTCTCCAGCTTGGTGTGCAGTCGCGCCCGCGAGCCGCGCAGGTGGCGCAGGCAGTCGACGATCCGGTGCAGCTCGTCGGCCTCGAAGGCGAGCAGCCACTCGTAGTCACCCAGTCCGAAGGCCGCGACCGTGTTGGCCCGCACGTCCTCGAACTCGCGGCCCTGCTGGCCGTGCTCGGCGAGCATGCCGCGCCGCTCGTAGTCGGGCAGCAGGTACCAGTCGAGGGACCGGTTGAACGGGTAGACGCAGACGTAGCGCTTCGGGTCCTCGCGCCGGACGTAGGCGGGGATGTGGTTGCGGTTGAACTCCGCCGGCCGGTGCAGGCCCACGCTCGACCACACGACGCTCAGGTGCCGGCCGAGCTGGGTCGTGCGGAAGCGGCTGAAGGCGTCCTGGAGCACGTCCGGGTCGGGACAGGTCCACCAGACCAGCAGGTCGGCCTCGGCCTTGTAGCCCTGCAGGTCGTAGGTCCCGCGCGTGTAGACGTCCTTCTCGAGCACCTCGTCCAGCAGCCCCTGCGCCTCGGCGGCGATCCCGACCCGGTCGGCGGGCAGCGGGGACGTCACCTTGAAGACGGCGTAGGTCGTGTAGAGGAGCTGGTCGTTCAGCTCCTTCGCGGATGCGGTGCTCTCAGCCATGCACCCATTCTGCCTGAGCCGCTACCGGTGGTGCCTGGCGAAGAACGCCCAGGAGGCCGCGGTGATGTCCGGCCCGAGCGGATCGGTGTACGCCCCGTCGCCCGGCGCGTCGGGGTGGGCGTGCGCCAGGCCGTGCACCAGCCACAGCTCGAGGGCGTCGGGGTCGGCGCCCACGGCGTACCGCTGGACCGTGACCGGGTAGCCGGACAGGCCCAGGAGGCCGCCCAGGCACGTGAAGGAGTTGTTGTGCACGCACGGGTCGCCGCCGCCCGGGTCGGGCGTGCCGGTGTCGGTGCTGTTGGTGGTCTCCGCAGGGGTCCGGCTGACGGACCCGTTGGCCGCGCCGTCGTCGGCGAGGTCGTCGACGCCGAGCCACGACTGGGCGAGGTCGGTGCTCTGCACGGCCGGGTTGAGCACGTCCGCCGTGCCGTTCTCGACGAGCATCGGCACGACCCGGGCCCGAGGGCCCATTGCCGTGTAGGACAGCTCGCCCGACTCGTCGCTGCAGGTGCGGTAGCTGCAGCCGGCCAGGGAGCTCGCCGCCGCGAAGACGTCCGGGTAGGCCGCCGCGAGGTTGACGCTCATCGAGCCGCCCGCGCTGATCCCCTGCACGTAGACCCGCCTGGCGTCGGAGCGCAGCTGCGTGCCGAGCGCCTGGACCAGGCCGGCGAGGACCGCCGGCTCGGGACCGCCGCGGTCCTGGTCCTCGGGGACGAACCAGTTCCAGCAGCCGAGGCCGTTGCCGTCGGCCAGGGGGGCCACGCCGTCCGTGACGATGGTCTGCTCGGGGTAGACGACGGCGAACCGGTGCTTGTCGGCCTCGGCGTTCCAGTGCGTGGCCTGCATGGCCTCCTGGGCCGTCTCGTTGCAGCCGTGCAGGAACATCACCAGCGGCGCGCCCTTGGGCAGCCTGGCCGGCGTGTAGAGCAGGTAGGACCGGGTGAGCCCGCCGGGCACCGTGTAGGAGCCGTGGGTGACGGTGCCCGTCGCCGGGGCCGCCTGGGCGGGTACGCAGACCGCAGCCAGCACGACCAGGCTGGCGGCAAGCAGTCGGCGCATGCCTGGGGAGTTCGGCGTTACCGGCGAGTTTCCTGTTGGAGATCTGACAAGACCCGGCGGGCGGCCTCGGAGCCGGAGCGGATGACCGCCGGGACCCCGACCCCGTCGTACGCGGCTCCCGCGACAGCGAGCGTGCCGGGCAGCGCGCGGCGGAGCCGGTCGACCAGGTCGAGGTGGCCAGGGGCGTACTGGGGCAGTCCGCCGCCCCAGCGGGTGACCCGGCTGTCCAGGAGCGCAGCCACATCGCCGAGGGCGGCGCGCAGCTCTGTCCACACGATGTCGACGAGCTCGGCGTCCTCGCGCTGGAGCGTGCTCTCCTCCCCCGCCCGGCCGACGGAGGCCCGGACGACGGCCGGGCCTGATCGGCCCCACTTCCGGCTGGTGAAGGTGACCGCCTTGGTGGTCCGGCCGGTGACCGCCGGGACGAGGTACCCCGACCCCGCACCGGGACTGGCCCCGTCGAGGACCAGGGTGACGATCGCGATGCTGGCGTAGGCGACACCGGCCAGCTCGTCGGTCGGCACGTGGCCGCGTAGCAGCCGGGCGGCCGGAGCGGCGGGCACGGCCAGCACGACCGCGTCCGCATCGAGGTACGCCGGGTCCGCGGCGGATCCGGTCTCGAGCCGCCACCCGTCCCCGGTGCGTGCTAGCCCCCGCACGGTCGTCCCGAGGCGCACGTCGAGGCCCTCCGCCGCCTTGCCCGGGAGCAGGCCGAGGCTGCCCTCCGTCTGGGCGAAGACGGGACCGGGCGTCGGGGTGCCGCGCGCGGCCCTGGCCGCCTCGAGCAGGCTCCGGTGCTCCGCGAGGTGCGGCCACAGCTGCGGCAGGGTGGCTCGGACGGACAAGCCGTCCGCCGTACCCGCGTAGACGCCGCCGAGCAGGGGGTCGACCAGCCGGTCGGCCACCGCGTCGCCGAGCCGGGCACGGACCAGGGCCCCGACGCTGAGGTCCTCGGTGACCGGCTCGCCCGGCGTCTCCGACACCTCCCCGACGACGTCGCGGACGGCGGCGAGGTCGGTCGGGATGCCCATGACCGTGCCGGCCGGCAGCGGGCGCAGGGCATCGGTCCACAGGGACGCCTCGCCGGTGGCGGGTGACACCAGCTCGAGGCCGAGGGACTCCGCGAGGTCGACGCCCCACGGCACCCGCCGCAGCATCGAGTCGGCGCCCTCGTCGACGAGCTGGCCGCCGACCTCGGAGGCGCGGACCTTGCCGCCGACCTGACCGGTGCTCTCGAGGACCACGACCTCGTGACCCCCCACGACCAGCTCCCTGGCCGCTGCCAGGCCGGCCAGGCCGGCGCCGACGACGGCGATGCGGGTCACGATCGAAGCCTAGGTGTGACCGTCCCGTGGCCGACACGCGGAGCCTGCCGACGGCACGCTGCGTCCAACAGCCGTCCAGCACCCACCCAGGAGGCCCCGATGCGCCGCACCGCTCTGCTCGCCCTGCTCGCCGTCCCGCTCCTCGCCTCGTGCAGCGCCAAGACGGGCAGCAGCGCGGCCGGATCGACCAAGGCCGCCGCCCCGCTCTCCGCGCCGCAGCGGGCGCAGGCCGCCGCCGACCCGACGCTCCAGCGGTCGGTCGTCCGCACCGCGTCCATCGACGTGCACGTGAAGGACACCAGGAAGGCGGCCGACAAGGCCGTCGCCCTCGCGACCGACCTCGGCGGCCGGGTCGACAGCGACGACCGCAGCCAGGCCGGTCGCGGTGAGGCGCACCTCGTCCTGCGCGTGCCGCCCGCGACCGTCGAGAGGGCCCTCACCCAGCTCGCCGCCCTCGGCACCGAGCTGACCCGCTCCGTCTCCGACAAGGACGTGACGTCGGAGACCGTCGACGTGCGCAGCCGGCTCGCGACGCAGCAGGCGAGCGTCGACCGCGTCCGCGCCCTGCTCGCGCGGGCGAACTCGATCAGCGACATCACGCGCGTCGAGAGCGAGCTCACCAGCCGCGAGGCGGCGCTGGAGTCCTTGCAGAACAGGCAGAAGGCGCTCGCCGGCCAGGTCGACCTCGCCTCGCTGACCGTCACCCTCACGGGCTCGACCGCCGCGACTCCCGGAAGCCGTGCGACGTTCAGCGACGGGCTGTCGGGCGGCTGGACCGCCCTCAAGGGCACCGGCCGCGTCCTGGCGGTGATCACCGGGGCGCTGCTCCCCTGGTCGTGGCTGCTGGTGCTGTTCCTCGCCGGCCGCGTGGCGTGGCGGAGGTGGCGTCCCGCCGCCGTCTAGCGTCGGCGTGTGCGCCGGAGCTCGCTCGTCCTCGCCGCCACCTCGGTGGCGGCGTTCACCGCGACCCTCGACAACACCGTGGTCGCGGTCGCGCTCAGGGCGATGCAGAAGGACCTGCACGCCGGCGTCCCGGCGCTGCAGGGCGTCGTCACCGGCTACACGGTGGCCCTGGCGTCGCTGCTGCTGCTCGGCGGCGGGCTCGTCGACGTGCTCGGCGCCAAGCGGGTGCTGCTGACCGGTCTCGGCGTCTTCGCAGCGGCCTCGGGCGGGTGCGCCCTGGCCCGGTCGCCGGAGGCGCTGGTCGTGATCCGGGCGGCGCAGGGACTGGGTGCGTCGCTGCTGCTCCCGGGCGCTCTGGCCGTGCTCTCGGTCGCGTACGACGACAGCGCCGCCCGCCGACGGGCCCTGGGCGTGTGGGCGGCCTCAGGTGGCTTCGCTCTCGTGGCGGGGCCGGTCGTGGGAGGCCTGCTCGTGCAGGCCTTCGGCTGGCAGAGCGTGTTCTGGGTCAACCTGCCGCTGTGCGCCCTGGTGGCGGCGGTGGTGCTCCGGACCCCCGCGACACCTCCGGCGGGCGGCCGGCTGGACAAGGCGGGAGCGCTGCTCACCTGCGTCGTCCTCGGGGTGCTGACCTACGCCGTCGTGCTCGCAGGCCGGCACGGGTGGAGCAGCTCGGTCGGCGGCGCGCTCGGGACCGCGGTGCTCGCCGCCCTGCTGCTGGTCCGGGTCGAGAAGCGACCGGATCCCTTGCTGCCAGGGCGGTTGCTGCGCGACCGGAGGTTCAGCGGCGGGGCGCTCGGGGCGTTCGCCGCGTCGCTGGCGGTCTTCGTGCTGATGGTGTTCGTCGCGCTGTTCCTGCAGCTCGTGCAGACGTCCAACGCCCTCGAGGCAGGCCTGCTGCTCCTCCCCCTGCCAGCGGCGCTGATCGTCGTCGCGCCGCTGGCCGCACGGCGCGAGCACGTGGCCGTCCCGGTCGCCTGGGGGCTCGCGCTGTCCGGTGCCGGCCTGCTGCTGCTCGGCCTGGTGCTGCGCACCGGCACCAGCCACCTGGTGCTGTGCTCGTTGCTGGCCCTGGTCGGCGTGGGCGTCGGGCTGACCACGGCGCCGGTCGTGAGCGCGGCCGTCGACGCCGCGGGGAGGGAGCGGACGGGGCTGGCGAGCGCGACCGTCAACGTCGCCCGGGAGCTCGGAGGCGTCGTCGCCATCGCCGGGCTCGGCGCCCTGGCCGTGAACCGGCTGCTCGCCCGGCTCACCGACGTGCTGGTCAGCGCTCAGACACCGGCTGCGAAGCTGCCCGGGCTGCTCGACCTGCTGCTGCGCGGCGACAGCGACGCCTCGCAGAAGGCCTTGCTCAAGGCCGGTCTTCCCCCCGACAAGCTCATCGCGCTGGGCTCGACCCTGACCGACACGGCCAAGGCGAGCTTCGTGACGTCCACCCGCGTCGTGCTGCTCGTCGCCGGCGGGTTCCTGCTCCTGACCGCTGCTGTCAGCGGGCGGATGCTTCGTGGACCCGCGCCACGATCCGGGTGAGGACATCGGGGTCGGTCTCCGGCAGCACGCCGTGGCCGAGGTTGAAGACGTGGCCCTCCGCCGCGCGGCCCTGCTCGAGCACCCGGTCGACCTGCTGCTCGACGACCTCCCACGGGGCGAAGACGACCGTCGGGTCGAGGTTGCCCTGGACGGCCTTGCCCGGGCCGATCCGCTGCACGGCGTCCGTGAGGGGCACCCGGAAGTCGACGCCCACCACGTCGGCGCCCGCCGCCCCCATGTCGTGGAGCAGCTCCCCGGTCCCGACGCCGAAGTGGATGCGCGGCACGTCGGCGACGCCGGCGAGGATGCGGGCGGAGTGCGGCTGCACGTAGCGGCGGTAGTCCTCAGCGGGCAGCGCGCCGACCCAGGAGTCGAACAGCTGGATCGCCGAGGCACCGGCGTCGACCTGCACCCGCAGGAACGCGAGCGTGATGTCCGCCAACCGGTCCATCAGCCGGCCCCACAGCTCCGGGTCGCCGTACATCAGGGCCTTCGTGTTGCGCTGGTCCTTCGACGGCCCGCCCTCGACCAGGTAGGAGGCGAGCGTGAACGGGGCCCCGGCGAAGCCGATGAGCGGGGTGTCGCCGAGCTCCTTGGTCAGCAGGCCGACGGCCTCCGTGACCTCCGGCAAGCCGTCGAGCAGTGCCGGGAGGTCGGCCGCCGTGCGAAACGGCTTCGCGACGACCGGGCCGACACCCGGGACGATGTCGAGGTCGACCCCGACGGCCTTGAGCGGGACGACGATGTCGCTGAAGAAGATCGCGGCGTCGACCCCGAACCGGCGGACCGGCTGCAGCGTGATCTCGGTGACCAGGTCCGGGCGGAAGCACGAGTCGAGCATGCCGATGCCCTCGCGCAGCGCGCGGTACTCCGGGAGGGCCCGCCCGGCCTGCCGCATGAACCACACCGGCGTGTGCGGGACGGGCTCGCGGCGGCACGCGGCAAGGAAGGCTGACGACACGGCAACACGCTAATCCCACGACTTGTCGGGGGTCTCTGCCACCGTGGTCGGCATGGACGAACCCGTCGAGCTGCTCTGCAAGGACTGCGACGCCGTCGCGCTGTTCGTGCAGCCCGTCACCGAGGACCCCGTCGACGACCTGATGTGCGTGATCTGCGGGACCGCGATCACCTTCGCGGGCATGCTGACGCCCGTCCGCCGCGCCGCCTGACCGGCAGCCAGGGGTCGCAGGACGGCACCCGAACCACCTCCAGGAATGCCGTGGCGCGACGCCTGAGCGGCCCGACCTGCTAGCCCGAGGCGATCAGCACGACCCCGCCGAGCGTGCCGACGGCGCCGATCGCCTGGACGGTGCGCAGCCGCTCGTGGTGGATCTGGCGCGCCAGCAGCACGGTCACGACCGGGTACAGCGAGGCCAGCACCGCCACCACGCTGAGCAGCCCGGAGCGCGAGGCCACCGCGAAGGCAGCGTTGGCGCCGACGTCCCCGAGGCCGGTGCCGGTGAGGATGCGTACGTCCTGGCGGCCCACCCCGAGCGGCTTGCGGAGCGCGACGGCGGCCAGGAGGAGCAGGAGCGCCACCGAGGTGCAGCGCATCACGAGCAGGGTGGCGACGAACGCGCCGTCCCCGCCCTTGCTGCCCTCGGCCACGAACACGGCGACGAAGCCGAAGCAGAGCGCCGACAGGCTGGCGAGCACGAGCGGCCGCGGGGGCGCCCCGCCCGACAGCTCCGGCCCGCTGGCGAGGATCACGCCGAGCAGCGCCAGCACGATGCCGGCCACCTGCAGGGTCGACGGCGACTCACCGCGCGCCAGCCCGACGACGACCGGGACCGTCGCGCCGCATGCGGCGATCGGCGCGACGACCCCCATCGTCCCGCCGGCGAGCGCCGCGTAGAACGCGCCGAGCCCCACCAGGCCCGTGATGCCGGCTGCCGGCCCCGCCCAGAAGTGCTCGATGTGCTCGCCGAAGACGAGGGCCAGCGGCAGCAGCGCCACCAGCGCGATCGCCTGGCTGACCCCGACCACGACGAGCGCGTGCAGGCGCTTCGCCGCCGTGCCGCCCCAGAAGTCCGACGTCCCCCAGAGCAGGCTCGAGAGCAGCGCGAGGAGGACCGACACCCGCCAGACCCTAGGGATGTCGGCGCGGCGAGGGTGCAACGGGCCGCCACCGCCGTACCGTGGAGGACGTGACGGTCCCCCTGGCGACGCCGACCGTGTTCTCGCGCGCGGTCGACGGGGTCCATGTGGCCGTCGCCGGCGCGCAGCGCCCGGGCGTCCTCACGATCTCCGAGGTGCCCGCCCCGCGCCGCCTCGCGCCACACGCCGTCGCCTTCAGCGCCGAGGTGCTCCGCGACGGCGACGAGGTCGCGACCGGCCGCTTCGTGGTCCTGCACGACCCCGCCGGCCAGGACGGCTGGCGCGGCGACACCCGTGTGGTGGCTTTCGTCAGCGCCGACGTCGACCCCGAGATGGCCGGCGACCCGGCTCTCGCCGAGGTCGGCTGGAGCTGGCTCAAGGACTCCCTCGACGGGCGCGGCGCGGGATACCAGGCCGCGGGCGGCACCGTCACCCGCACCGCCTCGCTGACGTTCGGCCTGGTCGAGGACCCGCAGGAGACCAACGAGGTCGAGGTCCGCGCGTCCTGGTCACCGCTGCACGCCGCCGACGGCACCCTCGACCTCGGCATCCACCTGCTCGCCTGGTGCGACCTGCTCTGCATGACGGCCGGCCTCCCCCCGGTCGGCGTCACCGCCCTGCGCTGAGCCGTGCGCCTCGCGTCAGCCCGGGGTCGCGATATCGCACGCGACGGGCCGCTCGGGGTGCGATGTTGCGACCCCTGGCGGCCCTGACTGCGGGCCCTGCCTAGCTGCGGGCGCGGTCGGACAGGCGGCGCAGCGGCGCGGCTTCCTCCGCCTGGGACGGCAGGGCCTTGAGGATCTCGGGCGGCGGCACGACGGCCGAGCCGGGGCGCGGCAGCCGCAGGGTGAGGGACGTGCCTTCGCCCCGGCGGGAGTCGACCTCGAGCGAGCCACCGGAGAGGCGGGCGCGCTCGCGCAGCAGACCGAGGCCGACGTGCCGGCCGCGGTCGGGGCGCACCGCCGCCGGGTCGAAGCCGGGACCCTCGTCGCGGACCTGCGCGACGACGCAGTCCTCCATGACCTGCAGCGAGACGACCGCGTCGTCGACGTCGGCGTGCTTGACGACGTTGAGCAGCGCCTCCTGGAAGAACCGGTAGACGGTGACGGCCGACGCCAGCGGCAGCGGGTAGGGCGACTCCGGCCACTCGACCTTCACGTGCAGGCCGTAGCGGCTGTTCATGTCCAGCCGCAGGCCGCCGACGGCTGAGGCCAGGTCGCCGTCGCGCAGCGCCGGCGGCCGGGTGCGGGCCATGACGGCCCGGACCTGCTCCTCGGCGTCCTCGACGTAGTCGGCGACCTTCGTGATGTCGGGGTCGCCGGCCAGCATCGAGCGGGCGATCATGAGCGACTGCGCGACCGTGTCGTGCAGCTCGGCGGCGAGCTGGCCGCGGGCACCCTCCTCGGCGGCGACCAGGCCCGACAGCAGCTCGAAGACGCCGGCGCCGGCGGTCTCGGCCTCGCGGCGGTGCCGCTCGCCGAGCTCGTCGGCGACCCGGACGCGGAGGTGCAGGGCGTCGAGGGTGCGGGCGAGCTCACCGACCTCGAGGGACGAGCGGGCGACCATGCGGGTGCTGGCCACGGGAAGGCCCGGCTCGGCGATGCGGCGGGCGGCGTCCTCGTGCAGGGAGCGGAGTGCGGCGGCGAGCTGGATCGCGGCGACGACGGAGCACAGGACGACGAGCAGGCCCGCGCAGGCGCCGGCGGCCAGGGCCTGGGTGGCGGTGGGCGTGAGCCCGCCGTCCGCGCGCAGCACGGCGGCGACGACCCCGCAGACCGTCAGGACCGCACCCCCACCGAGGAGCGCCGCCCACACGGCGAGCGGCAGCCCGCCCCGGCGGGTCACCGAAGGATGCCCGTCGTGGTCCAGTCCGTGGCCGGTCGGCTGGGAGCAGCGGGGGCATCCACGTCCCCCGCACCGATGAGGTCGGGGTCCGCCGCCAGGGCGATGGCGCCGAGCAGCGACGCGACCGCGCGCTCGACCAGGTGCAGCTCCTCGACGATGTCGTCCACGCCGCCGTCGGCCTCGGCCAGCCGGGCGAGGCGGTCGGCGGACTCGCGCAGCACCG
>CBIHPE010000123.1:0-11788 GCA_966212015.1 uncultured Frankiales bacterium | reverse complement strand
CGGCCGCCTGGCCCCCCCCCGAGCGCCCGGTCGCCGGCGCGGTGGTCGTTGTGCGCGTGGGCCGTTTTTCTGGGGGCCCCCGGGGTGGCGGGAGCGACGCTCGGGGTTGGGGGGGGTGCGCTCATGCCGCTGACGTTCCGAGGTAGGCGGCTTGGACGGCCGGGTCCTGCTGCACCTGCTCCGGTGCGCCGCTCGCGATGATCGAGCCGAAGTCGAGGACGTGCAGGTGGCTGCTGACGCGCATGACCAGCTCGACGTCGTGCTCGACCAGCAGGCTGGAGCGACTGCCGTCGTCGCCGAGCTCGACGTGGCGGTCGCCGCGCGCCTCGGACTCGGTGCTGTCGAGCCCGGATCCGGGCTCGTCGAGCAGGAGCAGCCGGGGGTGCGAGGCCAGGGCACGAGCGACCTCGACGAGGCGCAGCAGGCCGGTCGAGAGCCGGTCGACCCGCTCGTGCTCGATCGCGCGCAGCCCGACCCGCTCGAGGAGCTCAGACGCAGTACGGCCTGGGTCGGCGTCGTCCTTGGACCAGCTGCGCCGGGCCTCAGCGGCGGCGAGCACGTTCTCGTGGACGGTCAGCGAGGCGAAGACCTCGATCCGCTGGAAGGTGCGGCCGAGGCCCTTGCGCGCGCGCAGGTGCGGCGCCAGCCCGGTGATGTCCTCGCCGCCGAGCAGCACCCGGCCGGCGCTCGGCCGCTCGAGGCCGGTGATGACGTTGAACAGCGTCGTCTTCCCGGCACCGTTCGGGCCGATCAGGCCGACGACAGCGCCTTCCGGCACGTCGATCGTCACGCCCTTCAGGGCCTGCACGCCGCCGAACCGCACCTCGACGCCCTCAACCTGCAGCACGGGCCACCTCCCGAACCCTCGACACCCGCAGGGCACGGAGCTTCTCGCCCGCGTCGGCCAGCTGGCCGCCGATGCCGTAGCGGTTGCGGCCGAGGGCGAGCACGCCGAGCCCGGTGAAGAGGAACTGCACCTGACCGAGGTCGGGGAACAGCTCCTGGAACTTCGGGAACAGCGCGTACGACATGGCTGCGAGGAACGCGCCGGTCGGAGAGAACAGGCCACCGAGGGTGGCGAGCAGGAGGAGCACGCACGAGTTGAGCAGCAGGAAGTCGTTGTTGCTGACCGACCCGTGCAGGCCGCCGAGCAGCGCCCCGCCGACGCCGGCGATCGACGCTGACACAGCCATGACGACGAGCCGGGTCGAGGTGGCGCTGACGCCCATCGTGGCGCTGGCGGCCGGGCTGTCGTTGAGGGCGATCAGCCGCCGGCCGAACGTCCGGCGACGCAGAGCCAGCACCCCGACAGCGGCGAGGGCGAAGGCGACCGACAGGAGGACGAAGAACGCCTTGTCGTCCTGCAGGTCGATCCCGGGCAGCGACGGGCGCGGCACCTCGAGGCTGGAGCCGGAGCCGAGGGCGTGCAGGAAGAAGATCTTGTCCATCGCCTGCGCGAAGGCCAGCGTCGCGAGGGCGAGGAACAGGCCGCGGAGCCGGACCACGGTCACCGCCACGAGCGCGCCCGCTGCGGCCGGCAGCAGCGCGGCGAGGGCGAGACCGCCGAGCCCCCCACCGCCCTTGGCCATGGCATACGCCCCGAGCCCGGCGAAGGTCAGCTGGCACAGCGACACCTGACCGCCGTAGCCGGAGAGCAGGACCAGGCTCAGCATCACGACGCCGAGCACCATCCCCTGGCCGCCGATGGCGAGGTTGGCCGGGGACAGCTGCGACCCGATGACGCCGGCGACGAGCACGAACACGGCGCCGGAGACCAGGGAGCGCTGCAGCGACGGCGGGGCAGGCATCCGCAGGCCCTGCAGCGAGCCCGCGCGCAACCGCTCTCCCTTGATGAAGAGCACAGCGCCGAAGAGCAGGATCATCGGGATGGCCGGCGAGATGTAGTTGTTGAACCAGGTCGGTGCGTAGCCGACGGCCTCCTGGTTCAGGATGCCGATGACGAGCGCTCCGCCGACCGTCGCGGGCAGGTTGCGGAGCCGTCCGATCATCGCGGCCGCGTAGCCGTTGATGACGAGCAGCGTGAGGTCGGTGACGTTCAGCGTGACCAGCGGCGCCAGCAGGACGCCTGCGAGCGCGGCGAGGGAGGAGCCCATCGCCCAGGACAGCTGCGACACCCGCTCCGGCTTGGTGCCGGCGAGGGCAGCCAGCTCCTGGTCGTCGACGACGGCGCGCATCGCGATGCCGAGCCGGGTACGGCTGAAGAAGAGCCGCAGCGACACCGCCACCGCGATCGCAGCGCCGATGACGAGCAGCTGGTTCCAGTCGATGACAAGGCTGGCGATCGTGACCGTGTGGCCCGCGAAGAAGCGCGGCAGCACCCGGGTCGTGTCGGGCGGCCAGAGGAGGAAGGCCAGGCCGAGCAGCGTCACCAGCAGGCCCAGCGTGGCGACGAGGGTCACGCCGATCGGCGCGCCGTAGAGGGGGCGGACCAGGATCCGTTCGACGACGGCACCGAGCAGGGGGGCGAGGACGAGCAGCACCATGAGGAACGCGAGCGGAGCCGGCCACCCCCAGGCGATGTGCAGCTGCCAGTAGCTGAACGCGGCGACCATGCCGATCGCGCCGTGGGCGAAGTTGAAGATCCCCGACGTCACGTAGGTGACGACCAGGCCCGACGCCGTGAGGGCGTAGACGCAGCCGAAGACGAGACCACTGATGGTCAGCGCCAGGAAGGTCGTCATGGGGCGCCCGTCAGCCCTTGTAGTGGAAGAAGCCGCCGCAGCGGAAGCCGGTCGCCGGGGTGTCCTTGCGCTGCCACGTGCCGTTGACGATGTTCAGCACGATGTAGCAGCTGTTGGGGCCCTTCCCAGCCGGGTCGGCCTTGGCGAACATGCCCATCCCGTCGTAGGAGTGGATGGTCTTGAGCGCGTCGAGGAAGGCCTTGCGGGTCAGCGTCGGGCCGGCCTTGCGCAGGGCCTCGACGGCGAGCTGCGCGGAGCCCCAGCCCCAGGCGCTGTAGAGGTCCTCGTGCGCCTGCTGCCCGGTCTGCTTCATCCACTTCTGGTAGAGGGCGACGCCCGGGATCGCCGCGTCGGCCGGGTTGAAGAACGCGGCGTGCGGCTGGTCGGCGAACAGCCCGTTCGCCGCAGCGCCGGCCTCCGGGATGAAGCTCGGGTCGTACGCCGCGTCGCCGGCCCCGACCGCGATCATCGTCGGGTGCCACTGCTGCTGCTGGGCGGCGTTCAGCACCTTCGCGATGGTGTGCGAGTCGGCGGAGACGAAGTAGAGGAACTGCACGCCGGCATTGCGCATCCGGATGATGTCGGCCGTGAAGTCGCTCTCGCCCGGCGAGTAGTTGCGCTGGTACACCCACTGGTAGCCCACGGACTCCGAGGCGGCCTTGATGCCCTCGAAGATCTTCACGGCCGACCCGATGTTGCCGACGAGCGAGGCGGAGTGCGTGATCATGTCCGGGTGCTGGCCCTTGTAGTACTGGAACGAGCCGAGCCGGTAGCCGGGTGACAGCGGGTTGATGCTGAAGGCGTTCGGCAGGCCGCCGAGGTCGGTCGTGAAGGAGACCGAGACCTCCGACATCGTCGGGTGGCTCTTCAGCACCGGCGCGCCGCAGTTGTCGTAGAGCGACAGGGAGCTGACCCAGCCGAAGACCCGGTCGGCCTGCGCGAGGTGCTGCGCGCGGTTCTGACCGCAGTCGAGCTGGTCGTCGGCCACCTCGAGCTTGAGCTGCCGCCCGTACAGGCCGCCCTGGCTGTTGATGTAGGCGAAGTAGGCCTGCGCGCCGTAGACGTCGCCCGCGAACAGGCCCGGCACCGGACCGGAGAGCGTGGTGACCGCGCCCAGGGTGATCGAGCTCCCCGTCACGCCCTTGTCGGTCGCACCGCCGTTGCCGCCGGGCGGCGCGCTCGGCGCCACGCCCGTGGCTCCGGCTGACGTGCCGCTCGCCGGACCGCTGCTGCCGGTCGTGCTGCCTGTCGTCCCACCCGTCACCGGGTTGGAACCGGTGGTTGTCCCCGGACCGACGGCCACACCCGTCGTAGAGCTGTCCGGGGACGAACCACCGGTGGTCGAGCCCTGCGCTGATCCCTGCGAGCCGGTCGAGGTGCCCTGTCCTGTGGCACCGCGGATCCCCTTCTCGCGGAGGGACGAGTCGACGCGCAGGCCGCAGGAGGTCACCGCGAGGACCGCGGTGGCGAGGGCAGCGGTCCGGACCAGGGCGGAACGCAAAGGCAACACGAGGCGGACCGTAGCCCCATCATCATAATGATGGCAACAGAGGTCTACAGTCCGTGTCGTGACGTCCCCCCGGCCCCGCCGCTCGCGCGCCAAGGTCCGGCAGCCCCGCGTCGCCGAGATGCTGGCCGACGTGCTGCGCGACCGGATCCTGTCCGGTGAGCTCGCGGACGGCGCACTGCTGCCCAAGCAGGACGACCTGCTCGCCGAGTTCGGCACCTCGAAGGCGTCGGCGCGTGAGGCGTTCCGGATCCTGGAGACCGAGGGCCTCGTCACCGTGCTGCGCGGCAACGTCGGCGGCGCCGTGGTGCACCGGCCCAAGCCCGAGACCGCGGCCTACATGCTCGGGCTCGTCCTGCAGTCCAAGGGTGTGGAGCTCTCCGACGTCGGCGCGGCGCTGCAGTACGTCGAGCCGCTGTGCGCCGCGCTGTGCGCGGGGCGCGAGGACCGCGCCACCCAGGTGGTGCCGCAGCTCGAGGCGGCCCACCAGGCCCTTGTGGACGCCATCAACGACGGCGACGAGGCGCAGGCCGTACCCGCGTCGCGCGCCTTCCACGAGGAGCTCGTGAAGCGGTCCGGCAACGAGACCATGATCCTGCTCGCCGGCGCGCTCGAGTCGCTGTGGTCCGCGCACGAGGGCGCCTGGTCCGTCGCGGCGTCGGAGGCGGGCCGGTTCCCCGAGCCGCTGCTGCGCAAGCGCGCGCTGCAGGAGCACGAGCAGCTCATCGACGCCATCGCCGCCGGCGACATCGACCGGGCCACGCGCACAGCGCGCCGGCACCTCACCACAGCTCAGCAGTACCCGCTCGGGGACGGCTCTGGCGGTGCTGTGCAGGCGTCGTACCTGCGCCGGATCCCCTAGTGCTCAGCGGTTCTGATGAGCAGGCGGGGCACTGACCCGTCGAGGTCGGTGAAGCCGTACTCGTCCGCGAGGTCGGCGATCCGGACCGCCTTGCCGGTCTTCGAGATGACGTTCGGGTCCCCCGCGAGGGCGGCCACACCACGTCCCACGAAGCGAGGGGTCTCGGCCTGACCGAGGTCGAACTTCCCCTCGCCACCGAGGTCGAGGTACTCGCTGCCGTCGTCGTCGGTCTTCGCGCCGAACATGACCAGCTCGGTCTTGACCAGGCCCGGCCAGACCGAGATCGCGGCGACGCCGTGGTCCTTGAGCTCGTGCGCCATGTCGGCCGTCATCTTGTCGACGGCGGCCTTGCCCACGCCGTAGGGCACGTTGTGGGCGTACTGCACCGCCCCGTCACTCGTGACGTTGACGATGAGCCCGGAGCCGGCGGCGACCATCGACGGGGCGGCGAAGGTGCTCGCGACGTAGTGCGAGCGGCAGCCGATGCCGATGACCTCGTCCCACGCCTTGACCGGCAGCTCCCAGAACGGCGTGCCCAGCCAGCCGGCCAGGTCGGGCGCGGAGAAGACGTTGTTGACCAGGACGTCGATGCGGCCCTGCTCGACGAGCACCTGCTGGATGGCGGCCTCGACGGCAGCGTCGTCGTGGTGGTCGACCGCGAGCGCGATGCCCGTTCCGCCGAGCTCGTCGATCTGCTTGGCGGTCTCCCCGACCGTGCCGGGCAGCATGCCGCCGTCGACGGTGCGCCCGGTGACGTAGACCGTGAACCCGGCTGCACCGAGCTCCAGAGCGATGCCCTTGCCGATCCCCCGGCTGGCACCCGTGACGACGGCGACCTTTGACACGACCAAGCCTCCAGCCAGGATGAGTTGTGCGCAACATAGCAATGATGGGACAGTGCCGCGCATGGAGCGCACATGACTCAGGTGCGTACCGCCGTGGGCACGTTCGACGGCAGCGATGCGGGGGCCTGGCTGGGCATCCCGTACGGCGTGGCCGACCGCTACCAGGCACCTCGCCCCTCCCCACCGGTCGAGGGCGTGCTGAGGACGAAGTGGTTCGGCCCGTCCGCCCCGCAGCTCGCGGGGCCGATGTCGGGCGCCGTCCCTGGCATGACCGTCTCGGACACGGCCGAGGACTGCCTGTCGCTCAACGTCTGGGCGCCGCACGGCGCCGAGAACCTGCCGGTCATGGTCTGGATCCACGGCGGCGCGTTCCAGATCGGCGGCTCGTGCCTGCAGACGTACGACGGCAGCATCCTGTCCCGTGAGCAGCAGGTCGTCGTGGTGTCGCTCAACTACCGCCTCGGCGCCCTCGGCTGGCTCACCGGCGTCGACGGTGCCGTGCCGAACTGCGGCCTGCTCGACCTGCAGCTCGGGCTGCAGTGGGTGCGCGACCACATCGCGGCCTTCGGCGGCGACGCCACGAACGTCACCGTGTTCGGCGAGTCCGCCGGAGCCGGCGCCGTCCTGCACCTGCTGGCCGAGACCACCGGCCTGTTCGACAAGGCCATCGCGATGTCCCCCGGTGCCGGCCAGACGCTGCCGCCGGAGCTGGGCAAGCAGGTCGCGGACGCCCTGCTCGCGAAGGTGTCCCTCGACGCCCCGGTCGAGGAGGTCCTCGCTGCGCAGGCCGAGGTCAGCGCAGAGCTGCTGCCGACCGTCGGCGCGATGCCGTTCCACCCGTCCGGCGAGCCGCTCTGGGGCCGCACCGGCGACGTACCCCTCCTCATCGGCACCACCTCCCAGGAGATGTCGCTGTTCGTCCCGCCGATGGAGCTCGACGCCGACACCCTCACGACGCTCCTGGAGCCGCTGCTGTCGGCCGAGGCCCACCGCCCCCTCGGCACCGAAGCCGTCGCCCGGGTGGTCAAGGCCTACTGCGCGGACCCTGGCAGCCCGACTGCCATGGCCGACATCGCCACCGACGTGACGATGCGGCTGCCCGTCGAGAGGCTCCTCGACACCCATCCCGGGCCGGCGTACGCCTACCAGTTCACCTACGAGACGACCCGCGGCGCGTGCCACGCCGCCGACCTGCCGTTCGTCTTCGGCAGCTTCGACGTCGAGGGCTGGCGCGAGTGGGTCGGCGGCTCCCCCGACGAGCTCGGTCGCACCATCCGCGACGCCTGGGCCTCCTTCGCCCGCACCGGTGTCCCCCGCTTCGACTGGCCGGTCTACGACGAGCAGCGCATGACGATGGAGCTCGGCACGGAGGTCAAGGTCGTCGCCGACCCGCTTGCTGAGGCCCGCGCGAGGTGCGCCCCCGTGCTGTAGCGACGACTGCGCGGTTCCGCGGCGACGATGCGGGTTCAGCGGCGTTCCAGCGCTGTCGATCTCACTCCGTCTCAGCGACGTCAGGGGATCGCCCGCCGCGGGGTACGGGTGATCGCCTGATGATGCGGGTTCCTGAGGGTCAGAGCGCTACCGACCCCACATCGTTCCCGCCGCTCAGCGACGTCGCTGTTGGCCCGGGCTCCGGTCGATGCGTGCGCGTGCGAGCGCGACTCTCACGCGGGCGAGGCGCACAGATCCCGCTCGAAGGGCGGCTACCGGTCGAGCCAGGGGTCAGGGCTTGGTGCCGACGATGCAGCGTGCCAGCCCGGGGACGTGCACCTGGCCGTCACGGACGTAGGCGCTGACCGCGTCGATGGCGTGCGCCCGCATCCGTGCTCGGGCCTCGGGGCCGATGTCCTTCAGCGCGGCGGCGATGAGCGAGACGTGGTCGCTGATCATCTCCCAGTACTGCTCAGGAGAGTCGGTCACGAGCTCGAGGGGTACGTCGTGCTCGGCGACGTCCGTCAGTCCGGCCGTCTCGTAGAGCGCGCTGACGTGTCCCGGTGCGGCGCAGCGGAACATGCTCGGCGCCCCCGGCAGCGGCGCCGGCACCTCGACCTCGGAGGCGACAGCCTGCATCGAGATGGTCGTCCACGGGTTGCGTTCCGGCTCGATCCACACCGTCGCAGCGATCCTGCCGCCCGGCTTCAGGACCCGCGCGAGCTCGGCAGCCGCCTGGTCGCCGTCCGGGAAGAACATGAACCCGAACCGCACCGAGACGCTGTCGAACGTCGCATCGCCGAACGGCAGGTCGTCGGCGCTGCAGACGAGGGTCTCGACGTTGGTGATCCCCCGATCAGCTGCGCGCCGCTCCGCGACGTCGAGCATCTCCGCGGAGAGGTCCGTGAGGACGACCCGCCCCTCAGGTGCCAGCCTGGCGATCGTCAGCCCCGGCTCACCCGTGCCCGACGCCACGTCGAGGTGGTGGGCGTCGGGAGCGATCCGGAGGCTCTCGACGATGGCGTCGCCCGCCGGGCCCAGCTGTCGCTGGATGAGCGCGTCCCAGGTCGACCAGGTCGTCGAGAGCGTCGCCCAGGTGGCGCGCTGGCTGTTCCGGACCTCGTCAGCAGTCGGCATGCTGCAGACGCTACGCCTCGGGCACGCACACATCGGTGCCTGCCGAACGCCCGCTGCACGCTCAACCGGCAGTCTCCGGCGCTTCCGGCCGAGTGATGAGCGCAGTCAGGCTGGCACTACCTGCCGAGCCGCTCGCGGACCAGGAACTTCGGCACGCACATCGCCCAGGCCTCGGTGACGCGCTCCTCCATCTCGTCGAGGTCGAGCTCACCGATCCGGCAGGCGACCCACTGGAACCGCATGTCCGAGGCACCGGGCAGCAGGTAGCGGTCGTCGGAGGCGACGAGGGCCGCGCGCTCCTCGCGCGGGAAGCCGAAGCCCATCAGCGTCTCGTCGCGGCTGAACGCGCAGTAGACGATGGCCTTCACGCGGAACTTCACGCGGTCGTGGATGAGGTGCTCGGTGGTGCGGGGCAGCGTCAGCGCGAGCCTGCGCACGTCCTCGACGGTGGCCATGCCGACATATTCGCTGGACGCACCGACAGGCGCGACCCATGCTGTGCGGCTCCCCGCTGACCGAGGAAGGACCCGCTGTGTCCCGCAGATGCCCACCGCTCCAACCGGTGCCCGCACTGCGCTGACGCGCGGATCCTGCGGGGCACCCGATCCGACCTCGGAGAACCCGCACCATGACGAACCTCATCAGCACCTACAGCCTCAACCGCGTGAACCAGGAGCTCGCGAGCTTCCTGCTGCTCTCGCTCCACCTCGAGCGCGAGCACTCGGCCCTGTGCGGCCGGAGCTTCACCGGCGACGTCGGCCCCCAGACGCTGCCGGAGCGCGCGTGCACCACGACGACCGTCGACAACGACCACGGCAACCGCGAGGTGCTCGCCGAGCTCGACGACACCGTCCTGCTGTTCCGCTACTGGAAGGGCGGCGGATACGCCTGCGTCAGCGCCCCCGACGGGACCACGGCGAAGGCGGTCCTCGACGAGATGACCGCGCGCGTCCCCGTGGTCGACGAGCCGCGCAAGGTGCGGGTCGCCTTCACGGACCAGCTCACGGGCTCGCGCAACGTCACGCTCGACGTCGTCCCGTGGGACGAGGTCAGGGGCAACTACGCACCTGACGTGCGCGATGTGGTCGGCGACCTGATGGCGTTCCGGCCCGAGGTCGGCCACGCCCGCCGGCTCGTCCTCTGGCACGGGGTACCCGGGACCGGCAAGACCAGCGCCATCCGCGCGCTCCTGCACGCGTGGCGCGACTGGGCCGACGGCGTCATCGTGACGGACCCGGAGCTGCTGCTCGAGCACGGGGCCTACCTGCGCAACACGGTCCTCGACGTCGACGACGAGGACCGGTGGCAGCTGATCGTCCTCGAGGACGCCGAGGCGCTGCTGCACAAGGAGACCGGCGGCATGGGGCTGGGCAAGCTGCTGAACCTGTGCGACGGGCTGCTGGGCCAGGGCCTGCGCTGCCTGTTCCTCATCACGACGAACGAGCCGCTGCACGCCGTCCACCCCGCACTGGTCCGCCCCGGCCGGTGTCTCGCGAACGTCGAGTTCGGCTCGCTGCCGGCGTCGCAGGCAGCGGGGCTGCTGGGTCGTCCGGTCGACCGGGACATGACGCTGGCCGAGGTCATGGCCGCGAAGCCGGTGACGGTCGTGCAGGAGCCGGTCGCGGTCGGCCAGTACCTCTAGAGGCGGGAGCCGTAGAACCGGCGCACGTCGGCCCACTCGCGCTCGAGGCCCTTCGTCACCGCCGCGGTCAGCGGGGCGAAGGGCTCGAGGGCGCCCGAGGAGACGGTCCAGGTCGCGACCGCCTTGCCCCTCACCAGCGCCACCGGCTTGAAGATGCCGTTGACCGTGATGACGCCCTCGGCCCCCTCCATCACCCAGTCGCGGGAGTCCCAGCCGCAGAGCAGCTCGTCCCAGGGCCCGAGCAGGGTCGGGCCGGGCATCGTCGCGTCGTACTGCGGTGCCTGGAGCCCGTCGAGAGCGGCACGCGCGTCGCGGAGGGTGATCCCGGCCCACTTGGCGAGGTCGCGGTCGCTGGAGGGGCCGTGTCCGGCGAGGTAGCGGACCCCGAGCTCGCGGAGCGCCTTGTCGCGCGACACCCTCGGCTGCTTGCCGAGCCAGTCGGCGACGAGGACGAGGGCCTGCTCGCGTCCAGCCATCGGCCCGCGGACGATGAGTCCGGCGAGGCTGGCCTTGAGCAGCAGGTGCACGATGGCCTGCCCGGCGACCGGGATGCCCTTGCGCTCCAGGTGGTCCTTGATCTCGGCGCGGGTCGCCGGCCCGTCCTTGAGCAGCTTGGTGATCAAGGGGAGCGCCTTGTCCGCCTGGACCGCGGAGACGCCCTCCTGTCGGAGGCGCGTCGCGTTGGAGGTGGCCAGCTGCGGCGTCGTGAGAGCCTGCAGCAGCGGGTAGTCCTCGGCCCTGATCAGGTGGAGCGTGCCGCGGTTGACCCAGGTGACGATCGCGGCGCGCGAGGCGAGCGCCTCCTCGACGTCGTCCACGGTCAGCCCGGTGCTCCGTGCGCGCACGCCGAGCTGTCCGGCGCGGAGCTCCTGGCACTGGACGGCCAGGCAGCGCTCCAGCACCTCGAGAACGGACGTGGCCTTCGGGCCCGCGAGCAGCTGCGCGGCGAGCCGAGGGATCACTCCGGAAGGGTAGAGGCGCAGCGGGCCAGGAGAGCAAGCAGCACGGCGTCGAGCTGCGGCTCCGGCGCGGGCGACGCCATCTCGTCGCAGGTGAGCAGGACCCGGGTGCCGCCACCCTCGACCGGCGTGAAGGCCCAGGTGAGGAACGCCCCGTCCTCGCAGCCGTCACCGATCGCCAGCACCAGCTGGCAGGACGTCCGGGACTGCAGGACCTCGACCTGCTCCGGCCACAGCTGCCCGACCAGGGCCTCCACCTCGGACCAGGCCCGGGCCACGGGCACCGGCAGCAGGGTCGTGGCCGAGGTGGTGGCGAGCAGCTCGTCCGTCATGCGCGCACGGCCACTCCCGTGAACAGGGAGCCGAACGCACGCGGCATCCCCTGCTCGTACCGGTGGTCGACCTGCTTCACCTCGAGACCTCCGAGGGTGAGGATCGACGGGATGTCGCGGTCGAGGTGACAACCCGCTCCGAGGCGCTTCTGCACCGGGTTCATCCGGCGCTGCCACCGCAGCACGCGGTCGTCCGGCGCGAGGCCGTGCTCGGCGAAGTGCAGCGTCCCGCCCGGCCGCAGGACCCGCGCCATCTCCCGCACCGCCAGGACGGGGTCCGGGATGGAGCAGAGGCTCCAGGTGCACAGCACCATGTCCGCGGAGGCGTCCTCGAACGGGAGCGCCTGGCCGTCGAGGCCGGCGATCTCGAC
>CBIHPE010000122.1:0-11847 GCA_966212015.1 uncultured Frankiales bacterium | reverse complement strand
CCCTCGACGCTCACGGCGCTCATCGCGGCCCGCGAGCTGGCCCGGGAGCCGGGCTCGACGGTGATCCACAACCTGATCACGTCGCGGTCCGTGCCGGAGGTCGTCGGGGAGCTCGGGGGCACCGCGGTGCGCACCCGCGTCGGCCACTCCTTCATCAAGGCCGAGATGGCCCGCACCGGCGCCGTCTTCGGCGGCGAGCACTCCGGCCACTTCTACTTCCGCGACTTCTGGAACGCCGACTCCGGCATGCTCGCCGCGCTGCACACCCTGGCCGCGCTCGGCAACCAGGACAAGCCGCTGTCCGAGCTGCTGCAGCCCTACGAGCGCTTCGTCGCGTCGGGCGAGATCAACAGCACCGTCGACGACCAGGCGGCGCGCATCGCGGCCATCCAGGAGAAGTACGCCGACAAGCCCCAGGACGAGCTCGACGGCCTGACCGTCGACCTCGGCGACGGGGCCTGGTTCAACGTGCGCGCCTCCAACACGGAGCCGCTGCTGCGCCTCAACGTCGAGGCCGCCGACGAGGGCACGGTCGCTGCTGTGCGGGACGAGGTCCTGGCCCTCATCCGGGGCTGACTAGGCTGCTGTCCATGAAGGTCGACCCCGCTCTCCTCGAGATCCTCGCCTGCCCCGACTGCAAGAAGCCGCTGAAGGCCGACGACGCCGCCGGCGAGCTGGTCTGCACCGGCTGCGCCCTGGCCTACCCCGTCCGCGACGGCATCCCGGTGCTCCTCGTCGACGAGGCGCGCAAGCCCAGCTAGTGGACGACCTCGACGACCCCGATGCCATCGAGGCCGCCGACGCCTCGGGCATGCTCCGCGCGGTCGCCTCGGCCGCGGCGCAGGTGCGCGAGGCCGCTGCGCTGTGCGCGGAGGCAGGCGTCGCACGGCTGACGGAGGAGGACCTGCCGCGCTCGGTCGTCGTCCTCGGCATGGGCGGCTCGGGCATCGCGGCCGACGTGCTCGCCGCCGTGGCAGGTCCGACCTGCCCCGTCCCGGTGATCGCCCACAAGGGCTTCGGGCTCCCGACCTGGGTCGGCGCGGCTGACCTCGTCATCGCCGTCTCCTGCAGCGGTACGACGGACGAGACGCTCTCCACCCTCGACGAGGCCGTACGACGTGGCTGCCGGCTGCTCGTCGTCGGCGCGCCCGGCTCCCCGCTCGAGGCCCTCGCCGACCGCGGCCGCGGGCTCTTCGTCCCGGTCAACGCCCAGGGCCGCCAGCCGCGCGCGTCCGTCTTCGCCCTCTCGACGCCGTTGGTCATCGCCGGGGACGCCCTCGGACTGCTGTCCTGCTCCCCGGAGGAGGTCGAGGCGACCGCGGTGCTGCTCGAGACCCTCGCGACCCGCAACCGCCCGACCGCCGAGACGGTGCTGAACCCGGCCAAGACGCTAGCCCTGGGGCTCGCGGGAGCGCTGCCCGTGATCTGGGGCACGTCACCGCTGGCGGGTGTGTCGGCGTACCGCTTCGCGTGCCAGCTCAACGAGAACAGCAAGGTCCCCGCGGTCTGGGGGGTGCTGCCAGAGGCAGGTCACAACCAGGTCGTGGCGTTCGACGGGCCGTTCGCCGGTGGGCCGAGGGACATCTTCGCGGACCCGTTCGAGGACGGGGAGCCCGAGCGGACCCGGATGCACCTGGTCCTGCTCCGCGACACCGAGGAGCACCCGGCCGTCGCGCGTCGCGCCGTGGTCGTCCGCGACCTGGCCCGCAGCCGTGGCCTCGACGTCAGCGAGCTCATCGCGGAGGGGCTGTCGCCGTTCCAGCGGCTGGCGTCGCTGGTGTCGCTCGCTGACTGGACCACGACCTACCTCGCCCTCGAGGAGGGCCTCGACCCGACGCCGGTCGACGCGATCACCGAGCTGAAGGCGGCCGTCTCCCGATGAGTGCCGGAGGTGGGGGCAAGGCGATCGTCGCTGCCCTCGGAGCCAACCTTGCCATCGCCCTGGCCAAGACCGTCGGAGCCGTCGTCACCGGCTCCTCGTCGATGGCGGCCGAGGCCGTGCACTCGTTCGCCGACTCCGGCAACCAGGTGCTGCTGCTCGTCGGCGGCAGGCGGGCCGGCCGCGACGCGGACGAGCTGCACCCGTTCGGGCACGGCGCCGAGAGGTACTTCTTCTCCTTCGTCGTCGCGCTCGTCATCTTCAGCCTCGGGGCGCTGTTCGCGACCTACGAGGGCATCCACAAGGTGCTGCACCCGGGGGAGCTCGAGACCCCGTCGGTCGCCATCGTCATCCTGGTGTTCGCGATCCTCGCCGAGAGCTTCTCGTTCTGGACGGCCATCAAGGAGTCCCGCGGCCTCAAGGGATCGCAGTCCTGGGTCGCGTTCATCCGGCACGCGAAGCAGCCCGAGCTCCCGGTCGTGCTGCTCGAGGACCTGGCTGCCCTCATCGGCTTGGTCCTGGCGCTGCTCGGCGTCTCGCTGACGCTCGCCACGGGCGACGGCATCTGGGACGGCATCGGCACGCTCTCGATCGGCATCCTGCTCGGTGCGGTCGCGATGGTGCTCGGCGTCGAGATGAAGTCGCTGCTCATCGGCGAGTCCGCCTCGCGGCTCGCGGTCACGGCCATCTCCTCGGCGCTCGTCGACGGCACGACGGTGCTGCGCGTCATCCACCTCAAGACGATGCACCTCGGCCCGGAGGAGCTGCTCGTCGCGGCGAAGATCGCCGTCGAGCCGTCCCTCACCCTGCCCGAGGTGGCGCAGGCGATCGACGCCGCCGAGGTCCGGGTGCGCACCGCCGAGCCGCTGGCCGTCCAGATGTACCTCGAGCCCGACCTCGACCGCGGCCTCTCCTGACCCTGCGGTCCCTGGGACATTCGGGCGCGACTCGCCGCGTCGGACGCCAGATGTCCCAGGGACATCCGGTCAGAAGCGCTTCAGGGTCATGGTCGGGTGCATCACCGTGGACTGCTGGCCGGACGACTCGAGGGTGAAGACGACCTCGCACTGGAAGGACGCCGAGCCCTTCTCCGCGAAGCGGTCCCGGATCGACGACAGGTCGTCGACGATGCGGGCCGTCGCCAGCACCGGCTCGGTGACCAGGGCCTGGTAGGCGATCTCGCCGCTCTTGATGAACGGCACGCCACCGGACTTCACCTCGTCGCCGAGGGCGCGGAGCAGCAGCGCGAAGGCTGCGAGCTCGCCGAGGCCGAACAGGGCAGCGGCGTGCGGACCGCCGACGTGGTTGTGAAGGTGCGGCCCGGCGTCGAGCCGAAGCACGGCCTCGTCACCGGAGAGGGAGACGAGCGACGGGCCGAGGGTGCCGAGGAAGCCGGGGGCGTCCGCGAACACCGACGCGACGTCGATGTCACCGGCAGCGTCGAGAGGCATGGTGGTCATGGCCCGTAGTCTGCCGCCATGCCGTCGTACGACGTCGCCGACCCGGCGCTTGCCGAGCAGGGCGCCCGCAAGGTCGCCTGGGCCGAGCGCGCGATGCCGGTGCTCGGGCTGCTGCAGGAGCGGTTCGCGAAGGAGCGGCCGCTCGACGGTGTGACCGTCGCGGCCTGCATGCACGTCACCCCGGAGACGGCTGCCCTGGTGCGAGTGCTGACCGCTGGGGGAGCCGACGTGCACCTCGCGGCGAGCAACCCGCTGAGCACCCAGGACGACGTCGCTGCGGCCCTGGCCGCGGAGGGGGTCGGTGTCCACGCGCGCCACGGCGTGACCCGGGAGGAGTACGTCGCGCACCTCACCGCTGTCCTCAAGGCCGGCCCGCAGCTGCTGCTCGATGACGGCTGCGACCTCGTCGACCTCCTGCACACCAAGCCGGCGCTGCGCAAGGGCGTGAGGGCAGGCATCGAGGAGACGACGACCGGTGTGCTGCGGTTGCGGCAGATGGCGGCCGACGGCGCGCTCAAGCTGCCGATGGTCGCTGTCAACGACACAGAGGTGCAGCGGCTCGTGGCCAACCGGCACGGCACGGGTCAGTCCACCGTCGACGCCGTGCTGCGCGCGACCGGCGCCCTCCTTGCGGGTACGACGGTGGTCATCGCCGGCTACGGCCCCTGCGGGGCCGGGATCGCCGAGCGGGCAAGGGGTCTGGGTGCCCACGTCGTCGTCACGGAGATCGACCCGGCCCGCGCGCTCGAGGCAGTGCTCACCGGCCACTCCGTCGCGACGATGGCCGACGCAGCGCCGATCGGCGACGTGTTCATCACCGCCACCGGCAACCGTGACGTGCTGCGCGCCGAGCACTTCGAGGTCATGAAGGACGGAGCGGTGCTCGCGAACGCGGGCCACTTCGACGTCGAGATCGACATCCGCTCGCTCGCCGAGAACAGCGTCGAGGTGCACCGGAAGGTGCGCCCGCACGTCGACGAGCACCTGATGACCGACGGGCGTCGGCTGCTGCTCGTCGCCGAGGGCCGGCTCGTGAACCTGGCTGCTGCCGAGGGCCACCCCGCGTCGGTCATGGACGTCAGCTTCGCCGTGCAGGCCCTGACCCTGGAGTGGCTGACGACGCAGGCCCTCAAGCCGGGCGTCTACGACGTGCCGGCCGGCATCGATGCGGAGGTCGCCCGCACCAAGCTCGCCGCGCTCGGGATCGGCCTGGAGACCCTGACGGCGGAGCAGCAGCGCTACCTCAGCAGCTGGCGCCCCTGACCTGTCGGACGCCGTCCCTAGCGTCGGCCCCATGCGACTGATCGAGCTGCGCCAGTACACCCTGCACCCCGGTCGCCGCGACGAGCTCATCGACCTCTTCGAGGCGCACTTCGTCGATGGTCAGCACGGGTTCGGGATGGAGGTCCTCGGGACCTTCCGCGACCTCGACCGCCCCGACGTGTTCGTGTGGCTGAGGGCGTTCCCGTCGGAGCGTGAGCGGCTCGAGGCTCTCCGCGGCTTCTACACGAGCCCGATCTGGCAGGAGCACGGCCCCGCGGCCAACGACACGATGATCGACAGCGACGACGTCCTGCTGCTGCGTGAGGTCGGCGGCGCGCTCCCACAGGGTGAAGGCCTCGTCATCGGCGTGTGGGACGCCCCCGCCGGGCCGGACGGCTGGGTGCTCGAGACGGCCCTCGTGCCCAACGAGTTCCCGCTGCCGGTGCGCGACGACCGGTGCGTCGTAGCGCTCAGCCGAGCGCTGCCGTCGCTGCCGGGAGCCAAGCAGGTCCTGCGGCTCGAGCCGACACCGACGTCGGCGCTGCGCTAGGTGTGACAGCTAGGGCTGGCGGCCGGCGAAGGCGAGCAGCCGGTCCTGCGCCGAGGCGTCGGCCTCGACCGGCTTCTCCGGTCCGAAGCCGCCCGGTGCTCGCATGGCCTCGCCCATCGGCGTCAGGAACGCGTGCGCCTTCGCGACCGCGGCAAGGTCGAGCGTGTCGTCCTGCTGCGTCCCGCGGGCGAGGTCCCAGGTGTGGAGCAAGGTGTCGGCGCAGAGCAGGGTGTCGACGAGCTGGCTGAACGGCACCCTTCCGCCGAAGCTGTCGATCTCCTCGTCGCCGTGCTCGACCAGCGCCTGCTGGACCTGCGCCCGGGCGGACTTCCAGGCGGGTACGACGTCAGCGCCGTCGTCGAGGACCACCGGTTCGGCTCCGGTCACGCGAGACAGCACCCGGTGGTGGGTGTCGACGACGTGCTTGGCGAGGGAGCGGGCGTCCCACTCCTCGCACGGGGTGCTGGCGGACCAGTCGGTCACGCCGTCGAGCGTGCGGCCGAAGTCGTCGGCGACGCGGGCGTAGTGGTCGGCAGGAGTCATGCCTGCTGTCTACCCCCCAAGCCTGACATAGTCGTGTCAAAGATGACACGCCACGGCGTGCATCCCTGACATTGTGGTGTTAGCCTGATCGCGATGGCTCTCACGATCAACGAAGCAGCGACGACCACCGGCTGGTCGCCGCGCATGCTGCGTTACGTCGAGCAGCTCGGGCTCGTCGAGCCCACCCGGTCGCCCGCGGGCTACCGGCTGTACGGACCCGCACAGCTGCAGCGGCTTCGCACCCTGAAGCAGCTGCTCGACACCCACGACGTCGAGCTCGGTGACGTCGGCTTCGCTCTCCGCCTGCGGCAGGAGCCGGAGCTGGCCTCAGCCCTCGACGACTGGTTCGAGACCACTCCGACAGCTCCTGTCGGCGTACCCGAAGGTGACTGGCTCGCCTTCGAGCAGGACAAGCACCAGCACCTCCTCAACCGATAGGAATCACGCAGATGCCCGACTTCAAGGTCGCCGACCTCTCCCTCGCGGAGTTCGGTCGCAAGGAGATCCGCCTCGCGGAGCACGAGATGCCGGGCCTGATGGCCATGCGCAAGGAGTTCGGCGCGGCCAAGCCGCTCACGGGCGCCCGCATCACCGGCTCGCTCCACATGACGATCCAGACCGCTGTCCTCATCGAGACGCTCGTCGAGCTCGGTGCCGAGGTCCGCTGGGTCTCCTGCAACATCTTCTCGACGCAGGACCACGCCGCCGCGGCGGTCGCGGTCGGCCCGAACGGCACCGTCGACAACCCGGCCGGCGTGCCGGTCTTCGCCTGGAAGGGCGAGACCCTCGCCGAGTACTGGTGGTGCACCGAGCAGGTCGTCAGCTGGCCCGACGGTGGTGGCCCCAACATGATCCTCGACGACGGTGGCGACGTGACGCTGCTGGTGCACAAGGGCGTCGAGTACGAGAAGAACGGCGTCGTGCCGTCCTTCGACCCGGCGACTGACTCCGAGGAGTACGGCGTCATCCTCGAGACCCTGCGCCGCTCCCTCGAGGAGGACCCGCAGCGCTACACGAAGATCGCCGCCGGCATCAAGGGCGTCACCGAGGAGACCACGACCGGCGTCCACCGCCTCTACGACTTCTTCAAGGCCGGCACGCTGCTCTTCCCGGCCATCAACGTCAACGACTCCGTCACGAAGTCGAAGTTCGACAACCTCTACGGCTGCCGCCACTCGCTCGTCGACGGCATCAACCGCGCCGTCGACGTGATGCTCGCCGGCAAGACCGCCGTCGTCTGCGGCTTCGGTGACGTCGGCAAGGGCTCCGCCGAGTCGCTGCGCGCCCAGGGCGCCCGCGTCATCGTCACCGAGATCGACCCGATCTGCGCGCTGCAGGCCAGCATGCAGGGCTACCAGGTCGCCCGCCTCGAGGACGTCGTCGAGACCGCCGACATCTTCATCACCACCACCGGCAACAAGGACATCATCATGGCCGCCGACATGGCCAAGATGAAGCACCAGGCGATCGTCGGCAACATCGGCCACTTCGACAACGAGATCGACATGGCCGGCCTCGCGAAGGTCCCCGGCATCGAGCGGATCAACATCAAGCCGCAGGTCGACGAGTGGAAGTTCGCCGACGGCCACTCGATCATCGTCCTGTCCGAGGGTCGCCTGCTGAACCTCGGCAACGCCACCGGCCACCCGTCCTTCGTGATGAGCAACTCCTTCACGAACCAGGTGCTCGCGCAGATCGAGCTCTTCACCAAGCTCGACCAGTACCCGCTCGGCGTCTACGTGCTCCCGAAGCACCTCGACGAGAAGGTCGCGCGCCTGCACCTCGACGCGCTCGGCGTGCGCCTCACCGAGCTCCGCAAGGACCAGGCCGAGTACATCGGCGTGGACGTCGAGGGCCCGTACAAGCCCGACCACTACCGCTACTGATCAACCCCTGCGCCCTTCTCCCTCCGGCTGACTGAGGAGCAAGGACGTCGTACGACGAGGCCGGCCACCGCGAGGTGGCCGGCCTTGCTCGTCCTAGCTGACAGGCGCGGACACGGCATAGGTCGCGCCAGGCCTCGACTTGGCCTCGTAGAGAGCGGCGTCCGCCTGTCCCAGCAGGTCCGCGGGCGGGGTCCCGGGCGAGTCCGTCAGCGCGATGCCGATGCTGACGGACAGCTCGAGCAAGCCGCCTCTCGTGACCCAGGGCAGCCGGGTCGCGTCCAGCAGTCGCTCCGCGATCACCTCTGCGGCGGCCGGCTCGTCGAGGTCTTCGCAGAGCAGGACGAACTCGTCGCCGCCGAAGCGGGCCAGCGTGTCGTCGGGACGCAGCACCCCGGAGAAGCGGCGGGCGAGCTCCACCAGGACCTCGTCACCGACCGCATGCCCGTAGGTGTCGTTGACGCCCTTGAAGCCGTCCAGGTCGACGTACATCACGGCCAGGTGCTCGTGGTGCCGCTTGCGGCGGGCGAGAGCCCTGGTCAACCGCTCCTCGAACAGGGCCCGGTTGGCGAGCCCGGTCAGACCGTCCTGACGAGCGGACCGGCGGAGCGCGAGGACCGTCGCGGCGAGCCTCGCTTGGTGCCCGAGGATCTGGAGCACCTCCGGCGAGAAGGAACGGGCCGTCCGGTCGAAGATCGACACGCTGCCGAGGACCACGCCGTCGTCCACGAGCGGCACGCCGGCGTAGGCCCCGACGGAGCCGTCCCGGACGAGCGGGTTGCGGGAGTAGAGCGGGTGGGCTGCGGCGTCGGAGACCGTGAGCGACTGCCCGGTGTCGACCACCTCGGCGCAGAAGGACAGGTCGTCCGTCACGGTGCTGCAGGCGGCACCGACGCCGACCTCCGCGACGTAGGTCTGCAGGTCGGGGCTGACGATGTTGACCACGGCCATCGGCGCGTGACAGGCCAGGTGCAGGGTGGCGACGACGGCGTCGAGGTCCGGGTCACCCAGGTGACCCTCGAGGTAGGCGGCTCGTACGGCTGCCAGCCGCACCGCGTTGCGCACGCCGACGTGCGGACCGGTGCCCAACCGCGGCACGGGGATGCCCGGCGCGGGGTCAGGGGGAAGAGGGGTCACCCTGCCAGCATCGGCCCTGGAGAGGCCTTGATGAGGCCGAACCCGGGCGAACCGCCTGAACTGACTACTCGGCCAGGGCTGAGGGCCCAGGTGACCTGGCCCCCGGGCCTCCGAATCCTTGCCGCCCTCCTGCGGCAGACGCGCGACCAGAACGTGTAGCTAGGACTCCCAGGCGTCCTCGCAGAGGACGACACGGAAGCCGTCCGGGTCGACGACGGTGACGCCGCAGCGGTCCCAGTAGGGGTTGGTGCTGGGCACGACCTCGAGTCCCGCGCTCAGCCGCGCGACCTCCTCGCGGCTGCCCAGGTAGAGCACCAGCAGCGACTCTGGGTGCGGCGCGGGAGCCGCGTGCGCACCGCCGGTGATGAGCTCGAGATGCGCTGATGTCCCTGGGATCCCGAGCATCACGCCCGTGAAGCCCTCGTGGTCCTCGAAGCCCCCGATCCGGGGCAGCCCGAGGCGCTCGTAGAAGGCGACGACCTCGTCGAGGTGATCGGTCTGACGCGTGATGCGGACCTGCACGGCAGTCAGGGTGTCAGAGCGAGACGCCGACGAGCTTGTCGGGGTTGCTGACGATGCGGATGCCGGTGATGAGGTCGTCGACGACCTCGACGGCGACGGCGTTGAGCACCTTGCCGTCCAGATAGGAGACGACGCCGGGCTCGCCGTTGACCGTCGCGACCTTGTAGGTGGCCGTCGGCACCTTCTGCAGCACGCCGATGAGGAACCGGCCGATGTGGTCGGGGCCGTTGATGGGCCGGCGAGCTGCGGAGACCTTGCCGCCGCCGTCGCTGATGAGGACGGCATCGGCAGCGAGCATGGACGTGACCGTGCCCAGATCGCCCGTCTGGCAGGCGGACAGGAACGACAGGGACAGCTCTTGCGCCCGTGCCCGGTCCGCAGTGAAGCGGGTGCGTCGCTCGTCGACGTGCTTGTGGGCGCGGGAGACGAGCTGGCGGCACGAGGTCTCGGAGCGGTCGAGCATGGAGCCGACCTCGGCGTAGTCGAAGCGGAACACCTCGCGCAGCAGGAACGCCGCCCGCTCGGCGGGTGAGAGCTCCTCGAGGAGCACGAGGAAGGCGAGCGACACCGAGTCGGCGAGCTCGGCCGCTTGCTCGGGTCCCTCGGTCACGATCGGCTCGGGCAGCCACGGGCCGACGTACTCCTCGCGCCGGACCCGGGCCGAGCCGAGCACGTCGAGGCAGAGCCGGGTGACCACCGTCGTCAGCCACGCCTCGGCGTTCTTCACGTCCTTCGCCGTGGAGGCGCGCAGCCAGGCCTCCTGGAGCACGTCCTCGGCCTCGCTGCTCGAGCCGAGCATCCGGTAGGCGAGGGCGAACAGCATCGGCCGCGCGGCCAGGAACTCCTCGAGGGTCATGCCGGGACGGCGCAGCTCGCCGAGAAGCCCTGGGACACCAGGCCGAGGCCGGCGTTGAAGCGGGACCGGTAGGACTCGAGCGCCACCCAGGCGGCGAGCTCGACGCGCTCCTCGATCGAGAACACCGCCTCGAGCCGGGCAGCGAGGTCGTCGTCGACGTCAGCAGGCGTGGCGGTGGCCCGCTCGGCGTACTCGAGCACCAGTCGCTCCTTCTCGTCGTAGACGTCGCTGTCCCGCCAGCGTGGCACGTCCTGCACCTTCGCCGGTTCGATGCCCTCGTTCACGCCGAGGTAGTAGCCGAAGTCGGTGCACCAGCTGCAGCCGATCGCGCCGGCGGAGGCCTGAACGGCCAGCCACTTCAGCGACGGGTCGAGCGCCTTCCAGCGCTTCTCGACGACCGTCTCGATCGCGCCGTTGGCGATGAGCACGCCGGTGTGGTTCGCGGCGGCGGCCGCCGGCTGCAGATCGCCGTACTTGCGGCGGGCGTAGGAGAGCAGGAAGCGGGCGAGCCGCTTCGGCGGGTGCGGGTCCAGGGGTACGTATGCCATACCCGTTCGACGAGGCAGCCTCTGCTGCTGTGACAGCCCGCTCAGCGGTAGGCGGTCGCCTGGATCGTGTAGAGCTCGGAGTACGGCCCCTGCCGCGCCATCAGCTCCTCGTGGCTGCCGACCTCGGCCACCCGGGAGCCGTCCAGGACGACGATGAGGTCGGCCATCCGGACGGTCGAGAAGCGGTGGGAGACGAGGAGAGTGATGCCGGAGCCGCGCGCCTCGGCGTACCTCTCGAAGAGCGCGTGCTCGGTCTCGGCGTCGAGGGCGGACGTGGGCTCGTCGAGCACGAGCAGCATCGGCTCGTCGCGGACGAAGCCGCGGGCCAGGGCGACCTTCTGCCACTGGCCGACGGACAGGTCGACGCCCTGGGGCCAGGTCGCGCCGAGCTGCGTGCCGAGGCCCGAGGGCAGGCCCTCGACGACGTCGGAGGCGCCGGCTGACGAGACCGCAGCGCTGACGGCGTCGACGGAGTCGAGGCGGTCGACGTCGCCGAGGCCGACGGACCGCTGGACGGCGAACTCGAACTTGGCGAAGTCCTGGAAGGCGCCGGCGGTGCGCTCACGCCAGTCGACGGGGGACATCCGGGCGAGCGGCTGGCCGTCGACGGTGATCGTGCCGGCAGTCGGCTCGTACATCTTCGTCAGCAGCTTCACGAGAGTCGACTTGCCGGCGCCGTTCTCCCCGACGACGGCGATCACCGATCCGGCGGGCAGCAGCAGGTCGACGTCGTCGAGCACCAGCCGGTCGGTGCCGGGGTAGGCGAAGGAGACGCCCGAGAGGCGGATGCCCTCGCCGAGGGTGTCGGGGACGTCGACGTCGGCATCGGCCACGAGGGACTCCGCGTAGCGCTCGAGCCAGACCAGCCGCCTCGAGCCGTCCATCCAGATGCCGCGCAGGAAGCCGATCTCGCTGACGGTCGAGGCGACGTACGACGACAGGCGCGCGCCCGCGGCAAGGACCAGGAGCACGTCGCCGGCGGAGCGGTGCAGCCCCTCGGCGACCCAGGCGACCGCGAGGGCGTAGCCGATGCCGAAGACGGCCCAGCCACCGATGTCGATGAGGGCTGTGGTCCAGCGGGCCTTGGAGACGGGGGCGTACCAGCGCTCCCAGGCCGCGCGCCGCTCTCGGGCGAGGTCCGGACAGATGCCCAGGACCCGCACCTCCTTGCCGGGCGCGGCCGTGGTCGCCGTGGTGAACAGGTGC
>CBIHPE010000121.1:0-12057 GCA_966212015.1 uncultured Frankiales bacterium | reverse complement strand
GTCCCCGCCGTCCCCGCGCACCCGCGTGCCGCACCCCCGCCCCCCCGTGCGCGCGGTGGGGCACGGCGACGGGGTGCGGCGCGGCCCGCCCGCCCCCGGCGGGGGGGTCGAAGACCAGGGCGCGCACCCCCCCCCGCGGGTTGGCCTACCCCCACCCCCCGGGTGACCCCGCCCGGGCGCCGGCCCGCGACCGTGATGTTCAGAAAGCGGTCATTCGGGCGCGTTGAGGGCGCTGTCAGACGGTGCGACGACGCCCGTCAGCACCCCGTCGAGCACGTCCTGCGCGACGGCCCGCATGCTCCTGCGCTGGTCCATCGAGGCCCGCTGGACCGCCCGGAACGCCTCCGGCTCGGTCATCCCGTGCTCGGCCTGCAGGACGCCCTTGGCCCGGTCGATGAGCTTGCGCGCCTCCAGCCGGCCGGAGAGGTCGCTGACCTCGCCCTCCAGCGCCACGATCTCCTGGAAGCGGCTGACCGCCATCTCGATCGTCGGCACGAGGTCCTTCTTCTGGAACGGCTTGACCAGGTACGCCATCGCCCCGGCCTCCCGCGCCCGCTCCACGAGGTCGCGCTGGCTGAACGCCGTCAGGATGATCACCGGCGCGACCCGCTCGCCGACGATCTGCTCCGCGGCGCTCAGGCCGTCAAGGACGGGCATCTTCACGTCCAGGATGACCAGGTCCGGCTTCAGCTCGTTCGCCAGCCTGACGGCCGTCTCGCCGTCGCCGGCCTCGCCGACGACCACGAAGCCCTCCTCCTCGAGCATCTCCTTCAGGTCGAGGCGGATCAGCGCCTCGTCCTCGGCGAGCACCACGCGGCGGGGTTCGGACACCAGCGCAGCCTAGCGATCGCCCGCGTGCTCCTAGACTCCAGGCACCGGGCCGGGATGATGGAACGGTAGACATGGGGGCCTCAAAAGCCTCTGGCCGCAAGGCCGTGCGGGTTCGAGTCCCGCTCCCGGTACACACGCCTGAAATGTCGTTTCTGGCGGGAAGAGTTCTCGCGGTGCAGCCCATCGACCTCGAGACCCGACGTCTTGCGGTCGTGCTCGACCTGCTCGCCGTCCCGTGGCGCTACTCCCGTGCGAACTGCGTCTCGATTGCCCGCCGTGATGCCGTACAGGCCCTGGACGCGTTCGTCGGCCCCAAGCACTGATCGCGGAGCGGGCTCCCCTGATCGGGTGAGCCGTTCAAGACCTTGGTGCGCTAGGCCGATCCCCTACGTGTGAGAAAGCGCGTGCTCCTGGTCCTCGCGTTGCTCGCGGGCCTGATGGCGATGGCGCTGCCCGCGCAGGCCGCCGGCGACGACTACCCGTATCGGGGCGACACGGTCAACCGTGCCGACCGCTGGGGCTTCACGACCCGCCAGTGCGTGAGCTTCGCGGCGTGGCGCCTGGAGCAGCGCGGCCACGCCATCCACAACACGAGCAACTTCTGGGGCAACGCCTCGCACTGGGACGACGCCGCCCACGCGAAGCACCTCACCATCAGCCGC
Organism: uncultured Frankiales bacterium; assembly: GCA_966212015.1. Taxonomy (GTDB): domain Bacteria; phylum Actinomycetota; class Actinomycetes; order Mycobacteriales; family SCTD01; genus RYN-111. The sequence goes on along the minus strand of CBIHPE010000121.1, from coordinate 10,564 downwards.
ACCCCGCGGGTCGGGTCCGTCGCGCAGTGGAACGCCGGCGAGCGGTCCACCTGGTACCCCGCGAGCGGCGGGACGGGGACGATGTCGGCCGGTTCGTACGGTCACGTGGCGTACGTGAAGGCGGTCTACAGCGACGGCTCGGTCCTCATCGAGCAGTACAACATGAGCGGCAACCGCTCCTACTCGCAGATGCACGTCCGCGCCCCGCGCTACCTGTACCTCTAGACCGGGGGCTTCGGGAGCGGGTCTCCCAGCCGCCAGACGCGCAGCGCGTTGGTGGCCCCGGAGGTCATCGGGGGGCTGCCCGCGACGATCGTGACCAGCTCGCCCCTCTCCATCCGGCCGAGCTCGAGCATGGCGGTGTCGACCTGCCGCACCATCTCGTCGGTGTGCTGGACCGCGGGCACCAGGAAGGTCTCGACGCCCCACACGAGCGCCAGCTGGCTGCGTACGGCCTGGGTGGGGGTGAAGGCCAGGAGCGGGATCTGCGACCGGTGCTCGGCAAGCAGCCGCGCGGTGTCGCCGCTCTGGGTGAACGCGACGAGCGCGCGGGCGCCGACCTCCGCCCCGACGGTGGCAGCCGCCTTCGCGATGGAGCCGGCGATGCTGCGGGTCTGCCGCTCGACTCGCGGGACCGTCTCGAGGTTCTCCTCGGCGGCCCCGATGATGCGGGCCATCGTGGCGACGGTCTCGACCGGGTAGGCGCCGACGGACGTCTCGCCGGAGAGCATCACGGCGTCGGCTCCGTCGAGCACCGCGTTGGCGACGTCGGAGGCCTCGGCGCGGGTGGGGCGGCTGTTGCCGATCATCGAGTCGAGCATCTGGGTCGCGACGATGACCGGCTTGGCCGCCTCGCGCGCCGCCCGGATAGCGCGCTTCTGCACGAGCGGGACCCGCTCGAGCGGCATCTCGACGCCCAGGTCGCCGCGGGCGACCATCAGCCCGTCGAAGGCCTGCACGATCTCGAGCAGGTTGTCGACGGCCTGCGGCTTCTCGATCTTGGCGAGCACCGGGAGCCGGCCACCGGACTCGTCCATGATCGCGTGGACCAGGTCGACGTCGGCGGCACTGCGGACGAACGACAGGGCGACCATGTCCGCCCGCAGCGACATCGCGAACCGCAGGTCCGCCTCGTCCTTGTCGCTGAGCGCCGGCACGTTGACGCCGATGCCGGGGAGCGACAGGCCCTTGTTGTTGCTGACCGGGCCGCCCTCGGTGACCTGGCAGCGCACGACCGGCCCGTCGACGCTGATGACGCGCAGCCCGACCTTGCCGTCGTCGACCAGCAACCGCTCACCCGGGCCGACGTCGTCGGCCAGCCCCTTGTAGGTCGTCCCGACGAGGTCGTGGGTCCCCTCGACGTCCTCGACGGTGATGCCGACGGTCTCGCCCGTCGCCCAGACGACCGGGCCGTCCTTGAACGTGCCCAGCCGGATCTTCGGGCCCTGCAGGTCGACCAGCACCCCGACGCCGCGGCCGCTCTCGTCACTCGCCTCGCGGACCCACGTGTAGGCCTGCTGGTGGTCCTCGTACGACCCGTGGCTGAAGTTCAGGCGCGCGACGTCCATGCCCGCGTAGACGAGCGCGCGTACCCGCTCGTAGGAGTGCGTCGCAGGTCCGAGCGTGCAGACGATCTTGGCGCGGCGCTTCACCTGGTCACCCTATGACCCTGCTTGCCACGCCCCCCGCAGCCACCCGGTGTCCAGCAGGTGCGCCGTGCACAGGCCCTGTACGGCCCCGGTGACCGCCATCGCGATCGCGTGGGCGTCCTCGCCGGTGCTGGCCCCCGAGAGGCGCAGCGCGCGGGCCGCCGCGAGCTGGGCCCGGGCGACGTCCGTGAGGATGCCGGCCTCGAAGGCCGCCCAGCACGTGGTGTGCACCTGCTGGCTCCAGGTGAGGGTCCCCCGGTGCGCCCCGTGGGCGTCCACGGTCCGCTGCCACTGGGAGCGCGTCCGGCGCGGGATCTCGTCCAGCAGCTCGGTCAGACCCGGGTACGTCGGGGGCGCGGGCGGCACGGGGTCGATGGCCCTCGCCCAGGGCCGCTGGAGCTCGTGCAGGTCGTGCAGGTCGGCCTCGCGGCCCGCCCAGGCGACAGTCACCGCGTCGAGGGCGACCTGGCAGGCGCCCTCGTCCTCGAGCATCCGGTGCAGGTCCTCGAGGCCACCGAGCGGCGTCTCGTTGATGGCGCTCAGGATGGTGCGGCTGGTGCTCCGGTTCGGCAGCCCCTCGGCCAAGGCGGCGGCGACGCCGTCCATGAGCCGCGACATCCGCGGGGCGCCCGCCAGCGAGCTGAGGACCCGCTCCCGGACGTCGGCCGCTGCCGGCGTACCCAGGTCTGTGCTGCCGAGCACCAGGACCCGGTCCACGACGTCTGCGACGGCAGCGCCGGACGGGTGCCGCGCGAGGTCGCACGCGAGGACCGCGCTCGAGACCAGGGAGTACACGTGACCAACCCTGCCCGATCAGCCTCCGAAGATCACCCGGCATCCGGGTGAAGGGGCCGACGCAGAAGCAGCAGGATGACCGGTGCGAGCGCGCCCCTGAGCGTGGCGACCCAGCCCCCGGCCTCATCGTGCTGCTTCGGCGTCACGACTGATGACGCAGATGCAACAGCCTGCTTCCAGAGACGGCGGCGCCGAGCGTGAGACGAACCCTCAGGGCGGGCAGGCTGTTGCAGTTGCGTCAGCTGGGGCGGTCGGTGGGGCGGATCGGGGCCGGGAGGGTGGTCGATCCCATCAGGTGGGCGTCGACGGCGGCAGCGCAGGCGCGGCCCTCGGCGATGGCCCAGACGATGAGGGACTGGCCGCGGCCCATGTCGCCGGCGACGAAGACGCCCGGGACGGACGACTCCCAGCCGAGCGAGCGGGAGACGTTGCCGCGCGGGTCGTAGTCGACGCCGAGGTCGTCGAGCAGGCCCTCGTGCTGCGGGGACACGAAGCCCATCGCGAGCAGCACGAGCTGCGCCGGGATGGTGCGCTCGGTGCCGGGGATCGGCTGGAACGCGGCGTCGACCTCGGTGAGCCGGAGCTGGTCGACAGCGCCGTCCTTGCCCACGTACTCGGTGGTGGAGACCGCGAAGACCCGCTCGCCGCCCTCCTCGTGGGCGGACGACGTGCGCATCACCAGCGGCCAGGTCGGCCACGGCGTCGACGCGGCGCGGGTGGGCGGGGGCTCGGGCATGATCTCGAGCTGCGTGACGGACGCGGCGCCCTGGCGGTGGGCGGTGCCGAGGCAGTCGGCGCCGGTGTCGCCACCGCCGATGATCACGACGTGCTTGTCCTTGGCCGTGATGGGCCAGTCGTCGAGCGTGCCCTCCTGCACCTGGTTGGCCGGTGTCAGGTAGTCCATCGCGAGGTGGATGCCGGACAGCTCGCGGCCGGGGGCAGGCAGGTCGCGACCGACGGTCGAGCCGCCCGCGAGCACCACAGCGTCGAACTCCTCCCGCAGCTGGTCCACGGTCACGTCGACGCCGACGTTGGTCGACGGCTTGAAGACCGTGCCCTCCGCCGCCATCTGCTCGAGCCGCCGGTCGAGGTGGCGCTTCTCCATCTTGAACTCGGGGATGCCGTAGCGCAGCAGCCCACCGATCTTCGCCGCCCGCTCGAAGACGGTGACGCCGTGACCGGCGCGGGTCAGCTGCTGAGCCGTCGCGAGACCCGCGGGGCCGGAGCCGACGACGGCGACCTTCTTGCCGGTGTGCTCCCGCGGAGCGGTCGGGGCGACCAGGCCGTCCGCGAACGCCCGGTCGATGATCGAGACCTCGACCTGCTTGATGGTGACCGGGTCCTGGTTGATGCCCAGGACGCAGGCCGCCTCGCAGGGCGCGGGGCAGAGCCGACCGGTGAACTCCGGGAAGTTGTTCGTCGCGTGCAGCCGCTCGATGGCCGCGGTCCAGTCATCCTTGTAGACCAGGTCGTTCCACTCCGGGATGAGGTTCCCGAGCGGACAGCCGTTGTGGCAGAAGGGGATGCCGCAGTCCATGCACCGCGACGCCTGGCCCTCGAGGCTCTCGACGGGGAAGTCCTCGTAGACCTCCTTCCAGTCGCGAATGCGGACCTCGACGGGACGCCGGGTCGGCGTCTGGCGGTCGAGCTTGAGGAAGCCCTGGGGGTCGGCCATCGCTACTTCCCTGCCGTCTCGAGGGTGTCGGAGTCCATCTCGGCGAGCACGCGCTTGTAGTCGCGCGGCATCACCTTGGTGAAGCGCTCGAGCTGGTCGATCAGCGCGGCGGCGACGGGTGAGCCGGTCTCCTCCGCGTGGTCGGTCAGCATCTGCCGGAGGGTCTCGCGGTCGCCCTCGTCGAGCGGGTCGAGGTCGACCATCTCCGGGTTCACGTTCACGGGGTCGAGGTCGACGATGTAGGCCACGCCTCCGCTCATGCCGGCCGCGACGTTGCGCCCGGTGGCACCGAGGATCGCGACGCGGCCACCGGTCATGTACTCGCAGGCGTGGTCGCCCACGCCCTCGACGACCGCGGTCGCGCCGGAGTTGCGGACGCAGAACCGCTCGCCCACGCGGCCCCGGACGAACAGCGACCCGGAGGTCGCGCCGTAGAGGAGCGTGTTGCCCGCGATGACGTTGTCCTCCGCGGGGAAGGTCGCGTCCAGAGCAGGGCGTACGACCAGACGGCCGCCGCTGAGGCCCTTGCCGACGTAGTCGTTGGCGTCGCCGTGCAGCCGCAGCGTGATGCCGCGGGGCACGAACGCACCGAAGGACTGGCCGGCGGAACCGGTGAACGTGAGGTCGATGGTCCCGTCGGGCAGGCCGCCGCCACCGTGGCGGCGGGTCAGCTCGGCGCCGAGCATCGTGCCGACGGTCCGGTTGACGTTGCGGACCGGCAGCTCGAGCTTGACGGGCGTGCCCTCGGACAGGGCACCTTCGCACAGCTGCAGCAGCGTGTTGTCGAGCGCGTTGGCCAGGCCGTGGTCCTGCTCCACCTGCTGGGTGAGAGAGGTGCCCGCCGGCAGGTCGGGCACGTGCAGGATCGGTGCGAGGTCGAGGCCGGAGGCCTTCCAGTGCTCGATGGCCCGCTTGGTGTCGAGCACCTCGGCGTGCCCGATGGCCTCGTCCAGCGACCGGAAGCCCAGGCGCGCCAGGTGCTCGCGCACCTCCTCGGCGATGTACTCGAAGAACGTCACGACGAACTCCGGCGAGCCGCTGTAGCGCTTGCGCAGCTCGGGGTTCTGCGTCGCGATGCCCACGGGGCAGGTGTCGAGGTGGCAGACGCGCATCATGATGCAGCCGCTGACAACGAGCGGAGCGGTGGCGAAGCCGTACTCCTCCGCACCGAGCAGCGCGGCGATGACGACGTCGCGACCGGTCTTCAGCTGCCCGTCGACCTGCACGACGATCCGGTCGCGCAGCCCGTTGAGCAGCAGCGTCTGCTGCGTCTCCGCGAGGCCGAGCTCCCACGGCGCACCGGCGTGCTTGAGCGACGTCAGCGGCGAGGCGCCGGTGCCGCCGTCGTGGCCGGAGATGAGCACCACGTCGGCGTGCGCCTTCGAGACACCCGCGGCGACCGTGCCGACGCCGACCTCCGCCACCAGCTTCACGTGGATGCGGGCGGTGTTGTTGGCGTTCTTGAGGTCGTGGATGAGCTGCGCCAGGTCCTCGATCGAGTAGATGTCGTGGTGCGGCGGCGGGCTGATGAGACCCACGCCCGCGGTCGAGTGCCGGGTCTTCGCGATCCACGGGTAGACCTTGTGGCCGGGCAGCTGGCCGCCCTCACCGGGCTTCGCGCCCTGCGCCATCTTGATCTGGATGTCGCGGGCGTGGACGAGGTACTCGCTCGTCACGCCGAACCGGCCGGAGGCGACCTGCTTCACCGCGGAGCAGCGCTCCGGGTCGAGGAGGCGCTCGACGTCCTCGCCGCCCTCACCCGTGTTCGACCGGCCGCCGAGGCGGTTCATCGCGATGGCGAGGGTCTCGTGGGCCTCCGCCGAGATCGAGCCGTACGACATGGCGCCCGTGTTGAAGCGCTTCACGATCTCCGAGGCGGGCTCCACCTCGTCGATCGGGATGGCGGGCCGCAGCCCCTCGCGCAGCGCGAACAGCCCGCGCAGCGTCCCGGCGCGCGCCGACAGCTCGTCGACCTTGCCGCTGTACTCCTTGAACACGTCGTACTGCTGCGACCGCGTCGCGTGCTGGAGCTTGAAGACTGTCTCCGGGTTGAAGAGGTGGATCTCGCCCTCACGCCGCCACTGGTACTCGCCCCCGACCTCGAGCCGGCGGTGCGCCCGCTCGGAGGTGTTGGAGGGGTACGCCCGACGGTGGCGGGCTGCGGTCTCCTCGGCGATGACGTCCAGGCCGATCCCGCCGAGCCGCGACGTCGTACCGGTGAAGTACTCCGCGACCAGGTCCTGCGACAGGCCGAGGGCCTCGAAGACCTGCGCGCCCGTGTAGGACGCGATGGTGCTGATGCCCATCTTGGACATGACCTTCAGGACGCCCTTGCCGAGCGCCTTGATGAGGTTCTTCTGCGCCTGCTTGTAGTCGAGGTCGCCGTAGACGCCGTCGCGGGCGAGCTCCTCGACCGTCTCCATCGCGAGGTACGGGTTCACCGCCGCCGCGCCGTAGCCGATGAGCAGCGCGACGTGGTGCACCTCGCGCACGTCGCCCGCCTCGACGAGCAGGCCGACCCGGGTGCGCGACTTCTCGCGGATGAGGTGGTGGTGCACCGCCGACGTCAGGAGCAGCGACGGGATCGGGGCCATCGTCTCGGTCGACTCGCGGTCGGACAGCACGATGACGCGCGCGCCGCCGGCGATGGCCGTCGACACCTCGCGACGGACGCGGTCGAGGGCGTCGCGCAGCGCCTCCCCCCCGCCGTTGACGGGGTAGAGGCCGTAGATCGTGACGGCCGCGAGACCGGGCTGGTCGCCGTCGTCGTTGATGTGCACGATCTTCGACAGCTCGTCGTTGTCGATGACCGGGAACTTCAGCACGATCTGCCGACAGCTCGCCGGGCCGGGCTCGAGCAGGTTCTGCTCCGGGCCCATGCCGCCGGACAGCGACGTGACGAGCTCCTCGCGGATCGCGTCGAGCGGCGGGTTGGTGACCTGCGCGAAGAGCTGGCTGAAGTAGTCGAAGAGCATCCGCGGCTTCTCCGACAGCACCGCGACAGGGGTGTCGGTGCCCATCGAGCCGATCGGCTCGGCACCTGCCGTCGCCATCGGCGTCAGCAGGATGCGCACCTCCTCCTCGGTGTAGCCGAAGGTCTGCTGGCGCCGTAGCACGGACTCCTTGGTGTAGAGCTTGTGCTCGCGGTCGGGCAGGTCCTCGAGGCGCAGCAGGCCCGCGTGCAGCCAGTCCTCGTAGGGCTTGTCGGCGGCGAGCTCGCCCTTGATCTCGTCGTCCTCGACGATGCGGCCCTTCTCCGTGTCCACGAGGAACATCCGGCCGGGCTGCAGGCGGCCCTTGCGCTTCACCTGGTCGGACGGGATGTCGAGCACGCCGACCTCGGACGCGAGGATCACGCGGCCGTCGACGGTCTCCCACCAGCGCGAGGGGCGCAGGCCGTTGCGGTCGAGGACGGCACCGATGAGGGTGCCGTCGGTGAAGGTCACGCAAGCCGGGCCGTCCCACGGCTCCATGAGCGACGCGTGGAACTCGTAGAACGCCTTCTTCGCCGGGTCCATGTCGACGGCGTTCTCCCACGCCTCGGGGACCATCATGAGGACGGCGTGCGGCAGCGACCGGCCGGCCATGTGCAGCAGCTCGAGCACCTCGTCGAACGACGCCGAGTCGGAGCCGTCGGGGTGGCAGATCGGGAACAGCCGAGACAGGTCGTCCGGGAGGAAGTCCGGGCCCTTCAGCAGCGCCTCGCGGGCCCGCATCCAGTTGCGGTTGCCCTTGACCGTGTTGATCTCGCCGTTGTGGGCGATGTAGCGGTAGGGGTGCGCGAGCGGCCACGACGGGAAGGTGTTGGTGCTGAAGCGGCTGTGCACCAGGGCGAGCGCGCTCTCGTAGCGCTCGTCCGACAGGTCGGGGAAGAACGGCTGCAGCTGCCCGGTCGTGAGCATGCCCTTGTAGACGATGGTCCGCGTCGACAGCGACGGGAAGTACGTCCCGCACTCGCGCTCGGCCCGCTTGCGCACGACGTAGGCGCGGCGCTCGAGGGCGTACGCGCTCATCGTCTCCTCGGCCGTCCCGTCCGCCCAGCCGAGGAAGACCTGGCGGAAGATCGGCATGACGTCGGCCGCGGTGCGCCCGATGCCCGAGCCCTTGGGGTCGACCGGGAGCTCGCGCCAAGTGAGGACCTTCAGGCCCTCCTCGGCGACGATCTTCTCGAACGCGAGCTGGACCTCGACGGCCTTGCGCGGGTTGGTCGGCAGGAACGCCGTGCCGACCGCGTAGACGTCGGGCAGCTCGACCGCGACGACGGCGCGGTAGAACGCGTCCGGGACCTGGGTGAGGATGCCGGCACCGTCCCCGGTCTCCGGCTCGGCACCCGAGGCGCCGCGGTGCTCGAGGTTGCGCAGGGCGGTCAGGCCCTGCTCGACCAGGTCGTGGCTCTTGCGGCCCGCGACGTCGACGACGAAGGCGACGCCGCATGCGTCGTGCTCGTTCGCGGGGTCGTAGAGGCCTTGCTTGGCGGGCATGCCAGAGGGCAGAGCGGGAAGCATGGACGAGCCTTCCGAGTGACGTCGTGGTGGGGTCGAGCTACCTGCCACCCGGGACGTCGCTGGCCCTGCTGCAGATGACGAACACGTTACACGACCACGTGTTCAGGTCCGCACAGGGTTTCTGCCAGGCGCTTGCCCCTATTGTCACGTCATGCGCCGTCCCAGCGTGGCCGTGGCCCTGCTCCTCGGCGGCTCCGCGCTGCTCGTGACGGCCCCGGGCTCGCCCGCTGCCACCGCCGACCGGACGTTCGGCAAGACGGTCGTCGTGGACCACGCCAACACGACCGGTGAGCCGTCGCTCGACGTCGCGCCCGACGGCGGCATCTACGTCATCGCGCCCGACGGGCCGGGAGTCCGGCTGGGCGGGACCGGCTCCGGCGGCAGCCTCGTGTGGCGCTCGGACAACGGTGGCGGCGCCTTCACGCTGCTCGGCTCCGCCGACGTGCCCACCGGCGGCGGGGACAGCGACATCGCCATCGCGAAGGACGGCACGATCTTCGCCTCGGGCCTCTCCTACGCCGCCTGCTCGACCGTCTCGGTCAGCAAGGACCGCGGCCAGACCTTCGTCCCGGTGCCCGTCGCCGGCTGCGGCAAGACGCCGCTGTCCAACGACCGCGAGTGGAACGCCGTCGACGGCACCACGACCGTCTACACGACCATCGGCGACACCCAGACGACCGACGTCGACCTCATCCGCGGGACCCTGACCGGTCCGCTCGTCGTACCGTCCCCGACGATGGTGCTGTCGACGACGCACGACTACCAGTGGCCGGGCACGATCGCGGTCGACCAGCGGACCGGCACGTCGTTCACGGTCTGGAACACCCTCGGCGAGCCCAACGACTGCGACGACGTGAAGTGCAGCAAGCCCGCCAGCTCGACCACCGCCGACCGGATCCTGGTCTCGATCGTCCCGCGCGGCGCGACGACTCCCCCGGCTCCGACGCTGGTGGCGAGCCGCCGGTTCGACACCTTCGACTCGTTCGTGGCCAACACCCTCGACAAGGCCGGCAACCAGTACGTCGTCTGGAGCGAGCGGCACCCCGCGACCCGCGAGACCTGGACGATGCTGGCCGTCTCGAAGGACGGCGGGAAGCACTGGTCGACGCCGGTGAAGGTCAACGCGAGCCCCCGCACCACGGTGTTCCCGTGGGTCAGCGCCGGTGCCAACGGCCGCATCGCCGTGAGCTACTACGGCACGGCGGAGAGCGCGCAGTCGCCGCAGCGGGTGTCGAAGACGGCGACCTGGTACGTCTGGTCGTCGTTCAGCACCGACGGCGGCAAGACGTTCAGCGAGTACCGCGAGACCGGCGTCATGAACAAGGGCCAGATCTGCACCAGCGGTACGGGGTGCAGCGCGGGCGGCCGCAACCTGCTCGACTTCTTCGAGACCGCCGTCGACGCCAAGGGCTGCCTGCTGACCGCGTTCACGGACAACAGCTCGGGGACGCCGTACATCTCCTTCGTCCGCCAGAAGTCTGGCCCCGGGCTGCTGACGACCCCCTGCGCAGCGGCCTCGGTGTCGACGACCCCTAGCACTCCCGTGCCGCCCAAAACGCACCCGACACCGGGGACCAACCACGGCGGCGGCTCGCTCGCCGCGACCGGGTTGCCGGTGTGGCTGCCCCTGCTCGGCCTGCTGATGCTGCTCGGGTGGCGCGTCACCCGTTCGGCCTAAAGCCCCCCAAATAGCCCTTTCGGGCCATGGTGGGACGAGCCCACCGGTCACACCCTGACAAGCGTGGCCGTACCCCCCTCCGGCCGACGACTCGTCGCGCACCCGCAAGCACGCAGGCAGGTCCTGGCGTGCGCGCTCGCCCTTGCCCACGTCCCGGTGGTCCTCGCCATGCTGCTCGAACGGCGGGCGTGGCTCGTCGCGACGGGGGTGTGCCTGGTCCTCGAGGCGGTCGCACTGGTCGTGCTGCTCCGGACCGAGGAGC
>CBIHPE010000120.1:0-12234 GCA_966212015.1 uncultured Frankiales bacterium | reverse complement strand
AGGCCGTAGAGCTGCGACAGCAGCCCACGCGACGTCGCCGCGTAGAACGCGTCGAAGTCCTCGTCCTGCTGCTGGCCCATCTGCTCCCCCATGTGGTGTCCGTCGACCTCTACACCGGCGGCCCCCGGGCACGGTTGCACGGATCCGGGGGAAATCTCGGAGGTGTCCGGTTGCACCCGGTCCGGTCAGTGATCTTGTTCGCCAACCCGGGCATCTCGGGCGCGGCCGCTCAACCGTTTGGACTAGTCCTCCGATACCTGGATCAGCGAGCGGCCGAGCCGGCCTGGTCCCCGGTCCCGCTCCCCTCCCTTCCGACCTGAGCTGAGAGCCCGGTGGTCATGAGCTTTGCCCTGCTGCGTCCGCGTGCCGTCGCCCTGACAGCCGTCGCCGTCACCGCCGGTCTGCTGGCGGCGCCGCACCTGGCGCACGCCGCCGGCACCTGCGCGATCTCCGGCACCGCGTTCACGGACAGCGACCGCAACGGCGTGCGAGGCGCCGGCGAGGCGGCACGCTCCGGCGACGTCCTCTACCTCTACGACGCGGCAGGGAGCTACGTCGCCAACGCGACGACGAGCAGCACCGGCGACTACGCCTTCTCCGGCCTCACCTGCGGCACCTACACGGTCGACTACGCAGCGAGCACCTGGTGGGGAGTGCGCGAGACCCAGGTCCCGACGACGACCGGCGGCGTGCTCCCCCGGCAGACCGTGACCGGCACGGCGACGGCGAGCTTCGGCTGGCGCCCGATCGTCACCTCGACGACGCCGCTGTCGACCTACACCGGACCGCAGGGGCTGAAGGTCGAGAGCTACAACGACGCGGTGACCGCCAAGCAGGTGTACGACGCGGCGATCGGCAGCACGGTCGGTGCCGAGGCACCGAACGTCACGATCCGCTTCGCGGACGGCAGCAGCAGCACGACGACCAGCTCGGTCGGTGCCACGAACGGCGTGTACGACCGCTTCAGCGCCGTCAGCCACGTGACCTACCTGTCCTGGTTGGACAGCGGCGACGGCACCCTCTCGCACGAGTACGGCCACGCCTGGACGCTCTACCGGGCGTACCTCAAGCAGCAGGACCCCTCGCTCGCCGGGTACCTCAAGGCACGCGGCCTCACGGGTGACAGCCGGCTCGGCTCGAGCTACATGTGGAGCCCGAACGAGATGATCGCCGAGGACTACCGGCAGCTCCTGGGCTCCGCCACCGCAGCCTCCCTGGCGCAGGCCAACTACGACATCCCGCCTGCCGCGTCCGTGCCCGGGCTGAAGGACTACCTGCTGGGTGCCTTCTCCACCGGGACGACCACGACCCCGAGCCCGTCGCCGTCCCCGTCGGCCAGCACGAGCCCGTCGCCGTCGCCCTCGCCCTCGGCCACTCCGGCCCCGACGACGTCGCCCGCCCCGGCACCGACCCCGACGGCGTCCCCGAGGGGCAAGACGGGCTGCCGCAAGAGCTGCTGAACCCCTCCAGCCACCCAGCCAGACACGCAGGCCCCGGCGATCCCGCCGGGGCCTGCGTGCTCTTGGGGGCTACTGGACGTCGACCGAGGCAGAGGTCGTGCCGTGCCCGCGGCCGCCGAAGGTCGCGCCACCGAGGCCGCACAGCTGTGCCTCGGTGAAGGAGCCTGCCGACGAGAGCGAGCTCTTCGTCGTACCGCCGATCGTGACCGGGCTGGAGTCGAGGGTGTTCGTGCCCTCGTGGCAGACGATGACGATCACCTTGTGCTGCCTGGGATCGCTGAACGTCAGGTTGATCGTCTGACCCGTCGACGCGCTGGAGCCGAGGCCCATCGTGAGGCACTGCGGCGAGGCGGTGGCGTAGCCCGTGGGGGTCAGCGTCTCCACGACGCAGTAGTTGCCCAGGGGCACGTTCGTGAACTGGAGCGTGCCCGCTGCGCTGGTGAGCTTCTGGGCCTGGGCGACCGTCGTGTCCGTACCAGGCTCGTAGGTCCCCACGACGCCGACGTCGCTGAAGAGCGTGAAGCCGGCGCCCTGCAGCGGGTTGTTGAGGTCGTCCACCTTGGCCACGTTGATCGTGCCCGGCGCCGGGCTGTCGACGAACGTCAGGTCGGGCGTGTAGACCCCGGCCAGCCGGGCCGCACACGTGCTCTTGGTGCTGACCGTCACTGTCTGGGACGAGGCCCCGTTGTAGCCGGCCGGGACCGTCGACTCGGTGACCGTGTAGGTGTTGTACAGAAGGCCGTCGACGCAGAAGATGCCGGTCGAGGACTCCGTCATCGAGAGGTTGCCGGGAGTCACGGTGAAGCCCGCGCCGGCAAGGACGCCGCCCGTCGGGTTCGTCTTCTTCACGATGATGCTGCCCTGCTGTCGCGGGTCGACGAAGGTGAAGGTGCCCGACGGCACGTTGCCGGCGGCGCTGACGACGACCGCCTGGTCAGCCGCGGTGTCGTGGTTGGCCGGCGTCGTGGTCTCGACGATCCAGTAGGCACCGAAGGGGACGCTGCTGATCGTGCAGTCGCCGAGGGCGTTGGTCTGGCAGGTCAGCGACGTGGCGGTGTCCAGGACCGTCCGCGGGGCCGTCAGCGGAGCGACGTTCGTGTAGAGCGTGAACACCGCACCGGGGAGGGCGGTGCCGGCGTCGTCCTGCTTGTGGATGCTGACGCTGCCGCAGTTGGTGACGTTGATGCCCATCGGAGCGATGAAGTCCTTGATGGCGGCGCTGAAGGAGTCGGACGACCGGCTCTTGAGGTACGCCGAGCCGAAGGACGTGCAGGCCGAGCCGAGCAGGCTGTCGAGGTTGATCGACGCCTCGCCGAAGGTGCGCGGGCTGAGCGAGCCGAGGCCGCCCGTGCTGCCGGCAGCGATCGCCGAAGTGTTGACCGAGCCGATCGCGTTGCCGGTCAGGGCGGTGGCCGCCGACCAGCCGCTCGCCGACCAGGTCCGCTTGGACAGCGTCGCGACGGTGCCGCCGTTGCTGAGGTCGTAGGTGATGAGCAGGTCGCCGTTGCCGCGGACCGGCGTCACGCCGTTGCTGGACAGCGTCTTGGACTTGTTGAACTCGAAGTCCATGTTCGTCGTGCCGCTCGGGTCCTGCACCCGCGACCAGAACAGGTGCAGGTACGACCCTGAGGCCGTCCGCTCCTGGTAGACGCCGAAGCTCTTCAGGTCGCTCTTGTTCGGCGGGATGCTGCCGTCCGTCACGGTCGGCACCGCATCGCCCTCCGAGGTGCCCTGACCGAACGAGTCGTCGGTGCCCCCGCTCGGCTTGTCGGCCGCCGGCGTGATGCGCAGGGATGCCCCGTCGATCCAGTCGATGCTCGGCGCCGCGTCGTCCGGGACGAGGTTGGCGTTGGTGTCGATCTCGAAGTTGCTGCCGGTCAGCTTGCTGCCGACGAAAGCGGCGCTCGCGCTCGGCGCGCTGCTGACCAGCGCCGCAGAGGCGAGACCGGCGACCGCTAGCAGCGTCGTGAGCCGACGAGGACTGTGCGTGGTCATGTTCCCCCCAGGGACGACCGCGCAGGACCTCCGGCGGCCTCCGCACGACGGTCCCGCCGCTCGAAGATCCACTCCATGGCCTCGCCGGGGTCTTTCGCTCGGTGACGCACCGTGACGGGCAGCGGCTTCTGCCCCGGTGCGTCCCGGTCGCCCTCCTCACAACGGATCATGGCGGATGACCGAACGGCCACCCCGGTGAGGGCTACTCACGGGTACGGCAGGCGTCGCGCAGGTCACATCCGGCGGGTCGATAGGCTCCGAGCCACGCTCGACGAAGGAGTGAAGTGCGCAAGGTCCTCATCGCCAACCGTGGCGAGATCGCTGTCCGTGTCGCCCGCGCCTGCAAGGACGCCGGCTACGCCTCGGTCGCGATCTACGCCGAGCCCGACCTCGACGCCCTGCACGTGCGCGTCGCCGACGAGGCGTACGCGCTCGGGGGCCAGACGCCCGGTGACAGCTACCTGCGCATCGACAAGGTCATCGCCATCCTCAAGGAGTCGGGCGCTGACGCGGTGCACCCCGGCTACGGCTTCCTGTCGGAGAACGCCGAGTTCGCCCAGGCCGTCATCGACGCCGGCGCGACCTGGATCGGTCCCTCGCCCGACGCCATCGCCGCCCTCGGCGACAAGACGACCGCCCGCCACATCGCGCTGAAGATCGGCGCCCCGCTCGTGCCCGGCACCGCCGACCCCGTCAAGGGCGTCGACGAGGTGCTCGCGTTCGTCGAGGAGCACGGCCTGCCGGTCGCGATCAAGGCGGCCTTCGGCGGTGGTGGTCGCGGTCTGAAGATCGCCCGCACCAAGGAGGAGGTGCCGGAGCTCTACGAGTCCGCCGTCCGCGAGGCGGTCGCCGCCTTCGGCCGCGGCGAGTGCTTCGTCGAGCGCTACCTCGACAAGCCGCGGCACGTCGAGACGCAGGTGCTCGCGGACCAGCACGGCAACGTCGTCGTGGTCAGCACCCGCGACTGCTCGCTGCAGCGCCGCTACCAGAAGGTCGTCGAGGAGGCCCCCGCGCCGTTCCTCTCCCAGGACCAGCTCGACCAGCTCTACAAGGCGTCGAAGGACATCATCCGCGAGGCGAAGTACGTCGGCGCCGGCACGTGCGAGTTCCTGGTCGGAGCGGACGGCCTGATCTCGTTCCTCGAGGTCAACACCCGCCTGCAGGTGGAGCACCCCGTGACCGAGGAGGTCACCGGTGTCGACCTGGTGCGCGAGCAGTTCCGCATCGCCGAGGGGCTCGAGCTGACCTTCACCGACCCCGTCGCCCGCGGCCACTCCTTCGAGTTCCGCATCAACGGTGAGGACCCGGGCCGCGGCTTCCTGCCGGCCCCGGGTGCGGTGACGACCTTCGTCGCGCCGTCCGGCCCCGGGGTGCGCCTCGACAGCGGTGTCGAGTCCGGCTCCGTCATCGGCGGGGCGTTCGACTCGCTGCTGGCCAAGCTCATCGTCACCGGCGCCACCCGGCAGGAGGCGCTCGAGCGCTCGGCCCGTGCCCTCGACGAGCTCAAGGTCGACGGGATGGCGACCCTCATCCCGTTCCACCAGAAGGTCGTGAAGGACCCGGCGTTCACGTCGGAGCCGTTCACGGTCCACAACCGCTGGCTCGAGACCGAGTTCGACAACGACATCGCGCCGTTCGGCGGGGCGGCCGAGGCCGACCAGGAGTCCGAGCCGCGGCAGACGATCGTCGTCGAGGTCGGCGGCAAGCGGCTCGAGGTCTCGCTGCCGGGCACCCTCTCGGTCGGGTCCGCTGCCCCGGCCAAGAAGGGCCCGGCGAAGCGCAAGGCGTCCGGCAAGGCCGGCGCCGCCGCCTCCGGCGACTCCCTCACCTCGCCGATGCAGGGCACCATCGTCAAGGTCGCCGTCGAGGACGGCGCCCAGGTCGAGGCCGGCGACCTGATCGTCGTGCTCGAGGCCATGAAGATGGAGCAGCCGCTCAACGCCCACAAGGCCGGCACCGTCACGGGCCTGTCCGCTGCGGTCGGCGAGGTCGTCACGGCCGGCGCGGCTCTCTGCGAGATCAAGGACTAGCAAGCAGTACGACCAGAGGGGCTGCCGCTCGACGCGGGCAGCCCCTTCGTCGTTCCCGACCACCGCTTCGCAGCAGACCTGACGAGGTTCACGCGTCGGCGTCCCGCGGTGCCGACGGCCTGCACGCACGTCGTGCAGCGCTCGCCGATGACGTCGTGGACGGCTCCGGTGAGCGACACGAGGGCCTGCGGGCCCGGCGTCGTCGTAGCGGCGATCGAACCGAGCCAGCCACAGGCACCGTCGTCGTGCCCCTCGTCTAGTCCTCGTGCAGCATCAGCTGACGCGCGGCCTCGGTGATCGAGCCGGACAGCGACGGGTAGATGGAGAACGTGTGGGCGAACTGGTCCACGGTGAGGCCGTTCTGGACGGCCAGGCTGACCGAGAGGATCAGCTCGGAGGCGCGTGGCGCGACGACGACGCCGCCGAGGATCGAGCCGGAGCCCTGCCGGCAGAACAGCTTCACGAAGCCGTCCGTGATGCCCTGCATCTTGGCGCGGGCGTTGGTGGCGAGCGGCAGCTTGATGGCGTTGGCGGCGACGACGCCGTCGTCGACCTGCTTCTGCGTGATGCCGACGGAGGCGACCTCGGGATCGGTGAAGACGTTGGCGCTGACCGTGCCGAGCCGCAGTGGCGCGACAGCCTCTCCGAGTGCGTGCCACATCGCGATGCGGCCCTGCATGGCGGCGACGGACGCGAGCATGAGCACGCCGGTGACGTCACCGGCGGCGTAGACGCCCTCGGCGGTCGTGCGGGAGACCCGGTCGACCTGGATGAACCCGCCGTCGTCGCACTGGACCCCAGCCTCCTCGAGGCCGAGGTGCTTGGTGTTGGGGACGGAACCGACGGTCATGAGGCAGTGCGAGCCGGCGACGGTCGAGCCGTCGACGAGCTTGACCAGCACGCCCTCGTCGGTGCGCTCGACGCCGGCGGCCCGCCCTCGCAGGATCCGCATGCCGCGACGGACGAAGACCTGCTGGAGCTGCTCGGCGGCATCGGGGTCCTCGGACGGGAGCACCCGGTCCCGGCTCGACACCAGCGTCACCTGGCAGCCCATCGCGAGGTAGGCGCTGGCGAACTCGGCACCGGTCACACCGGAGCCGACGACGACCAGGTGGGTCGGGAGCTCCGGCAGGTCGTAGAGCTGGCGCCAGTCGAGGATCCGCTCGCCATCGGGCTCGGCGCCGGCGACCACGCGCGGCGAGGCGCCGGTGGCGAGCAGGATGACGTCAGCGGCGACGGTCTCGGCGCCGACCTGCACGCGCTTGCCCGGGAGCAGCCGCGCGGGGCCGTTGAGGATCGAGACGCCGTGCCGGACCAGGTTGGCCGCGATGTCGTTGCTCTGGGCGAGCGCGAGCGCCTTCACCCGGGCGTGCACCTCGTCGACCTGCACCGTGACCGTGCCCTCACCGTGGACGCCGACGCGGTCCGCCTGCGACAGGGTCGTCATGGCCTCGCTCGTCGCGATGAACGTCTTGCTCGGCACGCAGTCGGCGAGCACGCACATGCCGCCGACGCCGTCGCGGTCGACCAGGGTCACCTGGGCGCCCAGCTGCTGGGCGACCAGCGCAGCCTCGTACCCCGCAGGTCCTCCACCGATGATGGCGATTCGTGTCACCGGTCCATTGTCGCGCATAGGTACGCTGCGGCCCGTGGCCCTCTACGCTGCCTACGGCAGCAACATGGACCCCGCGCAGATGCGCGAGCGGTGTCCGCACTCCCCTGGCTCCGGCACGGGGTGGGTCGAGGGATGGCGCCTGACGTTCGGCGGCGAGGACCTCGGCTGGGAGGGGTCGCTCGCGACCATCGTCGAGGCGCCCGGTGAGCACGTCTACGTGAGCCTGTACGACGTCACGACCCAGGACGAGAAGGTGCTCGACGCGTGGGAGGGCGCCGACAACGGCCTCTACCGCAAGGTCCGCGTCCGGGTCGCCACGCTCGACGGCGAGCGGCTGGCCTGGGTCTACGTCCTCGACGGCTTCGAGGGCGGTCTGCCCGCTGCCCGCTACCTCGGAGTGCTCGCCGACGCAGCCGAGGCCGCAGGCGCACCCGACGACTACGTCGCAGGTCTTCGAAACCGTCCGTGTCGCTCAGTGGGGGATGCATGAACCAGTACGACGTCGTTCTCGGTCTGCACATCATGTGCGTGCTCGGTGCCTTCTTCCTCTCGGGGGGCCTGCACGTCTCGGAGTACCTCATGAAGGGCGCCGGCACGGTGGCCGAGGTCCGGCGGCTGACGCGGACGGGGAAGTTCGCACCGCTGTTCGCGCCGCTGGTGATCGGGATCTTCGGCTTCGGCCTCTGGATGCTGCACCTCGACGAGGGCAAGGCCTACCACGCCAAGGACGCCTGGATCGCGACGGCGATGGTCGTGCTGCTCGTGCTGTTCCTCGACGGTCCCTTGGTCATGGCCCGCTACGGCAAGAAGCTCGAGGCGCTGGTCAACGCGACGCCCGACGGGCCGGTGACGGACGAGATCCGCCACGAGGTCCGTGCCACCGTGCCGTGGGTCGTCGGGCACGCCAACACGTTCGCGGCACTGAGCGTGATCCTGCTGATGACGGCCAAGCCGTCTGCCGCCTACTCGGTGACCGTGGTCGTCGTCGGGACGGCCATCGGGGCCGCGCTCGGTCTCGCGCTCTCACGCCGCTGACCGCTCTCCTGGGAGACGACCACGACGACGGCGACGACGGTCACGAGGCCGCCGATGACGGACGTCCAGGTGAGGTCCTCGCCGCGGAACACCGCGCCGAGCACCACCGCGACGACCGGGTTCACGTAGGCGTAGGTCGCGACCGTGCTGACCGGAGCCGTTCCGAGCAACCACGAGTAGGCCGTGAACGCCACGATCGAGCCGAAGACGACGAGGTAGCCGAGGCCGATGAGGGCTGACGCCTCCGGGTCCGCGGGCACGGACTCGCCACGGACCACCGCCACCACGAGGAACCCGATCGAGCCGCCGACCATCTCGCCGAGCGTCGTGGTGAGGGGGTCGCTCGGGAGGCTGATGCGGGTCGAGAGCACCGACCCGAACGACCAGCAGAAGCTGCCGAGGAGCACGAGGCCCGCGGCCGCGAAGGTCACGCCCTCGGGGCGCGTTCCCGGCAGCAGCAGGACCCCGAGACCGACGAAGCCGATGAGCACCCCCGCGACGGTGCGTGGCGACGGCCGGTCCTTCGCAAGCGTCCGGAACAGCGCCACGTAGAGCGGCACTCCGGCGACGAGGAGCGCGGCGAGGCCCGAGGGGAGCCCCTTCTGCTCGGCCACGGTGACACCGCCGTTGCCGCAGAGGAGCAGCAGCAGGCCGATGCCTCCCGCCGCCAACCACTGCCGGGGCGAGGCCCGCAGCGCCGAGCGTCGACGTACGAGCAGGAACGCCAGCAGGAGGACGGACGCGGCGGCGAAGCGCAGGAAACCGGCCAGCAGCGGAGGAAACGACTCGACGACGTAGGCGATGGCGAGGTAGGTCGAGCCCCAGACGACGTAGACCAGTCCCAGCGCCGTCCACGTCCTCCATGACACGCCCCTCACCCTGTCAGAGCGGCCAAGTGGTTTCATCGCTGCATGACCCAGATGGCAGGGAAAGCGTGCATCGTGACCGGGGCGAGCTCCGGCATCGGGACCGCAACCGCTCTCGGGCTCGCGCGCAAGGGCGCGACGCTCGGCATCGTCGGGCGGGACGGTGCCCGGCTCGAGGCGGTCGCCCAGCAGTGCCGCGAGGCCGGCTCCCCCGATGTGAAGACCTACAAGGCCGACTTCGCGTCGCTCGAGGAGGTCCGGGGGCTCGCCGACGCGCTCCTCGAGGACTTCCCGAGGATCGACGTGCTCATCAACAACGCGGCACTGGTGAAGCAGCACCGCACCGAGACCGTCGACGGCTACGAGACCGTCTTCGCGGTCAACCACCTCGCGCCCTACCTGCTCACCCGGCTGCTCCTCGACCGCATCATCGCGTCGGGACAGGCACGCATCGTCAACGTCGCCTCCGACGCGCACACGTTCGGCGCCATGGAGCCCGACGACTACATGAGCACCAACGCCTTCAAGCCGATGAAGGTCTACGGCCGCAGCAAGCTGGCCAACATCCTGTTCACGTTCGAGCTCGCCCGCCGCCTCGAGGGCACCGACGTCATCGTGAACTGCCTGCACCCGGGGTTCGTCTCGACGGGGCTGGCCCGCGACAACAAGCTCGGCGTCGTGTTCCTGAAGGTGGCGCGCTTCTTCCCCGGCGTGAAGTCTCCAGCAGACGGCGCCTCGACGACCCTCGCCCTGGCGTGCGACCCGGTATCGGTCCGCGGCGAGTACTTCGCGGACGGGAAGGTGCACGCCACCAAGGACTACGCCCGCGACCCGGTGATGGCTGCTCGGCTCTGGGACGACTCGGCGAAGCTCGTGGGTCTCGACTGACTCTTGCGCCGACCGCCGCTGTGTGACTCACTCACAGAGTGGACCAGGCGGCGAACGTGCTCGGCGCTCTTGCGCTGACGGTGGCCGACCGCCAGGCGGAGGCCGTCACCGCAGTGGCCGGCGACCTGTCCGCAGCGGCCGCGGTGTCGGCCCTGTCCCAGCTGCTCGAAGCCCCGAGCATCGAACGGCTCCGCCAGGTGCTCGGGCTGACTCACTCGGGCACCGTGCGCCTCGTGGACCGGCTGGTCGACCAGGACCTGGTGGTCCGCGGGCCGGGACCGGACGGGCGGACTGCCGCGATCGTGCTGACGGGGCGCGGCCGGTCCGTGGCGCGCCAGGTCGCTCGCGCGCGGGCGGCCGTGCTCGAGGAGGTCCTCGCACCGCTCGACCCGCGCGTGCGCGCCGCCATCGGTCAGGGACTCGGCGTGCTGCTGTCCGGCATCGCGCGCGAGGAGGGCGACGTCCGCTGGACCTGCCGGCTCTGCGACACCGCAGCCTGCGGCCGCCTCGACGGGAGCTGTCCCGTCGTCTCATGATGTGGGATGAGGGTTTCGTCATCTGAGACGGCGTCGTAGCGTCAGTCGCATGACGACCTACACGCACGGGCACCACGAGACGGTCCTGCGGTCGCACCGCTGGCGGACGGCAGAGAACTCGTGCGGCTACCTGCTGCCGCACCTGCTGCCGAGCGACACGGTCCTCGACGTCGGGAGCGGGCCGGCCACCATCACCCTCGACCTCGCCTCCCGGGTCGGGTCGGTCCTGGGGCTCGAGGCGACGGCCGAGGCTGTCGCGCTCGCCCAGGCCGCCGGCGTCGAGTGCGTGCTCGGCGACGTGCACGCCCTGCCCTTTCCCGACGACAGCTTCGACGTCGTGCACGCCCACCAGGTGCTGCAGCACGTCGCCGATCCCGTGCAGGCGCTGCGCGAGATGGCCCGGGTCGCGCGCCGGATCGTGGCCGTGCGCGACAGCGACTACCTTGGCTTCACCTGGTTCCCCGCCTGCCGGGGGCTCGACCGCTGGATGGAGCTCTACCAGCAGGCAGCAGTCGCGAACGGCGGCGAGCCGCAGGCCGGGCGAATGCTGCTCTCGTGGGCGCTCGAGGCGGGGCTCCGTGACGTCACGCCGTCGTCGAGCACGTGGTGCTTCGCGACGCCCGAGGACCGGGCCTGGTGGGGTGGGATGTGGGCGGACCGCATCCAGCAGTCCGCACTGGCGACGCAGCTGCTCTCCTCGGGACTCGCCACGCAGGAGGACCTCGACCTGTGCAGCGCCGGCTGGCGGGCGTTCGTCGAGCGGGAGGACGGCTGGATGAGCCTGCTCCACGGCGAGCTGCTCGTGCGCGTCTGACTCAGGCCACGAAGATGCAGAAGGGGTGACCCGCCGGGTCGGCGAAGACCCAGAGCGGCTCCTCGGCGTCGTGCGACCGGTCGTACCTGACCGAGCCGCCGAGCTCGAGGACCCGGTCGTGCTGGCGGGCCAGCTCCTCCGTGTCGGGGACGGTCAGGTCGAGGTGCAGCATCTGCGGCACCCCTGCCTCGGGCCACGTCGACGCCGGCTGGTGGTCGACCTTCTGGAGGGCCAGGCCCGCCCCGGTCGGCGCACGCAGCACGAGCCAGTCCTCGCCGGGCCTCGGCGTCTCGTCGCCCGGGCGGTAGCTCCAGCCGAGCAGGTCGCGGTAGAAGTCGCCGAGCAGGCGCGGGTCCTCGCAGTCGAGCACCGTCTGTCGCAGCTGCGGACGAGTCATCAGTCGTCGTACGTGACCTCGACGGGCCCGCTGGTCGGGTGCGACTGGCAGGCGAGGCGCCACCCCTCGTCGAGGTCGTCCTGCTCCAGGACGGAGTTGTTGTCCATGGACACCTCCCCCTTGAGCAGCTTCACCCCGCAGGCGGAGCAGGCGCCCTCCCGGCAGGAGTAGGGAGCGTCGAGGCCCTTGTCGAGCAGGAAGTCGAGCAGCTTCTGGTCCTCGGGCCAGTCCAGCTCGTGCGTCTCGCCGTCGAGGATCACGACGAGGTCCACCGTGGGACCACCTGCGGTCGTGGGCGCTGCCTCGACCTCCGTCCAGGGGTCGCCGGCCAGGCTGGTGAACCGCTCGATGTGGATCCGGTCGCGGCTCATCCCGAGGCCCTTGAGGGCGTCGGCGGCGCAGTCCATGAAGGGCGCCGGGCCGCAGATGAACGCCTCGCTGTGGCCCCACGGCCGCACGATCTCCTGCAGCGGCTTCAGCGACGGCAGTCCCTGCACCGTCTCCAGCCAGTGCAGGACCACGAGCCGGTCGGGGTGCTCGGCGACGAGCTCGCGCAGCTCCTTGTGGAAGATGACGGAGCTCTCGTCGCGGTTGGCGT
>CBIHPE010000119.1:0-12289 GCA_966212015.1 uncultured Frankiales bacterium | reverse complement strand
CCGCCCCCCCCCCCCGGCCCACCCCTCGGGCTCCCCCGCTCTCACGCCCCCCCCGCGGGGGCCCCGCCCCGCCCCCCCCGCCCCCACGACGGGCGTGCGCCCGGCGAGCGCACCCCAGACCAGGGCTCCTCCGATGGCCGTGAGCACGAAGGCGTTGCCGGCCACCCAGGGCACGAGGGGCCACCCGCGAGGCAGCTCCATCGGTCCGACGTCCAGCACCAGGCACGCGACCGCCACGGCCCACCAGTGCCATCGCTGGAGCAGCACACCGGCAAGGCCACCGAGGAGCGGCAGCGCCCAGACCCAGTGGTGCTCCCAGGACACGGGACTCAGCAGACAGGCCGTCACCCCGACGATCCCAGCAGCCACCGGCTCGCGACCGGCGCGACTCACGCGCGCAGCGAGCGCCAGGCCGGCAAGGGCGGTCGGCACCGCGAGAGCGATCCACCAGGCCTGTCCGGCGCCCATCCGCAGCAGCACCCCCTCGAGCGACTGGTTGGCCACGCGGCTCAGGTCGCCGATGCCGGACCCCGCGAAGACCTCGTGCGTCCAGAACCGGAGAGAGTCCGCGGGCCGCCACAGCGCTGCGCTCACGGTGATGAGCAGGAAGGCGGCAACGGCCCGGCGGGCGTCGTCACGTCGGCCGCGGACGACGAGGTAGACGACGAACAGGCCCGGTGTCAGCTTGATCGCGGTCGCGACGCCGGTCAGCAGACCCCGGCCCCGCGCCGGCGTGACGCGCAGCAGGTCGGCGAGCACGAACGCCATGAGCACCAGGTTGACCTGGCCGTTCCACACGGTCTCGCGGACCGGGTCGGACACGACGAGAGCCGCGACGACCAGGAGCGCCGATCCACCGACCCGGCGAAGTGCCGGACCGCAGGTCCAGCTCACGCCGCAGCCGAGCGCCAGGAGCGAACCCACCGAGGCCACGAGAGTCGCAGCGGCGAGCGGGAGCAGGCCCACGGCCGTGCAGAGCGCGGCCGCGCCCGGCGGGTAGGTGAACCCGTAGCGACCGAGACGCACGTCGTACAGCGGGGTGCCGTCCCGGAGGGCGTTGGCGCCGTGCCGGTAGACGTCGAGGTCCAGTGGGTACTTGCCCGAGAGCAGGACCAGTCCGGGTACGAGAGCCCCGAGGACCACCAGCCCGGCGAGCCGCGATCGGTACGCCATCGTTCCCCCGGCCCTGGTCCGGCTCGTCCTCGTGGTGGGACGACGCCCTGCAGGAGTGAGAACGCTTCGGCAGGCTCGTTCCGCTGCAGCGGACCGCTGTCAGCCGGTCTTGAGCAGCACGGCGAGCTCGTCCTCGAGGTACCCGGCCATCAGGTCGAGGTCGGGGACGAGCTCACGGTCGGCGATCAGCCCGAAGTGCATGCCCCCGTCGAGCGAGCAGACGGTGATGTTGAGCCCCTGGCCGTCGGCGATGGCCGACAGCGGGTAGTAACCGAGCAGCCGCGCCCCCGCGTAGTACAGGGCGAGGTTCGGCCCGGGAACGTTGCTGATGAAGAGGTTGAAGGGGTTCACGCGCTCGAGCAGCCGCACGCGCGCGGCGAGCCGCGCGGCCTGGCCGGCGAGGGCGGGCATCGCGAACTGGGTCACGTCCGACAGCAGGGTTGCGGGGAGAGCACCGTGCTGCTCCTTCGCCGCCTGCATCGCGGCGGAGCAGGCCTGCAGCCGCTCGACGGGATCGGCCAGGTGGGTCGGGAGCGCGGCGATCATCGTGGAGACCTTGTTGCCGTTGGCGCCCTTCTCCTCCGCAGTGCGGATCGAGACGGGCACGGCAGCGACGAGCGGGCCCTCGGGGAGGGCGTCGTGCTCGATCAGCCAGCGGCGGAGCGCTCCGGTCGAGAGCGCCATGACCACGTCGTTGACGGTGCCGCCGCACTGGTTCTTGACCTTCTTGAGGTCCTCGAGCGGCAGCGTGCGGAACGCCCAGCGACGGTGGGGGGAGATGGCCTTGTTGAAGGGGGTGGCGGGTGCGCGCAGGCCCGTGGACGGCAGCACGTCGCTGCCGCTGTCGCGGCGGAGCGACCCGGCGAGCGACGGGGCGCTGCGGACCAGGTCGAGGGTCATGCGGGCCGCCCGGAAGGGGTGGCTCGCCATCGCGACGGCAGACCGGCTCAGCACCTCGAGCGTGCTCGGAGCACGCTCGGACTTCCACGGCACCTGCTCGACCTGACGGCCCTCGGGCGTGATGTCGAGGACCGCCGTGAGCAGCTCGCTGCCCGAGACGCCGTCGATCGCCGCGTGGTGGACCTTCGTGTAGACGGCCATCCGGCCGCCTTCGAGGCCGTGGATCAGGTAGAGCTCCCACAGCGGGCGGCTGCGGTCGAGGGGACGGGCGTGCAGCCGGGCGGCCTGCTCGGCGAGCTGCTTGTCGTCTCCGGGTGCCGGCAGCGCCAGCTCACGGACGTGGTACTCGATGTCGAAGTCCGGGTCCTCGATCCAGTACGGCTGGTCGAGCCCGAGCGGCACGGTCACGAGCCTGCGCCGGAACGGCGGCAGCAGGTGCAGCCGCTCGTCGATCATCTGGGTCAGCCGGTCGAGCGTCAGCGGCTCGGGCGCGGTCGACGGGTCGAGGAGGCAGATGCTCCCGACATGACCGAAGACCGCGGAGGTCTCCATGGCGAGGAACGCGGCGTCGAGTCCTGTCAGCTGCTGCACGTCCGTGTTTCTACGCTGTTGAGGCCCGCTTTGTCAGGACCTCTTCGATCCGCTCGAGCGTGGCGGCCATGTTCTTGGCGGTGATGCCGTTCTGCTTGCGCACCAGGTTCTTCGTCAGGACGCCCTCCTGGGACACGTCCCGCGACTCCGTGACCTTGGTCCCGCCGTCGACCGGCTCGAGCACGTACTTCCAGATCCGGCCGCCCGCGAGCTTCTCCAGGACCGACACCGGCACCTTGGTCTGCCAGGCGAGCACCTTGTTCTCGTCGTACTCGATGACCGTGTTCTTCATCGAGTAGGGAGCGCCGACCTTCATGTTCATTCCGAAGGTCGTGCCGAGCGCCAGCTTCTGCCCAGGGCCCTGCTTGGCGTCGCGGACGGCGCCGCTGCCGTCGATCTCCTGGTGCCGGGTCGGGTCGGCGATCAGCGCCCAGATCTCCTCCGGCTTGGCGGGGATCACGCGCTCGACACTCACGACATCGCTCATGATCAGGAGGCTAGGGCACTCCGCGTCCGGTCGTCCGCGGGGAAGAAGCACTCGACGGTCAGCTCGGAGAGCGTGACGTCGCTGGCGGTGCCGAAGGTGGCGGCCGTCGTGAAGAAGCTGAGGTCTCCCCTGCTGCTCCTGATGCGCACGGGGAGCACGACGCCCGGGTGGTCGGTCCACGGCTCCTGCGCCGGCACGTTCGGGTAGGCGACCAGCTCGTCGACCAGGTCGCGGAGCAGCTCGTCCCCGGTCAGCGCCGCCTGTCGCTTCAGCCGGCTGACGAGGTGCCCCGCGAGCAGCTCGAACTCCAGGATGCGCGGCGCCAGCCCGTCGGGGTGCAGGGTCATCCGCATCACGTTCGGCAGCAGGCTCGGGTCGACGCCCTCGAGCAGGACGGCCGCGCCGTCGTTCGCGCGCACCAGGTCCCAGCCGCGATCGACGACGAACGCCGGGTACGGCTCCTGCTGGCCGAGCACGAGGTCCAGCGCGTGGCTGACCTGCTGCATCACGGGGTCCGTCAGGTCCGTCTCGCCGTAGACCGGCGCGTAGCCGGCGGCGACGAGCAGGTCGTTGCGACCGCGCAGCGGCACGTCGAGGTGCTCGGCGAGGTGCAGGACGAAGTCCTTGCTCGGCTTGGACTTGCCGGTCTCGACGTACGACAGGTGGCGCGTGCTCACGTCGGCCTGCAGGCTCAGGTCGAACTGGCTGAGCCGGCGCTTCGTGCGCCAGGCCTTGAGCAGGTCACCCACTCCGGGGCGCACGTCGAGGACGGTCATGGGTCGCACGCTACGGGCGGCGGCCGTCGCGCAGCCATGACCTGCGAGGTCATCGACGGCATGACCTGCGGGGTCCTCACTGGAGGCCATGACCACTCTCACCGTGAACCCCGTGGAGGACCGCCTCCGCACCGTCCTGCTCGTCGACGCCTTCGTCGTGGGCCTGTCCGGCGTCCTGCTGGCCGCCACCCCGCCGTCCTGGTACGGCTCCGCACCCTCGTGGCTGTCGGTCGTCGCCGGCATCGCCCTCGCGCTCGCGGCCGCCGACGTCGGCATCGCGTCCCGCTGGCGGGGCCGCCGGCTCCGGATCGCGGGCCTGGTGACCGCCGAGCTGGCGCTCGCCTGGACCGCCCTGATGGTCGTCGCCGCCGAGGTCTTCGACGTCCGGGGTGACGGCCTCGAGGTGCTCGCGCTCTCGGGTCTCGCCACGCTGGTGTTCGGGATCCTCGAGACCTCGCTGGTGCGCGCTCTACGTTGATGGCATGGCGGTCACCTACTCGTCGTACCTCAAGGTCGAAGAGCTCCTTGCCCTGCAGCAGGACCCGCGTGCTCACGACGAGCTGCTGTTCGTCGTGCTGCACCAGTCGCACGAGCTGTGGTTCAAGCTCGCGCTGCACGAGCTCGACGAGTCCGTGCGGCTCATCGACGCCGACCGCTTCCCCGAGGCGGAGACGCGTCTGCGCCGGATCGTCACCGTCATGCGCCAGCTCATCGCGCAGTGGGACACCCTCGGCACGATGACCCCGGCCGGGTACCTCGAGTTCCGGCACGTCCTCGAGGGGGGCTCGGGCTTCCAGTCAGCGCAGTTCCGGGAGCTCGAGTTCGCCTCCGGCCGCAAGGAGGCCGGCTACCTCGACTCCCCCTGGCTGTCGGCCGCTGAGATCGCCCGGCTGCAGCGCCGCCTCGACGCCCCGTCGCTGGCGGACGCGTTCCACGCGGCCCTCTCGCGCGCGGGTGTGGAGGACGTCCTGGACGTCCTGCGCGCCGGGCCGTCGCTGCTCACGATGCTGTCCGAGACGCTGCTCGACTACGACGAGGCCGTGGGCCACTGGCGGCACCGGCACGTGCTCGCCGTCGAGCGCCAGATCGGCCTCAAGCCCGGCACCGGCGGCTCCTCGGGGGCCGCGTACCTGCGCTCGACGCTGACCCACCGCTTCTTCCCCGAGCTCTGGGAAGCCCGCACCCGCCTCTGACGGTGCGACTTCCCTGAAACTGCGCACGCTCTCAGGGCCTGACCTCCGTCGATCTCTGCTTCGCTGAGCGTGAAGAGACCCCGACGGGCGGCCTTGGGTGCGCGCAGTTTCAGGGAGGTCAGAGGTGGAGGAGCATCCTCGTGTTGCCGAGGGTGTTGGGGCGCACGCGGGCCAGGTCGAGGAACTCGGCGACGCCCTCGTCGGGCGACTGGAGGAGCTCGGACGCGACGCCCGCGTCGACCAGCACCTCGTCGGCGACGTGGAAGCCCGCGCGCTCGAAGAACGCCGTCTCGAACGTGAGGCAGAAGACCCGACGGACGCCCAGCGAGCGGGCCGTGTCGAGGAGGTCCGCCAGGACGGCGGCGCCGATGCCGCGGCCGTGGTGGTCGGGGTGCACCGCGACGGTGCGGACCTCGGCGAGGTCCTCCCACATCACGTGCAGCGCGCCGCAGCCGACGACCTCCCCGTCGACCTCCGCGACCCGGAACTCCTGCACGTCCTCGTAGAGGACGACCGTGGCCTTCGACAGCAGGCGTCGGTCGTCCGCGTAGGTGTCGATGAGGCCGCGGATGGCAGCGACGTCAGCAGTACGGGCCCGGCGCACGATCACGCGAGCGACCCTAGTGGTGGTGGCGTCGCCAGGGGTCGCGATACGGCAGCTCTGCGGGCTGAGAACTGCCGTACTGCGACCCTGGGGCTCGCTAGGCGGCGCGGCCGGCGGAGGTGAACCGCACGGCCTTGACGCCGGTGGTGGTGCAGAAGGTGAAGGCCGACCCGACCCGGGTGTGCGGCTGGCCGAGGCGGGCGAGCACCTGCTCCGGGGTCAGCCCCTTGACCGCGGCGAGCGCGGACGGGGACAGGTCCTGGATGTCGGAGCGGCAGGCGTCGCCGGGGACGCCGATGCCGCGCTCCCACATCTGCAGGTAGGCCTCGGCGCCGTTCTGCACGTCCTTCGTGAAGGCGGCACCGTCACCGATCTGGTTGGCCTGCACCTGCACGTCCTGCACCCAGTCCGGGTAGAGGCCGTAGTGCTCGACGCCCTCGGTGTTGATGTCCCAGGTGCGGTCGCCGGTGTGCGACTTCGTGATGGTGGTGCCACCGAGGCCCGTGAAGGGGTAGCTGACGCCCTTGCCCTTGGCGGGGTTGCGCGGGGCGCCCTGGGCGGAGAAGCCGGAGATGTCGGACCCCCAGCCGATGCCGAACAGGAACCGCTTGTCCGCGTGCTTGCGAAGCAGCTCCCACTTGCCGAGGAAGCCCGAGCTGCCGCCGGCGTGCGGGGTCACCACACCGCCCAGACGCAGGATCTGGAAGTAGTTGGCGTCGTCGGCCCAGGAGTGCGAGGAGACGATGCCGCTGTAGTGGTGGGCAGCGACGTAGTCGAGGGCCTGCTGACGGGCGACCGCGCTCATGTGGTCGGGGTCGAAGATCATGCCGCGCTTCATGAGGCCGTCGAGGAAGGCCTTGCCGAGGGCGGACAGCCCGATCGCGTTGCACTGCGGGCCGCCGGGGTAGACCGGCGCGGCCCCGGAGGCGCCGGTGGTCTTCAGGACGGCGCCGAAGATGGCGTCGCGCCCGACCTCGTCGCCGCTCTCGTCCGCGACGTTGTACTGCTGCTCGTCGTGCTGGACCGGGCCGAAGGGCGACGTGCAGGACGTCATCTCCCAGAAGTGGCCGGTCTCCTTGTAGTTGCCGTTGTTGACGATGACGCCCGTCGAGCCGCTGTCACCGGTGACCCCGGTGAGGGCGTTGTCGAACTTGTTGGTCATCTCCATCTGCCGCACGCCGAGCTTGTAGACCTCGGACAGCCGCTGGTCGATCTGCGCTGCGGTGCAGGAGGGGCCGGTGTAGTAGGCCCGGCAGCCGAGCGGGCGGCTGACCTCGATGCCCATGACGACGGCGAGGCGGCCGCTGTTGATGACCCGTCGGGCCTGCAGCGGGTCCGTGACGATGCGGTACCAGCCGCGGCCGGGGCCGCCGTACTGGGCGTCGATGAAGCGCTCGAGCTCACGGGTGCGGTTGGCCTCGAGGGCGACCGTCTCCATCTCGTCGCAGGTGTTCTTCTTGAGCGGGTAGATCTCGCACAGCTGCCCGTTCTGGACGAGCAGGTTGGTGTACATGCGCAGGCCCCCGCGCCAGGCCCGCTCGACCCACTTGTAGTAGACCTGCTGGTGGGTCAGCGAGTTGTAGTGCGGCCAGAACGTGAACTTCGGGTAGCCGTCGGTGTTGTGGCCGGTGACCGGGTTCTGGCCCGACAGGACGTCCTCGAGGACGGCGCCCTGGCCGTTCGCGACCTTGTGGTCAGGGCAGTCCTGGAGGGCGGTGCTGATGCCGTACGGGTGCCACACCCGGCCGCAGATCACGCGGCCGCCGAGGAACTCGAAGGCCATCGTGTGCAGGTGCGCGTCGACGTACCCCTTGGTCTCCGCGTAGCCGGTCGCGCCCTTCGCGACGGGTCCGGTGACGCCGGTGCCGGACTCGGGCCAGACCGCGCAGCCCTTCGCTGCGACCAGGTCGAACTGGGCGGCCGCGGTCGTGACGGCGCCGGTGCCGGCCGTGAGGACGCCGGTCCTGGTCGAGACGATCGTGGCGCTGATCGGCGGGTCGAGCGGCCCGGTGACGGCGTCGTCGCCGTCGTCGTAGGCCTGCTGCAGCACGAAGTGCGCTCCGACCTTCTTCACGACCCACTCCGCCGCCGCCGACGCGCCCGCGGCGTCGACGACCTTGTCGCCGCGGAGCTGCGCGACGAGCGGGGCGGTGCCCACCTCGACGGCGCTGACGCCGGTGTCGATGACGGTGTCGGCGGCCGCGCGGACCTCGCGCTCGTACTCGTCACCGGTCCCCGCGAGCATCCCCTTGACCGCCTTCGCGGCCTCCTGCGTGGGTGCGGGGTTCGCGGCCGTGGCGAGGAAGTGCTGCTGCGGCGTGAAGAGGAGGTACTTGCCGAGGTCGAACGCCTGGAAGCGGAAGGCCGCGCCGGTGCTGCCCGTCGCGGAGTACGTCGTACCGCTCAGCGAGACGAGCTTGCCGCTCGTGACCGACCTGAGCGACCAGCAGCCGTTCGCCGGCGCGTAGCGGTCGGCTGTGGACGGCGTGCGCGGCTGGACGAGCGTCGCGACGCCCTTGTCGAGGGCCTCCTGCAGCGGCGCCGCGTTCCTGGGCGCGGCGGCGTTGCCGAGGTTCGCGTAGGAACCCGCGGCCAGGGAGGACAGCAGGGCGAGGGCGATCAGGGGGCGGCGCATGCGGGAGCCTTCACGGTCGCGGGGGTCTGGAAGCACCAACGACGTGAAAGTGTTTCAGATACGGCCCGTGGTCTACAGGTGGAGAAGCCCGTTCTGCGTGCCGTGCTCGTTCCAGACGTGCTCGTCGGCTCCCTCGTCGTCGAACCACTCGCCGCTCGCGGTGACGTAGCGGAACTCCAGGGTCTCCCCGGGTGACGCGGTGATCGTGGCCCGCAGCGAGCCGTCACGGGCGCGCTTGCACTGCTCGGGCTGCCAGTCGTTGAAGCTGCCGGCCACGAAGACAGGCTCGTCGCGCGCGGGCGGGACGAACGTGACCTGGACCTTGTTCAGTCGCTTGCGTCGCGTGATCACGCCCGTGAGCCTCCCGCAGTCGTGTTAACGGTCTGTGAAGACCTTCTTCGCCGGGTCCCACGGGCTCAAACCCTGGCCGCGCTCGATGATCCGGACGCTGTCACCCGTGACCTGGATGTAGGCGTAGCCGGCGTTGTTGTGCTCGTTGCTCTCGAGGACGTGGTTCTTGATGTCGACGACCGAGCGCACGACGTACAGGCCGTCGCCGTTTCCGGCGAACTCGACGTACTGGCCGGGGCGCTGCCAGCGGTAGACGTCGCCCCAGCCGACGGACAGGCCGAAGGTCGAGGCACCGACCGAGCGGGACGACGAGACGCCCTCGATGTACTGCCCCTCCTCCTGGCTGAACGTGAACCAGTCGGCGAAGAGCTGGTCGGCGGGGCTGAAGCCGCTCTTGGTGCCCTTGCCCGCCTTGGTGAGCGCGTGACCCTTGCCGACCTTGTAGATCGAGTAGTCGAGGATGTCCTGGTAGTGGTAGTGCGCGTGGGTCTTGTGGAACAGGAAGGTCCCCGCAGGGCGCTCCTTCAGCGAGCCGTCGCTGTAGTGGACGTACTGCGTGACCGGCCCCTCGTTGACGACGCCGAGCTCGTGCTCGGCCGGGAAGTACGCGAGGTCCATCGGGCCGGCACCGGCGTTGCGCGGTCCGGTCGTGAAGCGCAGGCAGCGCTTGGCTCCCTGCTCGGCGGACTCGTCGGCGGCACAGCTGATCGGGTGGTAGCCGAGCACGTCGAGCGGCGGGTTCACCGTGTCCGGCGGGTACAGGCCGTTGAGCGGGTTGGCCGGCGCGGTGAAGCCGAACTCGTAGGGCGGGGTGGCCATCAGGTCAGGGAGCAGCTCGGTCTTCTTCTTGTACGCCGGGAGCGGCCCCTCCGACTTCGCCCGCAGCCGGAAGCGGGCGTACGCCGCGTCGCGGGGCACGACCCGCACGGTGTAGGTGCCCTTCGCCGGCTTCGCCACGAACATCTCGATGTTGAACCGGTTGCTGTTGGTGGCCGACCCGACCGTCGTGCCCGCGCTGTCGATGAGCTCGACCGTGAACGACGACTCGCGGCTCGGGGTGTCGAGCCCCAGGCGGAAGCGGGTGGGGACGCTGGCAAGGCGGATCGTCCAGGTGAAGCAGTGCGTGACCTGGCACGCCACGCTGGTCGGGACCTGGGTGGTCACGACGTGGTCGGCGACGTAGCCGCCCGTCCAGAAGGCCGCGTCGCCGGTCTTGAGCAGCCCGACCAGCTTGCCCTCGGGCGTCTCCGTCGTGGTCGTCGAGCCCCAGTGGCTGAGGGTGTCGGTGCGGTCGTCCGCAGCCGTGCGCCGGGCCACGCGCTGGACGTCGGCCAGGCTCGCGTACTGCGGCATCAGGCCGTGGCCGTCGGCGGCGACGAGCGGCCCGGTCGGGGCGGCAGGGGGGCCGGCGAGGGCGTGGGTCCCGATCAGCAGACCGGCGACGGGGAGCAGGGCAAGGGAGCGACGACGCATGCCCTTCTGCTTCGCCGGGGGCTCGGGCGCCCCCTGTGCACCTCGCGTGAAACCTGCGTGAAGCCTGTGTTTCCGAGCCCTCACCGCACCACCGCTGCGCGTGGTGGTGCGGTGAGGACGGGCGCTAGACGGCGAGCCGCACGTGCTCGTCAGGAAGCGACAGCAGCCGCTGCGGGCTGCGGTGCACCTCCCAGGGCCAGCGGCCGAGCGAGTCCGCCCACACCACCTGCAGCGCGGTCAGGCCGGGGTAGAGCTCTGCGGCGACCGCCAGCCCCTCCGGCTTCTCGACCGGCAGCACCCACAGGGCGGGACCCTGCAGCAGGTCGCAGCGGGCCTCGAGGGCGGGTCTCTCCTCGCCGGCGAGGAGCGCCGCCAGCAGGTCGTGCGCCTCGTCAGGCGGCTTGCCCGTGACGACGAGCTCCGGCTCGCCGCGCTCCGTCCGGCCGACCGTGTAGGCCATCGGCAGTCCCCTCCAGGTGGTCGCCTGCACAGCGAACCCGCACCGGGCGACGGTCGGTCGCACCACCTCCTCGAGGTAGTCCTCGAACGTCGCTGACGGGTGGTCGCACATCCAGCACATGGGCTGTCCCCTCTCGTGTCCGAAGGCACTCTGAGGAGGACGTCCGACGAGCCGAGACCCCTTGTCCACAAGGGGTTCTACACGCACCGGCGATTCCGGCCAGGCTGTGCGGCATGGATGACCTCGACGCCGTGCTGGCGATCTACCGCGACCACCCGATGGACAACGGCGACGCCGTCGCGTTCCTCGACCACAAGCTCGCCGTGGAGATGGAAGGAGTGGCTGACCGCTGGGACCCGCAGCTGTGCGACAGCATCAGCGCAGCCCTGGAGGGGAGCGGCACGACGGAGCTCGCGCTCGCCGTCTGCCGTCCCGACGGCGTGCCGCTCCCCCAGGACCACGCGATGTGGGCGGACCTGCGCGAGCGCTGCTTCGCCCTGGGCATCAGGGTGCAGCCGCTGATCGGCCTGCCTTCGGCAGAGCGAACACGCGCGTCCGCTTGAGCGACACGCCCTCGAGCTCCCGGGTGGTGGGGATCTCGTAGGAGGCGATCTCGACCAGGCCCTGCTGCGGCAGGTAGTCGCGGCCGGGGTCGCCGACGTAGACCGGTCCCTCGACCAGCTCCAGCCACCGCATCACGCGAGGCGCGATGTCCCGGTCGTAGAGGATGTCGCCGGCGAACACGACGTCCACCTCCGGCGGCGGCTCGTCCAGCAGGTCCTGGCACCACCAGGAGATCTCGAGGTCGTTCGCCAGGGCGTTGGCCAGCACGACCTCGCCCGCGATCGGGTCGATGTCGTTGGCCAGCACGTGCGCGGCCCCGGCGCGGCGCGCGGCGAGGGCGACCAGGCCGGAGCCGGTGGCGAGGTCGAGGACCCGCTTGCCGGCCACGACCGACGGGTTGTCCAGCACCCAGCGGGCGACCGCCTGGCCGCCGAGCCACGGGAACGCCCAGTACGGCGGCGTCTCCTGGCCCGTGAGCGCCGTCACCTCCTCCCAGAGCGCGTGCATGTCGTCGGCCTGGTGGAGCAGCAGCTCGGGCACGAAGGGCACGGGCTCGAGGGCGAGCCAGGACGCGAACTGCACGGCGGAAGCCTGCCGCACGCCGGTGCGTTGTGCTGAGGGTGATCCCCCTCAGCGTGCTCGACCTCGTCCCCGTCGCCTCCGGGCGCACCAGCTCCTCGGCCCTCCAGGACGCCGTCACGCTCGCGAAGCACGTCGAGGAGCTCGGCTACGAGCGGCTCTGGGTCGCCGAGCACCACGGCATGCCCGGCATCGCGTCCAGCGCCCCCGCCGTCCTCATCGCCGCCCTGGCCGGCGCCACCTCGCGGATCCGCGTCGGATCGGGCGGCGTGATGCTGCCGAACCACCCGCCGCTGACCGTCGCCGAGCAGTTCGGGACGCTCGCCGGTCTGTACCCCGAGCGGATCGACCTCGGCATCGGACGGGCGCCCGGCACCGACCCGCGGACCGCGCAGCTGCTGCGCCGCGGCAACGTCGACGACGTCCCCGGCGAGATCCAGCTCGTGCGGGCGTTCTTCGACGGGCCGGTCGAGGGCATCACCGCCGTGCCCGCCGAGGGCAAC
>CBIHPE010000118.1:0-12408 GCA_966212015.1 uncultured Frankiales bacterium | reverse complement strand
CCCCCGTCCTCGTCGCGGCCTTCGAGGGCTGGAACGACGCCGGCGACGCGGCCACGGACGCGGTCGAGCACCTCGTCGACGTCTGGGACGGCGAGGAGGTGGGGGTGATCGACCCCGACGAGTTCTACGACTTCCAGGTCAACCGGCCGATGGTGTCGCTCGTGGACGGCCTCACCCGCCGGATCGAGTGGCCGACGACGCGCTTCTACGCGGTCCGGCTGCCGTCGTCCGAGCGGGACCTGGTCGTCGTGCGCGGCATCGAGCCCAACATGCGCTGGCGCGGCTTCTGCGAGGAGGTGCTCCGGCACGCCGCGGCGCTCGGCGTCAGCGAGGCCGTGACTCTGGGCGCGCTGCTCGCCGACAGCCCGCACACGCGCCCTGTCCCCGTCTCGGGGACCTCCTCCGACCCGGAGCTGGCCTCGCGGCTGGGCCTGGAGACGTCCCGCTACGAGGGACCCACCGGCATCGTCGGCGTGCTGCAGGAGGCCTGCGTGCAGGCTGGGCTGCCCGCCGTCTCCTTCTGGGCGGCGGTGCCGCACTACGTCGCCTCCCCGCCGTGCCCCAAGGCGACCATCGCGCTGCTGCGCCGGGTCGAGGACCTCCTCGACATCGCGATCCCGCTCGGCGACCTGCCCGACGAGGCCCGCGCCTGGGAGGAGCACGTCGACGAGCTCGCCGCCGAGGACAGCGACGTGGCCGAGTACGTCGCCTCCCTCGAGGAGCGCGAGCCCGAGGAGGACCTGCCCGAGGCCTCCGGAGAGGCCATCGCGGCCGAGTTCGAGCGGTTCCTGCGCCGGCAGGACGGCACGGGCTGAGTTCAGTTCGAGGGGGAACGTGCCGATGATCCAGGGGTGGAGCAGATGACCGAGCGGCCTCGCACTGCCGCTGACCGTCGCACAGAGAGCCCGGACAAGGTGCCCTGCCGCGTCTGCGAGCACCCCAAGGACGCCCACGAGCACCACCGCCGCGGCACCGACTGCAGCCAGTCCGGCTGCCACTGCCCCGCGTGGAAGCGCCCGCGCGGCAGGGTCCTGAGCCTCTTCACCCGCTGACCCCCGCCCCGGCGTGTCGCGCGCGGATGTCCCAGGGACCTTGGCGAGGTGGCGGCTGGCTAGAGGACGACGCCGAGGAGGGCGTCGACGACCTCCCCTACGAGGGCCGGCGCAGCCTCGTCGGAGCCGTTCCCGGCGGCCCAGGCGTCCACGAGGGCGAGTGCGGCGGGGGTGTCGAGGTCCTCGGCCAGCGCCGCGCGCACGTCGGCCAGCAGCTGCTCCCCCGACGGGCCGGCGCTCCGGGCGACGCCGCTGCGCCAGGTCGACAGCCGCGCCTCGGCCGCGGCCAGCAGCTCGTCGGTCCACTCCGTGTAGGTCCGGTAGTGCCGACCCAGCAGGGCGAGCCGGAGCGCGCCAGGCTCGGTGCCGCCCGCGACCAGCTTGGAGACGAAGACGAGGTTGCCGAGCGACTTGCTCATCTTCTCGCCGTCGAGCCCGATCATGCCCGCGTGCACGTAGGCACGGGCGAACGGCGCCTCCCCCGTGGCGACCTCCGCCTCGGCGGCCGACAGCTCGTGGTGCGGGAAGGCCAGGTCGGCACCTCCGCCCTGCACGTCGATCCGGTCGCCCAGCCGGTTGAGGGCCATCGCGCAGCACTCGACGTGCCAGCCGGGGCGGCCCACGCCGAGGGGTGAGTCCCAGCCGGGCTCGCCCGGCCGCTGCTGCATCCACAGCAGGCAGTCCAGCGGGTCCTTCTTGCCCGGGCGGTCGGGGTCTCCCCCGCGCTCGGCGGACAGCCGGACCATCTCCTCGCGCGACAGCCCGGCGACCGACCCGAAGCGGTCCGCGGCCGCGATCGAGAAGTAGACGTCGCCGTCGACGGTGTAGGCGGCGCCGAGGTCGACCAGCTTCACGACCAGGTCGGCGATCTCGGCCATCGCCTCGACGGCACCGACGTACCAGGTCGGCGGGAGCACGCGGAGCGCCGTCATGTCGCTGCGGAACAGGTCGGTCTCGCGCTCGGCGACGTCCTCCCAGCGGACCCCGTCACGCGCTGCCCGCTCGAGCAGCGGGTCGTCGATGTCGGTCACGTTCTGGACGTACCGCACGTCGTTGCCCTGGTCGCGCCAGACCCGCACGAGCGTGTCGAACGACAGGTAGGTCGCGGCGTGGCCGAGGTGCGTGGCGTCGTACGGCGTGATGCCGCAGACGTAGAGCCTCGCGACGCCGTCGGCCGGGGTCACGTCGACCAGGCCCCCGGTCGCGGTGTCGTGCACCCGGACCGCGGGCGCCGCGCCGGGCAGGCGCGGGACGGCGGTGTCGGGCCAGGAGCGCATGGCGAGGAGCGTAGTCACTGCGGCTTGCGACACGTTCGGGTGAACGGCGAGTGCCGCCCTTGACCCGATACCTCCTGCATGGCGAGGCGTGTGCTCCTGGTGCTGGCGACCCTCGCTGCCCTGCTGGCCGTCCCGGCCGGGCCCGTCGCGCGGGTGCACCTGTCGGACGCCGACGCGATCACGGTCGGGATGCCGAGCTCGGCCACGGGCGCGTCGTACGCCTTCGAGACCGTCCTGCAGGGCCGTCCCGTGCGCTGGGACCCGTGCACCGCCATCCACTGGCGCTACCGGTCGGCGGGCCAGGTCGTCGGCGGCTTCACGCAGGTCGTGCGGGCGATCGCGCGGATCTCCCGCGCCACCGGCACCACCTGGGTCTACGACGGAGCGGTCAGCACGGTGCCCACGAGCGCCTGGCTGCCCAAGAGCTCCACCAGCCAGCCACCGGTGCTCATCGGCTGGACGACGGGTGCGCACAGCGACCTGCTCGCGGGGCAGCCCGCCAGTGTCCTCGGCGTGACCCGGATGGCGTGGTTCGGCGTCACCCGCAACGGCACGACCACCGCCGCCATCCGTTCCGCCGTGGTCGCGCTCAACCAGACCAAGCACCTCCCGCTGACCGGCTCGGTCAGCTGGTACACGGTCGTGCTGCACGAGCTGTCCCACGCGATGGGCCTCGCCCACGCCGGCTCCGCGTCGGAGCTGATGTACCCCGTCATCCAGCCGCAGCTGCGGGACCTGCAGCCCGGTGATCTCGCCGGGCTCGCCAAGGTCGGTCGCAGCCAGGGCTGCATCCGGCTCTGAATCCGGCTCTGAATCCGGCTCTGAGGCCCCCCGAGGTCTAGAACGGCGGCCAGGGGATGGCCGGCCAGTCCTCGCTCGGCATCGGGTGCAGCCCGGTCAGCAGCAGCTGCTCGACCCGCTGGCTGGTGCGACGCACCTCCCGCCGCGTGAGGTGCTCGCTGAGCGCCTCGCCCAGGCTGCCGTAGAGGTCGGTCTGCAGCTTCGACAGCACCTCGACCGCCTCCTCCGTGAGGGGCAGCCCCCGCCACTGCCACAGCAGCGTGCGGAGCTTGTCGTCGACGCTGAAGCAGACGCCGTGGTCGACGCCGTGGACGCGCCCCTCCGGCGTGGGCAGCAGGTGGCCGCCCTTGCGGTCCGCGTTGTTGATGACGGCGTCCAGCACCACCATCCGCTGCACGTCGGGGTGGTCGCTGCGCGCCAGGTCCTGCAGGTCGACGGTCTCGTCGACGTCGACCCAGAGCTGGCACATGCCGGTGCCGAACGGGCCGTCGCGCAGGACGGTGGGCGGCACCAGGTCCCAGCCGGTGGCCTCACTGACGAGGTACGCCGACACCTCGCGTCCCGCGAGGGTGCCGTCGGGGAAGTCCCAGAGCGGCCGCTCCCCCTGGACCGGCTTGTAGACGCAGACCGCGCTGACGCCGTCGAGGGTGGTCGTGCAGTAGAGCGTGGCGTTGCTGGCGTCGATGAGCCGGCCCTCGATCTCCAGCACACCCTCGGTCAGCAGCCGTCGCTGGTCGGGGGTCAGCGGCGGTGGCCGTTCTGCCGCGGGCAGATGTGGCCCTCGGGGTCGAGCGGGAGGCTGCACAGCGGGCAGGGCGGACGGCCGGCGGCGACCACCCGGAGGGCTCTGGCGATGAACGCCCGGGCCATGTCGGCCGTGATGCGGACGCGCAGCGCGTCGGGCCCCTCCTCGGCGTCGGACAGCGGCTCGACCTCGGCCTGCGCCTCGTCGTCGGCCTGGGCGAGGGCCTCCACGACCATCCGCTCGCCGTCGGTCTCCCAGGCCAGCCCCATGGTGCCGACCCTGAACTCCTCCTCGACCGGTGCGTCGAGGGGCGCCGTGTCCTCGAGCTCGCGCGGGGCCGTCACGGGCACGACGGCGTCGGTCTGGCGGCGGACCGTCTCGAGCAGCTCCTCGAGCCGCTCGGCCAGCACCTGCACCTGCACCTTCTCGAGCGCGACGCTCACGACCCGCCCGTCAGCACTGGCCTGCAGGTAGAAGGTGCGGTCGCCCGGCTGACCCACGGTGCCGGCGACGAAGCGCTCGGGCGGGTCGAAGAGGTGGACCTGGCGGGGCATACGGCAACCCTAAGCGCCCGCGCCGCCGCCGACCGGGGCGTCGCTCGAGGCCTTCTTGCGGGACTTCTTCGGGGCGGGCAGCAGCGCTTCCACGCCGCCGCCGGTGTCGTTGGTCCGGACGACGAACGGCCGGGTCTCCGTGTAGCGGATGATCGTGACGGAGCAGGGGTCGATGAGGATCCGCTGGAACTGGTCGAGGTGCAGCCCCATGGCGTCCGCGACGATCGCCTTGATCACGTCGCCGTGGCTGCAGGCGAGCCAGGTGGCGTCGGCGCCCAGGGTCTCGTTCCAGTCCCGGACGGCCGCGACGGCGCGGTTCTGCGTCTCGCGCAGCGGCTCCCCCTCGGGCCCGGGGAAGACGGCGGCCGACGGGTGCTGCTGGACGACCTTCCACAGCGGGTCCTTCACCAGCTCCTTGAGCGGCTTGCCGGTCCAGTCGCCGTAGCGGCACTCCCCCAACCGGTCGTCGACCTTCACCGGGGTGTCGCGCCCTTCCGCGATCGCGCCGATCGTGTCGAGGCAGCGATCGAGAGGGCTGCTCACCAGCGCGTCGAAGCGCACCGGGCGCAGCCGCTCGGCGACCTCCGCGGCCTGCTTCTGACCGCGCTCGTCGAGGTGCAGGTCGGGCGTCCAGCCCGCCAGCACGGGCCCGGTCATGTGCGTGAGCCCGTGCCGCACCAGCACGACCGTCGTCATGCCCCGACCCTACGTCGACCCGCTGCTGCACGCCGACCCGGACGCTCACGCGCCGAGGATGTTGACCGCCCGCGCCGCGACGAGGCCGATCGTGGTCAGGGACACCAGCCCCTCGGCCCCCATGAGGAGCTTGGCGCGCGCCGACAGCGGCATGGTGTCCGTCGGGCTGAACGCCGTCGAGGCGGTGACCGACACGAACAGGTAGTCGACGAAGACGGGGTGCCAGCCGGGCGGTGCGACGGGCGCTGCGTCGCCGTCCTGCGGGAACCAGAGCTCCGGGCACGACGGAGCCGTCCGCGCGCCCGCCCGGCCGAGCGGCCCGCCCCGGTCGGTCTCCCAGTAGGCAAGAGCGAAGACCACGACATTGGTGACCCACACCCCGGCTGCTGCAGCCAGCACCTCGCGGCCGCTGCCACCACCGTTGACCAGGACGTCGACGAGCCTCCCGAGCGCCCAGGTGTTGCCGGCCGCGATGAGGACCAGGAGCCCGATCGAGGGCAGCCGCAGGTCCCGCGACTCGGGAGTGAGCCGGTTCGGGTCGGCCGCCACGAGACCCACGAGCAGCAGGCCCTCCGCCCCGGGCAGCAGCCAGGCAGGTCCGGGCAGCAGCTTGGGCGAGAGCAGCAGCTCCGCGGCCAGCGCGACCACGATCGCGGCACCCGCCGGCCACCGCGACTCGCCCCGCCTCACAGCCAGTTGCGCTTCTTGAGGAACAGGTAGAGCCCGCCCGTCCCGGCGACCAGAAGGACCATGGAGAAGACGAAGCCCCACTCCTTGCCGAAGCCGGGATAGGGGACGTTCTGGCCGTAGAAGCCGGTGACCGCCGTCGTCACGGCGAGGAGCGCCGCCCACGAGGTCAGGGTGCGCATGACCTCGTTGAGCCGGTTGCCCTGCAGCGTCAGGTTGGTCTCGAGGATGGTCGACACCAGGTCGCGCAGCGACTCGGTCCACTCCGACGCGCGGAGGACGTGGTCGTAGACGTCCTGGTAGTAGGGCTGCATGCGCTCGTCGACGATGTCGAGGTCCCTGCGCAGCAGGGAGTTCACGACCTCGCGCATCGGCAGCACGGCCCGGCGGAGGAGCACGAGGGACTTGCGGACCTCGAACGACCGGCGCTGCAGCTCCCGCGACCGCGGCTGCGCGTCGAAGAGCACGTCCTCCAGGTCGTCGAGCTGCTCGTCCAGCAGCTGCACGGTGGCGAAGTGCCCGTCGACGATGAGGTCGAGCAGCCCGTGCAGCAGGAACGCGACGCCGGACGCGGCGTTCTTGTGGGCGGCGGCGTCCCACCGCTTCGTCAGGTGCTCGACGCCGATGTCAGGGCTCTTGCGGACCGTGACCAGTGCCATCGGCGTGATGAAGGCGTCGATCTCGTGCAGCGACAGCTCGGCCCGCTCGTCGAGCCGCGCGACCATGGCCGACAGGAACTCGAAGTTCTCGTAGTGGTCGAGCTTCGGTCGCTGGTGCTCCGCCACCGCGTCCTCGAGGGCGAGGTCGTGCAGGGACAGCTCCTCGCGGACGACCTCGAGATCGGCGAGGGTGGGCTTCTCGAGGTCGAGCCAGACGACGTGCCGGTCGTCGAGGTAGTCGCTGACCCGGGCGACGTCGAAGCCCTCTGCGACGAGCATCCCGTCCTTGTAGGCCCGGGTGTGCGCGACGCACTGGGTGCCCTGCTCGGCGCGACAGGTCAGGTCAGCGGTCACGCTCGGAGTCTGGCACTCAGGAGGCGGCCACACCGATCAGCACGCCGACGCCGACCAGAACCCGGTAGGGCACGAAGGCTGTGATCCTGTGCGACGCGACGAGCCGCAGCAGGAACGCGATGGACGCGTAGCCCACGACGAACGACACGACCGTCGCGATGGCCGTGTTGGTCGTACCAACCGTGTTCTTCGACGCGTCGCCGAGCCCGAGCACCCCCGCACCCAGCAGCGCCGGGATGCCGATGAGGAAGGAGAACCGCGTCGCCGTGACCCGGTCGAGCCCGCGCAGCAGCCCGGCGGAGATCGACGCGCCGGACCGGGAGACGCCGGGCACCAGCGCGACGCACTGGGCCAGCCCGACGACCAGGCCGTCGAGCGGCACCATCTCGCCCTTGCCCCGGGCGAGCGTCGCGCGCTTCTCGGCGATCACGAACACGGCGGAGAACAGGATCAGCCCCAGCGCGACGGCGACCAGGTGCTCGTCGATGCTCTTGATGGCGTCCTTCGCGGCGAAGCCCACGACGATGATCGGCAGCGACCCGATGCCGACCGCCAGGGCGTAGCGGAAGCCGTCGGTCTGTCGCTTCCCGGCGGACGCGAGGCCGCCGGCGAAGTCGCCGACGACCGTGAGGATCTCGCGGAAGAAGTAGAGGACCGCGGCGAAGATGGCCCCGGTCTGGATCACGGCTGTGAAGCCGATCAGCGAGTCCTTGTTCTCCTTGCCGGACAGGCCCATCAGGTGCTCGGAGATCAGCAGGTGACCCGTGCTGGACACCGGGAGGAACTCGGTCAGCCCCTCGACGACCCCGAGGACGACAGCCTGGACGACGTTCACGCACTCCTCCTGACGGACCTGGCGAGGACCGCCGCGGCAAGCCCGACACGGTAGGCGGACGAGCCTGTGTAGAGCCTGGGTGAGCCCGTGACACGCCGAGCGGTCACGTACGACGCGGCACCGGCGATCAGCGACGGCACCAAGGACGGGGTACGACGGGAGCGGGCTGCTGTCAGAGCGGCAGCCCCGACCGTGACCGGCAGCGACATGACGAGGGAGGTGCGGAACGCGTCGTCTCTCGTGACCTCCCGGGCGCGCAGCGCGGCCAGCGTCGCGCCGGCGCGCGAGACGCCGGGCGCGAGGGCCGCGACCTGGGCGACGCCTGCGACGGTGACGTCTCGCGGTGACACGGCGCGCCAGCTCGGGCGACGGTCAGCGACGAGCAGGGCCGCCCCGGAGGCAGCCAGGAGCAGTGCCGTCGACCGCACTCCCCCGAGCCGGCTCTCGACGAGGCGCTGGGCGACGAGGCCCGCCACCGCCGCAGGGATCGTGGCCGGGAGCACGGACGCGACCTCGGTGGCCGAGGGACGCAGGGCCGCCGCCACCCCCAGCGCCGAGCCTGCGTGGAGCCCAGCGGCGAAGGTGGTGCGGTCGTCCACGGCCGGCCAGCCGAGCAGCCACGGGACCAGGTGCAGCTGCGCGCTGGACGAGACCGGGACGACCTCCGCGACCCCCTGAAGGAGGCCGAGCAGGGCCTGGTGCGACCCCCTCAGGAGCCCACCCCGGAAAGCTCGAGCGCCTCGACGGCAGTGCGGAGCCCAGCCTTCTGCTCCTCGGGCGTCCAGCCGCCGGGGGTGATGGTCAGGGTGGTCACGCCGGAGGCGGCGAGGACCTGCATCTTCTCGGCGATCTGCTCCTTGGTGCCGAGAAGGGCCGTCTGCTCGAGGAACTCGAAGGGCACGGCCGCGGCCGCCTCGTCCTTCTTCTTGTCCAGGTAGAGGTCCTGGACCTTCGCGGCGGCCTCCTCGAAGCCCATCCGGACCGCGAGCTGGTTGTAGAAGTTCTTGTCGCGCGAGCCCATGCCACCGATGTACAGCGCGGCGTACCAGCGGATCTGGTCGGCGCAGGCCCGCTGGTCGTCGCCGATGATCATCGGCATCGAGGGCACCACGTCGAAGCCCTCCATCGTCAGCCCGGCCTTCGCGCGACCGGCCTCGATGTGCGAGAGCGACTCCTTCGCGTGCTCGGGCGAGTAGAAGATCGCCAGCCAGCCGTCGAACTTCTCGCCGGTCAGCTCGAGGTTCTTCGGCCCCACCGAGGCGAGGTAGGTCGGGATGTGCTCGCGCACCGGGTGGACGGTCAGCTGCAGCGCCTTGCCCGGGCCGTCCGGCAGCGGGAGGACGTAGTGCTTGCCGTCGTAGGCCACCCGCTCGCGGCGCAGCGCCATGTTGACGATGTCGACGTACTCGCGGGTCCGCTCGAGCGGCTTGTCGAAGCGCACGCCGTGCCAGCCCTCCGACACCTGCGGACCGGAGACGCCGA
Organism: uncultured Frankiales bacterium; assembly: GCA_966212015.1. Lineage (GTDB taxonomy): Bacteria > Actinomycetota > Actinomycetes > Mycobacteriales > SCTD01 > RYN-111. The sequence continues at coordinate 3,266 of CBIHPE010000118.1, read as the reverse complement.
GCCCGAGGCGAAACCGCCCGCCGGACAGCGAGTCCAGCGTCGCGGCTGTCATCGCGCAGTTCGCCGGGGTGCGGCCTGGGATCTGGAAGATCGCAGAGCCGATGTCGATCTGAGAGGTCTGGGCGGCGACCCACGACAGGATGGTCGGCGCGTCGGACCCGTAGGCCTCCGCGACCCAGGCGACGCTGTAGCCGAGGGCGTCGGCCTCCTTGGCCAGAGCCAGGTTCGCCGCGTCGTTCCCCATGCCCCAGTAGCCCATGTTGAGCCCGAGCTTCACCGTCTGCCTCCCAGGAAGATCCGTTCCTGGACGGTAGCGTCCGACCCGTGAAGCAGCGTCACCTGGGCCGCAGCGGGCTCGTCGTCAGCAGGCTCGGGCTCGGGACGATGACGTGGGGCCGTGACACCGACGAGGACGACGCCGCCGCGCAGCTGATCGCGTTCCGCGAGGCGGGCGGCACGCTCGTCGACACGGCCAACGTCTACGTCGGCGGTGAGAGCGAGCGCGTCGTCGGTCGGCTGCTGAAGGACGTCGTCCCGCGCGACGAGGTGGTGCTCGCCACCAAGGCGCACGGCGCGATGGGCCCGGGACCGATGGGCCGCGGCACCTCGCGCGGCCACCTGCTCACCGCCCTCGACGCGTCCCTGAAGCGCCTGCAGACCGACTGGATCGATCTCTGGCAGCTGCACCAGTGGGACGAGGTCACCCCGTGGGAGGAGGCCATGTCGGCGATGGACACCGCCGTCGCCTCCGGCCGGGTCCGCTACGCCGGCGTCTCCAACTACACCGGCTGGCAGCAGGGCGCCGTCGCCGCCCACCAGCGCGCCGTCCCCGGGCGCGCCCCGATCATCAGCAACCAGGTCGAGTACTCCCTGCTCCAGCGCGGGATCGAGCGCGAGGTCGTCCCGTCCGCCCTCGACCAGGGCGTCGGCCTGCTCCCCTGGTCCCCGCTGGGCCGCGGCGTGCTGACCGGCAAGTACCGCAACGGCGTCCCCGGCGACAGCCGCGGCGCCTCCCAGCACTTCCAGGCCTGGATGGCGCCGTTCCTCACGGAGGCCGCCGGCAGCGTGGTCGACGCGGTCCTCACCGCGGCGGACGGGCTGGGGGTCTCCCCCGTCGCCGTCGCCCTCACCTGGGTCCGTGACCGGCCCGGCGTCACCGCCCCGATCGTCGGCGCCCGCACGAGCGCCCAGCTGCAGGCCTCGCTCGCCACCGAGTCGCTGGTCCTCCCCGAGCCGGTCCGGCAGGCCCTCGACGAGGTCTCCGCTCCCCCGACCGGCTACCCGGACAACGTCACCTACTGGTCGTCCGAGGACCTCGAGACCTAAGGTCGGAGCCGTGGACTACGAGCACCGGACGATCACCCTCCCGAGAGGGGTGAGCGTCCGGCACGCTCGAGACGTGCTCGGCATCCACGCGGAGTACGGCGACTGGGAGCTCCTCCGCCACGCGATCTACGAGGGCGGCGTCCGCAAGGTGACCTTGAGGCGCCGCCTTCGCGCTGACCCGCTCCCGCCGCTCGCCACCTGATCTCGCTTCTTGCGTCCTTCTTCTTTGTGAGCCTGACTGCCCGCTGCCGCTGAGACGTTGCGGATACTGACAACTGTCTGATTCGTCCCGCAGGAGCCCGGGGATCCGCGGCGAACCCTGATCCGTGCGCCTCTTCCGCCCAGCTCTCGCCCTGTCCCTGCTCGCCACCGCGCTGACCCCGCTCGCGTTCCGGTCCGCCGCCGCGACGACGCCCGTCAAGGACGACGTGACCGTCATCGCCGTCATCGACTCCGGCTTCTCGCCGTACCACCAGGACTTCCTGCAGTCCCACGGCAACGCCGACATCAAGAGCCTGCCGCTGACCAAGGCCCCGGACACCTGGCTGCCGGGCTTCCCGAAGCCCTCGACGTTCCGCAGCTACGCGCCGCTGAAGCTGACGCTCGACGGCGAGGACAGCACGAAGATGGCCGCGCTGCACACCCGGGACGCCGCCCAGTGGGCGTCCGTGAAGACGAGCAGCCCGACCGCCATCAACTACCGGTGGATCCCCGGGACAAAGGTCATCGGCGCCCTGTCCTTCTCGACGACGTCGACCAGCAAGGTCTACGGGACCGGCGGCAGCGAGCACGGCATGGGCACGACCAGCGTCGCCGCGGGCAACCTCCACGGCACCTGCCCGAGCTGCGTCCTGCTGTTCATCCAGTACACCGACCAGGCCTCCGCCGAGGCAGCGCTCACCTGGGTCCACCGGCAGCCGTGGATCGACGCGGTCAGCAACTCCTACGGCTTCTCGGCGTCGATCGCCGCCCGCGACCGCATCTACAACGGCACCGACACGGTGACCGAGCGGATCGCGTCGGAGCGCGGCCAGACGACGTTCTTCTCCGCAGGCAACGGCCTCGAGAACGCCTTCACCGTTCCGAACTCCACCCTCACGTCGTCGCAGGAGGGCCCGGACTGGGTCGTGACGGTCGGCGCCACCGACCCCAACGGCAAGGACTACACCGGCACGGGCAAGCCAGCGGACGTGGCGGGCATCGGCGTGGAGTACCCCTCCGCCTACGACTCCACGACCGTGTCGAACGGGGCGAAGTTCAGCGGCACCTCCAACGCGACCCCGCAGGTCGCGGGCACCTACGCGCAGGCCCTGTTCCAGGCCCGCCGCGCCATGGCCGGGCCCTCACGCACCCAGGCCAAGGGCGTCGTCTCCGTCGGCTCCTTCGCCTGCGGCGCCAAGCGCGCCTGCGAGCTGAAGGACGGAAGGCTGACCGCCGTGGAGCTGCGCACCCGGCTCTTCCTCGGCGCCCAGCCCACGCAGGGCGGCTACACCGACGGCGCCGCCTCCCTCGCGAAGACGCCCGCCGTCGCGGACTCCCGCTTCGCGGCGGAGGGCTACGGCACCTACGTCGGCAGGCTGCGGGGCGGGTACGACGCAGAGCTGGCGTCCCGGATCCTCAACCCGCTGTTCGGCCGGGCCGCCTCCCCCGCCCGTCCGGCGCAGGAGGTCCAGTGGTTCCGCGTCGACTCCTGGTGCCGCCAGCACGTCTGGGGCGCCTGGAAGCTCGGCACCTTCACCGACCCTGACCGCACCCCGCTGCCGGACCCGGACGCCGCCTGGCCGACCCGCACCGCCATCCTCACCGGCTGCCCTGCGCTCCAGGCGCCGCCGAAGTCCTGACCGCCTACCCCCGCGGTCCCTGGGACGTCCTGGCGCGACTTGCCGGCGTGTCGCGTCGCGGGGTCCCGGGGACCGGGGGCTGCAGCGGGCGTCGCGGCC
>CBIHPE010000117.1:0-12480 GCA_966212015.1 uncultured Frankiales bacterium | reverse complement strand
GGCCGGCGAGCCGGGACGGGGCGGGAGCGCCGCCGGGCGCGGCGGCAGCGAGCCGCCGTCCTCGGGAGACGTGAAGGGGTTGTTCCCCGGCCGCGGGCCGGGGGCCGGGGCGGGCCGCGTCGGCATGGGCGCGACGGGTGCCTCCCCTGCCGGGGCGGCAGGCGCTTCGGCGGCAGGCGCCTCAGGCGCGGGAGCCGGAGCGGCGGCCTTCTTGGCCGGAGCCTTCTTGGCGGGGGCCGGGGCCGCTGCAGCCGCAGCGGCCTGAGCCGGGAACGCCTCGCGCACCTTGCGGGCGACGGGCGGTTCGATCGTGGACGAGGCGCTCTTGACGAACTCCCCGTTGTCGTTCAACCAGGACAGGAGAGCCTTGCTCTCCATCCCGAGCTCCTTGGCGAGCTCGTGGACGCGGGCTTTGCCGGGCACTGTGCTCCTTCTTGTGAAGGTCTGGCCCGGGTCTCTCCCAAGCCGTGGTGGTTACTGCATGGCGGTGCTCATCGGTGCTGGCTCATCGAGTGCTCATGTGCGCTTCTCGACCTGCTCTCGGATAGGTGACTGGACTGCCTGCTTGACGGGTGTGACGTCCAGCGGGCCCGGGACCCGGAGGGCCCGCAGGAACGCTCGGCGACGCTCGGCGAGCTCGACGCAAGCGGGGTCGGGGTGCACGGAGGCGCCTCGCCCCGGCAGGCACCGAGCGTGGTCGACGGTGAGCACACCGCCCACCACGACGACACGCAGCAGGGCTGACCTCGCGTCGCGTCCCCGGCACCCCACGCAGGTGCGGACCGGTCCCACGATCGAGGCCGTGGACGAGTCTACCCCTGAGGCCGCTTCACGCGTTCCGCGCGCCATCTGGCCCCGTGTCTGCGCCGGAGGTCTCGGTGTCGCTGTGGATGTCGATCCGCCAGCCGGTGAGGCGGGCGGCCAGGCGGGCGTTCTGCCCCTCCTTGCCGATCGCGAGGCTCAGCTTGTAGTCGGGGACGACGACGCGGGCGGAGCGCTGCACCGCGTCGACGACCGTCACGCTCACGACCGTCGCGGGCGAGAGCGCCTCGGCCACGAACCGCGCCGGGTCCTCGTGCCAGTCGATGATGTCGATCTTCTCGCCGTGCAGCTCGTTCTGCACCGCGCGGACCCGGGAGCCCTGCGGCCCGATGCAGGCGCCCTTGGCGTTCAGGCCCTGCACCTTCGTCCGTACGGCGATCTTGGTCCGGTGCCCGCTCTCGCGGGCGAGCGCGACGATCTCGACGGTCCCGTCGGCGACCTCGGGCACCTCACGGGCGAACAGGCCCCGGACCAGGTCCGGGTGCGTGCGCGAGACCTGCACCTGCGGGCCGCGCTGGCCGCGGGTCACGGCGATGACCCGGCAGGTGAGGCGGCTGCCGTGGTCGTAGACCTCGCCCGGCACCTGCTCCTGCGGCGGGAGGACGGCCTCGAGCGCGTCCTCACGGGTGCCGAGCTTGACCATGACGTTGCGGTTGGGCGGGCCGCCGGGCCGCTGCGGGGCCTGCTGCACGATGCCGCTCACGAGGTCGCCCTCCCGCCCGGAGTACTCGCCGAACGTGACCTCGTGCTCCGCCTCGCGGAGCCGCTGCAGGATGACCTGCTTGGCCGTCATGGCAGCGATCCGGCCGAAGTCCTCGGGGGTGTCGTCGTACTCGCGCAGGACCGCGCCGTCCTCGTCGACCTCCTGCACGAGGACGGCCACCTCGCCGGTCTTCCGGTCGAGCTCGACCCGGGCGTGCGGGGCAGCGCCCTCGGTGTGCCGGTACGCCGTGAGCAGCGCCGACTCGATGGTCTGCGCGACGAGGTCGAGCTTGATGTCCTTCTCGCGCTCGAGACCGCGGAGCGCGGCCATGTCGATCTTCACGCGTCGGCTCCCTTCGTGAACTCCACCTGCACGACGGCCCTCGTGACCTCCGCCTGGAGCAGCGTGCGCGGCGTGCCGTCGACGTCGAGCGTGACCTCGAGGTCGGTGCTGCCCGTCACGCGGCCGGTGACGGTCTCCTCGGCCAGGTCGGCCTTCACGAGCCGGCCCTCGGCCCGGCGCCAGTGCCGCGGCTGCGTCAGCGGCCGGTCGACGCCGGGGCTGGTGACCTCGAGGGTGTAGGCGCCGTCGATGACGTCGGGGTGCTCGTCGAGCACGTCGCTGACGGCACGTGCGACGCCAGCGACCTCGTCCAGGTCGACACCGCCGTCGGCGTCGACGACGACCCTGACCACGCGGCGCTTGCCGGCCGGGGAGACGGTGACGTCCTCGAGGTCGAAGCCGATCGCGGCGACGGCGGGTTCGAGCAGCTGCTGCAGTCGAGCGGCACTCACTGGTCCGACCTCCGTGTGAAGTTGTGGGAGGACGAGCCTACAGACCGGCGCTCAGGTCCTCGAGGTCGAAGGGCTCCAGCTGGGACCTCCTGCGCCGCTCCCGGACGCGGGCGATGACGATGCAGACCTCGTACAGCAGGGCCAGCGGGACGCCCATGGCCAGGAACGTGAACGGGTCGGTCGTCGGGACGAGCACCGCGGACACGAGCAGCACGAGGAACACGGCGGTACGGCGGTGCTGCCGCATGCGGTCGGCGCTCAGGACGCCCGTGACGTTGAGCAGCAGCACGACGAGCGGGAACTGGAAGGCGAGGCCGAACGCCAGCATCAGCAGCGTCATGAAGCCCAGGTAGCTCTGCACCGTCACCAGCGGCAGCACGTGCGAGCCACCGGCCTCGAGGAACAGCTGCAGCCCGTGCGCGACCGTCAGGTAGGCCATCGCCACGCCCGCGAAGAACAGCACGAGCCCCGAGGCGCTGAACGCGGCGGCGTACCTCTTCTCGTGCCGGTGCAGGGCCGGCGTGATGAAGCGTCCGAGCTGGAACGTCCACACCGGCGCGGAGATGACAGCGCCGGCCAGGAACGCGATGCGCATCCGCACCTGGAACGGGTGGAAGACGCCGAGGACGTAGAGGTCGCAGCTGTTGTGGCCGACCGACGTCGCGCAGTAGGGCTGCCGCAGGAACTCGTAGATCGGCTCCCACAGCGCGTAGGCGGCGACGACACCGGCCAGGTAGGCGAGGACGGAGACGAGCACGCGACGGCGGAGCTCGCGCAGGTGCTCGACGAGGCTCATCCGCCGGTTGAAGCGGTCCTGCGCGGCTGCGTCGGTCGCCTCGAGGGCGACCGCGCTCACGACTCGGTGGGCAGGGTGGTGACGCGGTGGACGGCCTCGTCCTTCTTCGGCTCGTGCTTCGGCTCGTCCTCGCGGAGGCCGGCGGTCTCGGCCTTGAGGATGCGGGCCGAGCGACCGAGCGAGCGGGCCGCCTCAGGGAGGCGCTTGGCGCCGAACACGAGGATCAGCAGGAGACCGACGATCAGGACGCCGGGCTTGTCGAGCATCTGCAGCATGGGACGCCTTAGGTCGGCGGGAGAGTGACACGGATCGTTCGCCCCACCTGCGGGATCGGTTCAGCACCAGCAGTTTCGGATCGGGGTGAACCGCCGGGCCCCATCTCGCGAAAGGACCGGTGACTCGCTGACACACCGCAGCGGGTCGTTGTCCCTCGGCAACGAGAGGGCACCCACCCGATGAGGAGAGTTCATGCGTGAACTGGACATCGATCAGTTTCACTCGCTGATCGAGGAGTCTCAAGACCTCCAGGTCGACGCGATGCGAGAGGCCAAGCAGCCCCTCGACGAGCTCGTGGCCCTGGGCCGCGAGCGTCGTGCGACCAAGGAGTACGCCGAGATCGTGCGCGAGGAGGAGGAGGCCCGTTCACGTCGCGGCGCCCTGCTCGGCCTCGGTGCGGTCGGTGGCCTGGGCCTGATGGCCGCGGCTGCGACCCCCGCTTACGCGGAGGCCAACGCCGACGTCATGGCGCTGCAGACCGCTGCGTCCCTCGAGAACCTCGCGGTTCTCACCTACAAGACCGCCCTGACGCTGCCCTACCTGAAGGGCAGCTCCCGCGCCATCAAGACCGTCGCCGCGTTCGCGACGATCACGATGGGTCAGCACAAGGAGCACGGCGACGCCTTCAACAGCAAGGCTGTCGCCCTGGGTGGCATGAAGCAGACGGCGACCAACCCGAAGTACACCCCGGTCGTCACCGGCGCCATCCCGGCGCTCAAGAAGGGTGGCCCGCTCGACGTGGTGGCGCTCGCCATCACCCTCGAGAACATCGCGACCTCGACGTACGTCAAGAACATCGAGACCGTGAAGGACCCGCAGACCCGTCTGCTGTTCGGCACCGTCGCCGGTGTCGAGTCCCAGCACCTCGCGACCCTGTACGCCGTGCAGGCGCTGCTCAAGGGAGGTGGCGCGGAGCTCATCACGGTCAAGGCCACCGGTGGCGCGACCGACGCCGCCAAGCTCCCGGCAGCCGCCGGCAGCGTGGGCTTCCCCGAGGCCTTCAAGAAGACCGACGCGGCCTCTCCGGCCGACGAGGGGGCAGTCAAGTGACCGACCACAACGAGATGCAGATCAGCGAGTCCGAGCTCATCGCGATGACGGCGAGCATGGACGAGATGCACCGCGCGACGCTCCCGACCCTGCAGGAGTCGATGCTCGACCTGGGCAGCGACCTCCGCAAGCGGGGCTCCGCTGTCGGCGCCAAGCTCGCCTCGCGTCGTGCGTTCCTCGCGGGCGGCTCCGCTGTCGTGGGTGGCCTGCTCCTGGCCTCCTGCAGCAGCAAGAGCGACACGGCCACCCCGAGTGGCAGTGGCTCCCCGAGCACGGGTGGCGGCGGCAGCGCGGACATCTCCGCCCTGTCGACGGACGCCTCGATCGAGGCGCTTGCCATCTTCGCCTATGGTGCCGCGCTCGACGCTGCTCCCAAGGGCAAGTTCGGCAAGACCGTCCCGGCGGCCGTGGCGACCTTCGCCACGGTGGCGAAGCAGCAGCACATGGACCACCTGGACGCCTTCAACGCGGCGATCAAGGGTGCCGGCGGCACGGCGTTCACCAAGCCGGACCCCGCTCTCGCCCCCACGGTGACCATGCTGTTCGGCAAGATCACCAACGTGGTGGACCTGGCGAAGCTGGCGCTCAGCCTGGAGAACACGGCGGCGGCGACCTACATCAAGCAGATGGCCGAGCTCACCAGCCCGGCCGCTCTGTCGGCGGTCGCGACCATCGCTCCGGTCGAGCAGCAGCACTCGGCGATCCTCAACTTCGTGATCGGCGAGTACCCCGTGCCCGACACGTTCGTGAAGCTGGACAAGACGGCCACCTCTCTCGGTGCACGTCCGTCCAACGAGGCCGGTGTCTAGGCACCGTCTCGGTGCTGTGCTGACGGCTGCTGCCGTCGCTGTGGCCCTCACGGGCTGCAGCGGCGGCAGCACGCCGTCCGGCGGGGGCAAGGCAGTCACCGGGAACGCCATCGCCATCAAGGACTTCGCGTACGCCCCTGCGGCCCTCACGGCCAAGGTCGGCGAGACCATCACCGTGACCAACGAGGACGCCGCGGTTCACACGATCACCGCGTCGGACAAGAGCTTCGACTCGGGCGACCTCGCCAAGGGCAAGGCCTTCACGTTCCAGATCAAGAAGGCCGGCACCTACGACTACATCTGCGACATCCACCAGTACATGAAGGGCACCATCACGGTGTCCTAGCTCGCCCGGGAGGCAGCTTCGTGATCGACCACCTGGGCCTGGGACGGCTGTTCGTCCTCGGGGTCGTCGCGCTGCTGGTGTTCGGCCCTGAGCGGCTGCCCGAGCTCGCCGCTCAGGCCGGACGCGCCCTGCGGACCGTCCGCCGGTCCGTCACCTCGCTCACCGACGACCTGAAGGCGTCCTCCGGCATCGACCTGGAAGAGCTGCGCGCCCTCGACCCGCGCGCTGCCCTGCGGGAGGCGCTCGTCGTCTCCCCCGGTGCCGAGGAGCAGGCCGCCGCTCGTGCCGAGCACCTCGCCGACCTGCCCGTGGGCACCCCCGCCCTCGACCTGCTGGCCGCCGAGCCCGACCTCGAGGAGCTCCCGCCCGAGTGGCGGGCCGAGCCGGAGCCTCTGGCAGGCTGACGGGGTGAACCCCTCGCGACGGACCGTCCTCGTCGCGTCGGTGCTCACGCTCACGGCCTGCCGGGAGAAGGCCCCTGTCAGGGTCGACCCCGACGTCGCTCTCCGCGAGGCGGCACTGCAGCGCGAGCTGGCGCTGCAATCGGCATATGAGTCGGTCATGCGTCTGCGACCGTCCCTCGCACCCCGGCTCCAGGCGCTCGCCGCCGACAAGGCCGTGCACGCGACCGCCCTCGGCCCGGTCACGCCGGCGACCTCGGCAGTGTCGACGGTGTCGACCCTCGCCGGCCTCAAGGCCCTCGAGAGCACGACGGCGACCGCGCACGGCCGCGCCGCCCTCACCGCGTCCCGGCAGCTGGCGCCGCTGCTGGCGTCGCTCGCTGCCTCCTCCGCCAGTGCCCTGGCGGTGCTGTGAGCGAGGCGTCCGCCCTCACCGCGCTGCTCGCCGCGGAGCACGCCGCGGTCTACGGCTACGGCGTCCTCGGGGCCCACCTCAACGACGCGCGGAGGGTGGCGGCGCTGTCGGCGTACGACACCCACCGCCAGCTGCGCGACCGCCTGATCGCACGGCTCGCCGCCCGGTCGCTCCCGACGCCGGCGCCGGCGCTGGCCTACGCGCTGCCCGCGGGATCCCCTGCGCAGCAGGCGATCGCGCTCGAGGACGGGCTGTGCGTGCTGTGGCGCGACCTGGTCGCCTCGACCGACAGCGCGGACCTCCGCGGCCTGGCGGTCCGGGCCCTGGCCGACGCCGCCGTGCGCGCTGTCCGCTGGCGCCAGGTGGCCGGCCAGCACCCCGTCACGGTGCCCCTTCCCGGCACCCCCTGACCCGCGTCTAGGACCAGCGGTCGAGGACCTCGGGCAAGCTGGCGAGGTCGGCCAGCGACGCATCGGGAGTGATGTCCCACCCCGGGACGCCGCGGTCGGTCAGCAGGACGGTGCGCATGCCGACGGCGTGGGCGCCCGCGACGTCGTCGCGCGGGCGGTCACCGACGAACACGCACTCCCCCGGCTCGACGTCGAGCAGTCTCGTGAGCGCGAGGAACGCCTCGGGGTGCGGCTTCATGTGCTGCAGCTCGCACGTGTAGACGCGGGCATCGAGCAGGTCGAGCAGGCCGGCCTCGACGAGCCAGCGCTCGTGCAGGCCGCGCGGCCAGTGCGTGTTCGACAGCAGCCCGGTGCGCCACCCGCGGTCGCGGATCCCCTGGAGCACAGAGACGCAGGCGGGGTCGTGGTCGACCCGCTCGTCCCACGCCCCGTGGTAAGCCGCCAGGGCGCCCGCCACGTCGAGGTGGGTCTCGTCCGCGACGGACCGCACGATGTCCTCGGTCGTCCCGCTGCCGGTCCCGTCACCGGCGCCGACCCGCTCGTCCCACCAGGCGTGCTCCGCGTCCAGCAGCCGCTGCGCGAGCGGCTCCGGGTCGTGCGGCGCGAGCACGAGAGCGGCGTGCCGCCACATCCCGAGCAGGTCGTCGTTGTTCGAGGTGGACAGCGTGCCGCCCCAGTCGAACAGGACGGCTCGGATCAAGGACGGACCTCGGCGACGATCTCGGCCACGGCGTCGGCGATCGCGACAGGTCGCGAGGATCCGGAGCGGCGGTCGCGGATCTCAACGGTGCCGTCGATGGCGAGCGTCTTGCCCACGACGACGTAGGTCGGGACGCCGATCAGCTCGGCGTCCTTGAACGCGACGCCAGGGCTCACCTTGTGGCGGTCGTCCAGGAGCACCTTGAGACCGGCGGCCTCGAGCTCGCTCGCGAGCCGCTGCCCGCCCTCCTGCTGCTCGCCCTGCCCGGCGATGACGACGTGCACGTCGGCCGGCGCGATCGCGCGGGGCCAGATGAGGCCCCTCTCGTCGTACGACTGCTCGGCGATTGCCGCGACAGCGCGACTCACGCCGATGCCGTAGGAGCCCATCGTGACCCGGACCGGCTTGCCCTCGGGGCCGAGGACGTCGAGCGAGAAGGCGTCGGCGTACTTGCGCCCGAGCTGGAACACGTGGCCGATCTCGATGCCGCGGTCCAGCGACAGCGCGGAACCGCAGCGGGGGCAGGGATCGCCGGCCCGCACCTCTGCGGCAGCGAGGAATCCGTCGGGGGTGAAGTCGCGACCCATGACGACGTTGCGGGCGTGCTTGCCCTCGACGTTGGCGCCCGTGACCCAGGACGAGCCCTCGGCGACCAGCGGGTCGACGACGAAGCGCACGCCGAGGTCGCCCTGGGGGCCGATGTACCCGCGCACGAGGCCGGGGTGGGCCTCGAAGTCCGAGCCCTCGAAGGCGACGACCTCGGCAGGCGCGACGTTGGCCTCGAGCCGCTTCATGTCGATCTCGCGGTCGCCGGGCACGCCGACGATCAGAGGCTCGACGGTGCCGTCGGGCTGGACCAGCTTGACCACGACGTTCTTCAGCGTCTCCCCTGCGGTGATGCCGAGGAAGGCCGCGAGGGTCTCGATGGTGGGGGTGTCAGGGGTGTCGAGGACCTCGATCTCAGGCGCCTCGCTCGTGACGGACGGCGCCTTCGTCTCGACGGCCTCGACGTTGGCCGCGTAGTCGCACGACGTGCACGAGACGAACGAGTCCTCGCCGGTCTCGGCGATCGCGAGGAACTCCTCGGACGCCGAGCCACCCATGGCGCCCGAGACAGCGGACACCACGCGGTAGTCCATCCCGAGCCGGTCGAAGATCTTCACGTAGGCCGCGCGGTGCGCCTCGTAGGACTGCTTCAAGCCCTCGTCGTCGAGGTCGAAGGAGTAGCTGTCCTTCATGAGGAACTCGCGGCCGCGCAGGATGCCGGCACGGGGCCGCGCCTCGTCCCGGTACTTGCTCTGGATCTGGTACAGCGAGACGGGCAGGTCCTTGTACGACGAGCACTCGCCCTTGACCATCAGGGTGAACATCTCCTCGTGGGTCGGGCCGAGGAGGTAGTCGTTCCCGCGCCGGTCCTTGAGCCGGAAGATGTTGTCGCCGTACTCGGTCCAGCGGCCGGTGGCCTCGTAGTACTCGCGCGCCAGCAGGGCAGGGAACTGCACCTCCTGCGCGATCTCGTCCATCTCCTCGCGGACGACCGCCTCGATGTTGCGCAGCACCTTCAGGCCGAGAGGCAGCCAGGAGTAGATGCCGGGGGCCGTGCGGCGGACGTAGCCGGCCCGCACGAGCAGCTTGTGGCTCGGCACCTCCGCGTCCGCCGGGTCCTCACGCAGGGTGCGCAGGAACAGCGTGGACATGCGGAGCACGGGAGACCTCCAGGTCGTGACGTCGGCAGGACGTCGGCAGGTAGTGGGACCCAGAGCGTATTGCCCTTGCAAACTCCTTACTCAGGACAGACACACCTGCGCGGGTGCAGGCTGGACCGTGAGTGCACCCCGACCAAGGAGCACCCCATGAGCTGGACCCGCCGCCTCGCCGTCACCGCCGGCCTCGCCGTCGCTGCCGTCGGCATCGCCGTACCCCTCTCCCTCAGCACCGGCGCCGCGAGCGCCGCCCCCGCCGACCCCGTGTCCGCCGCCTTCCAGCCGGCCGCGTTCGCGGACAAGGCGCCGCAGGCCCTCAAGGACGACCTCAAGGCGGCCTGGAAGCAGCCCGACGGCCAACGGGTCGCCGCGCTCCAGGCGGTCCTGAAGAAGGCGGTCGACGGCGACTACGGCGCCCAGGTGCAGCAGCGGGCGCAGCGGCTGCAGAACCGGCTCGGCAGCATGAACCAGGACCTGCGCAGCGACCTGCAGAAGGCGATCGACCTGCCGAAGGACCAGCGCCAGGCTGCCTTCAAGGACATCGAGCAGAAGATCCAGGACGGCGGCTACGGCGAGCAGGTGAAGCGCAACGCGAAGCTGCTGAGGCACGCCCGGCACCACCGGCTCTTCGGCTAATAGTCTGCGCGGGTGCTCGTGCTGCTCCCGCCTTCTGAGGGCAAGGCCACCGGGAGCGACGGGCCGCCTCTCGACCTGACAGCCCTGTCCTTCCCGGCACTGACCCGGACGCGCACCAAGGTCGTGAAGGCCCTGGTCAAGGCGGCCCGCAGCCGCACCGGCCGGCCGCTGCTGCAGAAGGCGCTGCAGCTGTCGGACAAGCAGCTGCACGAGCTCGACAAGGACCGTGATCTGCTCACCGCCCCGACGCTGCCGGCTCTCGAGCTCTACACGGGCATCGTCTACGACAACCTCGGGTACGCGACCCTGCCGGCTGCCGCGAGAGCCCGCGCGGACGAGGCGCTGGTCGTCGCCAGCGCCCTGTTCGGGCTGCTCCGCCCGACCGACCGGGTGCCGTCGTACCGGCTGTCCGGGGGCACCACCGTCCCGGGACTCGGCGGCCTGGCACCGGTCTGGCGGCCTGCGCTCGAGAAGGAGCTGGCGCAGCAGCCCTTCGTCGTCGACCTCCGGTCGGGGGCGTACGCCAACCTGGCGCGGGTCCCGGGGGCGGTGGACGTGCGGGTGCTGCGCGACGAGAAGGGGACGAGGTCCGTCGTCAGCCACGACAACAAGTGGACGAAGGGTCAGCTGGCCCGCGCGCTCTGCGTGAACGGCGCGCGAACGGTCGACGACGTCGCGCAGATCGGGCGGGCCGTCTGCGACGCGGTCGAGGTCGACGGCACCCGGGTGGATCTGCTGCTCCACGGTCTGGCGTCCGCTCGGACGTGACAGGATCCGCCGCATGGCGAAGTCAGTGCGCGACCAGCTGAGGTGGAACGGCACGCTCCCGGACCCGCGGGACACGCCGGGCGTCAAGGGGAAGAGCGACGCCAAGAAGGACGTCGAGGCCATCGCCCCGAAGCTCGCGGACCTGCAGGAGCGGCTCTTCGCGAACGGCAAGGTCGGCGGGAGCAAGAAGCTGCTGCTGCTCCTGCAGGGCATGGACGCCAGCGGCAAGGACGGCACGGTCAAGCACGTGGTCGGGCAGGTCAACCCGGCGGGCTGCCGGATCACGTCGTTCGGCAAGCCGACCAAGGAGGAGCTCGCCCACGACTTCCTCTGGCGCATCACGAACTCCCTGCCGTCGGCGGGGCAGCTCGGCGTCTACAACCGGTCGCAGTACGAGGACGTGCTCATCGTCCGCGTGCACGACTTCGTCCCGCGCGCGGTCTGGAGCCGCCGCTACGCGCGCATCAACGCCTGGGAGAAGCGGGCCGTCGAGAGCGGGACGTCCGTGGTGAAGGTCTTCCTGCACATCAGCAAGGAGGAGCAGCGGCAGCGGCTGCTGGAACGCGTCGAGGACCCGACCAAGCACTGGAAGGTCGGCAGCGCCGACATCCCCGAGCGACAGCGCTGGGACGACTACCAAGAGGCCTACCTGGCGGCGCTCACGAAGTGCAGCACCGACGTCGCGCCCTGGTACGTCGTGCCGGCCGACCGCAAGTGGTACCGCGACTGGGCTGTGAGCCACCTGCTGCTCGAGACGCTCACCGACCTCGAGCTCGGCTGGCCCACACCGGAGGGCGTGGACCTGAAGGGCATGCGGGCGGCGCTGAAGTCCGAGGCCTAGGCGCTCAGCATCTCGACCCAGACCCGCTTGCCCTCGGGCTCCCCGACCACGCCGTAGCGGGTCGAGAGGGCGTCGACGAGCAGCAGGCCGCGTCCGCCCTCGTCGCTGGACAGCGCCGCGCGCGGGCGCAGCGGGCGGGTCGAGCCGTCGCGCACCTCGAGCCGGACGCCGTGGTCGAGAGGGGCTACGAAGACCTCGATGTCGGTCCTGGCGTGCCGGACGGCGTTGGCGACGAGCTCCGTGACGACCAGGGCCATGTCGTCGCAGAGAGCGGCGTAGCCCCACTGGGCGCACCGGGAGGTCACGAGCTCCCGGGCCCGTGCGGCGGAGGACGCGCGGGGCGGCAGCACGGCCACCGCGACGTCGCTCACCTGCATGCCTGCCTCACTCCCCACATGGTCTTGTGCATGCAGTACCCCGCTGGCGGGCACTTCACTCACCGTCACCGGGGGGCGCCTCCCACCAGGCGAGCACGTAGCTGCCGGTCTCGTACCGAAAGATCCCGACGCAGCCCTTCGAGGTCTTGCACAGCACCGGCTCGATGTCCTCCGACTGGCCACCTGCGCTGAAGTCCGCGGCCACCAGGCCCGACTTCTCCGTCCAGCCGTTGAGCCGCATCGCGGCGAACAGCGCGTCCGCGGCGTCCCGGACGTCGCCCCTGGCCTTGACCCGGAGGAACGACCGGGGTCCGGTCAGGCTGTCGCAGCCGATGAGCTCGTTGCCGGTGTTGCAGTTGCTGCGGACGTGCTCGAGGGACTGGCCCGCGGGGTAGGGCAGCGCCGGCCGCGGCGGGATGGCGGCCCGGATGCCCAGGAAGGTGCCCGCGCCCAGGATCACCAGGACCCCGAGCGTCCGCGTCACGACCTTGCGGCGGGCAACCACACCGGGACCGTACCCCGAGAGGTCAGCGACGCTGGGGAGGTCAGTGGTTGGCGCCGTAGACGATCGCGCCGAGAAGCAGTCCGACGACCAGTCCGACGACCGACAGGACCAGCCCGATCTTGCCGAGG